>NZ_AP024888.1:721844-1082767 GCF_024346995.1 Vibrio palustris | reverse complement strand
ATTCCATCAGTAGGACTTTGATAAATAAATTGTACAGCATAGCAATTAATTTACAACAAAAAGGTGTACGTATACTTATAGAGCTATATCACATTAAATACAACTTAATTTAGCAATAGTATGAACAAACCCAATAAATATCATCAGTTTTCTACCAATAACTACGGTAAAAAATTCAAACAATAAAAATGTGACAGCGTCACTTATTTACAATGTAAACTAATTAAAAAGTTATAAATATTAACGAAAAATAAAAAGTAACGTCTACGGAACGATTACAATACGCTAGTAAATTACGGCATATGTCATTTCAACTTGAAAAAAGCTTAAATATTTCTATTTTGCGGTTACGCTCAGCAATAAAAAGCAATTTTTTATGATCAATCAACAATAAGGAAGCATGATCAAGGCTACCATCATGATCATCGTTCCGTGTAAAATCTTACTCTACGGAACGATGATCAAGAAAAAATCATCGCTTTAAATCGATCCCTCACCAGTCAATTGCAATCAATAGCAAACGGATCAATGATCAAGATAATGATCCTTTCGGAAGCATGATAAATAACAGCTAAGTTACGGTAGATGCCAGATGTACCAATGCATGCAGCGGCATAAAAGAGTATATTTGCAGTTATAGAGTAAAATCGAAACACCGATACCAGCGTGTAAATCACCTTGATCATGCTTACGAACCCGCGCTATGTATCAGTATCTAAGAAGAAATAAGAGCCCGATGTCATTCAACCAATAAAATCGACCAAAATAACCACAAAAGTAGGGGATGAGTCACTTCCATGATCATGCTTTCGTATTAAAATTGACGAAATCGGATGATAGTAAACGGCAACGAAGTCGAAGTCGGCATGAAAAAGCGAATAAACCAGCAAACAGCAAATTCAGTTTGTGGATAACCTGTGATCATATGATGATCATGCTTGGGTAATCTCTTTGATCATTGATGCCAACTATTCATGATCATTGATTCAAGATCATCTGATCATGCTTTCTAAAATATGATGATCATAGTTTCTAAAAATAGATGATCATGCTTTCGAGAAGGTATTTTTTATCTAGTTTAAAAACAGTCACTTAAAAGCAACTTCTCGTCCAGATCATATGATCATATTAATCAATATTAATCAGATTAAACAAAAAGATCAGTTATTTAAAACCTAAAAATTTTTCTTTATTTATGATCAAAACTTCATTATGCTTCATGGAAACATAGCGATATTACGGTTAACGTGATGCGGAAGCAGATATGAGTTCTGAAGAAAAATTATTGATTAAAGCACCACGCTCTCACAAAGATGGGCATTTATTTGAAGTATCAGAAATAGCAGTTGATTGGATAGATCAGTATCAACACTTCAAAGGCGTCACCAAAAGTATTATCGAACTATTAAACTTAATCTCACTACAGGGGTTTCGTAGCAAAGATGGATTGGTATCAACCACAGAACTCATCGACGCGACAGATGGGAAACTGACTCGAGCCGCGATCCAACAACGCTTGCGAGCTGCTGTGCAAGTCGGTCTTTTCAAACAAATCCCCGTCAAGTTTGAAGAAGGCTTAGCTGGTAAAACCATGCTACATCGGTTTATTAATCCGAATCAGTTGATTTCAGTCCTTGGCTCTACCAGCTTAATGACCGATTCAGTGAAACAAACGGAAAAACGTAAGCGTTCAAAAGCATTAGCACAAACACAGGTTAATCAACGTTTGTTGCATGAACATGGTTTGAACATGCCACCAGCAATGAAAGACGAAGCCGATCAATTCATTGTATCTCCGACTAATTGGGCCGGTATTATTGATCAGGCTCTTGCGCCACCACGTACCCGTAAACAATATCAAAAATCGATGGTGTCGATCTCAGGTACCAAAGCGGTGATCGAAACACGATCATCAAAAAATATCATGACCGTCGACGATCTCATGACTCTGTTTGCTCTGTTCACATTAACGGTTCAATATCATGATTCACACCAAGAAGATTACCATCTGAATGCTAGTCATGTACCTAATAAAACACCATTATACATCACCGACATTCTTCAATTACGTGGCAAAAAAGACAGTGGGCCAGCACGAGATTCCATTCGCGACAGTATTGATCGTATCGAATTTACCGACTTTCAACTGCATGAGCTTACTGGTCGATGGCTAAGTGAAAATATGCCGGAGGGCTTTAAAAGTGACCGTTTCCGGTTTCTTGCGCGTACCATCACTGCATCAGAAGAAGCGCCTACAGAAAATAGTGATGGTGAGATCCGTATTAAACCGAATTTATATATTTTGGTCTGGGAGCCATCATTTTTCGAAGAGCTGTTAACTCGTGATTACTTTTTCTTGTTCCCTCCAGAGATCTTGCGTCAACATACACTCGTATTCCAGCTGTACTCATACTTCCGTAGTCGTATGTCACGTCGTCATACCGATGTCATGTTATTGAGCGAGCTAAATCAAAAGCTCGCTAGAAATATTGAATGGCGACGCTTTTCTATGGACTTGATCCGCGAACTTAAACGGTTATCGGAAGGCAAGGGTGACGAAAATATGTTTGTGGTTAACTTGTGGGGCTATCACTTAACCATCACATCCTTAGTCGAAAAAAACAAAATTCAAGATTATGAAGTGGATATAAAATGCGATGTGGAAGAGGTTTTACGCTATTCACGTGCACGTACGACAAACGCTGGTAAGCGAAACATGGCACCTACCTTACCCAATCCATTACGCAATGAAATGGTATCGAAACAAAAACTCGAAGAGCTATCTCAAATCATTGATGGTGAATTTGAGCCAATTCAGCGTAAACCGTCTTCATCTCGAGGTAACCTTGGACGCCGAGTGAAATTGCGTAAACACTTGGTGGAAATTAATGCTGATGAAATCACGATTACGTTATCTAAATATACTTCTTCAGAAGCGCTAGAACGAAGTATTATTGCGTTAGCGGCAATGACAGGACATTCACCGAATTCTATTCGCGAAGAGTGTGTTGAGCTCGTTGATAAGCTAGAAATGCTTAAAGTCGGGGACCAGGTTGTGCCATATGAGACATTAAGCAAGGTGATCGAACTTTATAACTCCCAATCAAACCGCCGTCATTTGTCGATAGAACGTCTTATATCAGGACTTGCGGTAAGACGGAAAGTGAGTAAAAAAATCATGGAAGGGCACTTAGATGAGAGTGTGTTTCAAGTATTGGATGAACTTACGTTAGAAGTATAACTCTCAACAAACTTCCAACATAAGCTTGACGTCGTTCTGACATTGATATTCAAGATGAAAGGTATTGTTTATACCGAATAGACAACCTTTTGTCCTATCTAATAACTTAGATTGGCTCATATTGTTATTACATTCATTCTGAATAGTTTTGGCGAGTACTCTTAGAGTCCTCGCCTTTTTTTTGTCTATTTTCCTACCGTTATTATACGATGAGTTTATAGTGATACGATCCATGTCACTTTCTCAAGCATGATCATGCTTCCGATAACCCAATGATCATTTAGCTATATAAAGTATTCAAACCATCGTTGTAACCAATGATCGAGCAACGACTGTTCGATCTTTTAGGATGCTGAACAAAAGTTATAACCAAAAAAACGCCGATCTTTTAATTTTATATCGCTTTTGCTGCTTAAACTAAATTTGTGGTGAGGAAATAATGACGGTATGGACGTTCTTTGCGTTGCTTCACAATCTTCATCGAAAAGCCTTAACATGATACGAGAGGTTTGCTAAAGATGACCCTGTCCCCACCATGGTTTTATTGGAGGTACTTATTATGTCAATTAATTCTATTAACCATGATGATATGGCTAACATGGCAAGTAAATGGGGCTTCATGGATGAAGCGGATTTTCAGCGTAGTGAAGGAAAAGGCATAAAGTCAGCTGAAGCTCGCCGTCGTATCGAAATACTCCGTGATATAAGAGACAGTGGTCTTTCTATTGAGGAAGCGCGTGATTTAGGCTTACTTGATTGATTGGCAACTATCATTGAATTCAGAAGGGTGGCATAAGCCACCCTTCGTATTTTTAGCTGTTTCTTGATGTATTCACTCATATTGAGCATTTTTCCCCTTAATTTTTCTACTGTCTCTATGCTATATTGCTCCACTAAGTGTTTCGATTGAAGAGTATAAGCATGTCCTACAACCTTGCGCAGCTAGATCCCAAAGAAAAAAATAAAATAGAGCTCGATAAACAAGCTTCTTTTATTGTTTGGAAAATGAAGCAAGGCAAATCTGGACCAGACGCAATCACTCAACAAATGAAATCCATTCGTCTAGATGATGAAAAACAGTGGTTTCAGCAATCTGTCGACAAATATAAACGAGTGATGGGCGTCGCTTAGAAGAACGCTTATGTCTTTGCAAGAGAAATTGAAATGACGTTTACTCTTGCTAAAATCCTCCGCAATATACAGAACCAGAGAGAACATCCCGATGGGAAGAAGTTTTGAAGTGCGCAAAGCCTCAATGGCGAAAACTCAAGGCGCAAAAATTAAAGTCTTTTCCAGATACGGTAAAGAAATTTACGTGTGTGCGAAAAATGGCGGCGCAGACCCGGAAGCAAATTTATCGCTTCGTGCTCTCATCTCGAAAGCGAAGAAAGACAATGTTCCAGGCCATGTTATTGATAAAGCCCTAGACAAAGCCAGTGGTGGCGGCGGTGAAGATTATGAAACTGCGCGTTACGAAGGGTTTGGCCCAGGCGGCGCCAGTGTGATTGTTGACTGTTTAACGGATAACGGTAATCGTACCTTCCAAGACGTTCGCCAATGTTTCGTGAAAACAGGAGCGAAAATTGGTAGTCCAGGCACAGTATCACATATGTTTGAACACCAAGCGGTTTTCCAATTTAAAGGTGAAGATGACGAGCCAGTATTAGAAGCATTAATGATGGCTGATATTGATGTCAGTGATGTCGAAGCTGAAGACGGTGTCGTAACGGTTTTTGCTCCTCATACTGAATTCTTCAAAGCCAAAACGGCATTGACTGAAGCGTTCCCAGACACAGAGATTGATGTAGAGGAAATCACCTTTGTTCCTCAAACCTATACTGATGTGACAGGGGAAGATGCGGAGACATTCCAGAAATTCCTAGATTTGTTGGATGACTGTGATGATGTACAACAGGTTTACCATAACGCAAATCTAGATGGTTAATCTCATCGTTTAAATAATAGAAACCGGACTTTGGGTCCGGTTTTTTTATGGTTACAAACTGAGTGCTGGATAATGGATTGCATAAGCTCGCCAAAGGGTTACCATCTGTTTGGTGCGAATTAATCAATAGCAAGGAATGAATATTATGAAGGTCAGTTTTATCGGATTGGGAGTGATGGGTTACCCAATGGCGGGACACCTTGTTGAAAAGGGCTTCGAGGTCACGGTCTACAACCGTACGACACAAAAAGCTCAGCAATGGGCGCAAACGTATCCAGGCAATTACGCCGCGACCATTGCGGAATGTGTGAAAGAGGCAGATGTTGTACTGATGTGTGTCGGTAATGATGATGATGTCCGTAGTGTCACGACCGCTCCTGACGGCGCGCTTGCCGCGATGAAACCGGGGGCGATTTTAGTTGACCATACCACCACATCAGCCACTTTAGCCGAAGAGTTAAATTTAGCTGCGCAAGCATACGATATTGCCTTTATGGATGCCCCCGTCTCTGGAGGTCAAGCCGGCGCAGAAAATGGTGTGTTAACGGTAATGTGTGGCGCAGAAGCAGCATTGTTCGACACTCTACAACCTATTTTGACTGCTTACGCGCGCTCGTCAACGTTGATGGGGAAGGTTGGCCAGGGACAACGCGCCAAAATGGTTAATCAAGTCTGTATTGCGGGTGCATTAACAGGGCTGTCCGAAGGTTTACTCATTGCTGAAAAATCGGGTTTAGATGTTGCGACCTTAGTTTCGTGTTTGAAAAATGGCGCCGCGGGATCTTGGCAAATGGAAAACCGAGCACAAACCATGGCAAAAGATGAGTTTGATTTTGGGTTTGCCATTGATTGGATGATTAAAGACCTCGGCTTCTGTTTGGATGAAGCACAGCAACAAGGCATTCATTTACCTTTAACACAAACTGTCTTTGATGATTACACATCACTATCTCAGAAGGGAGATGGTCGTATGGATACGTCGGTATTGATCAAAGCCGTTAGAGATAAATCAGAGAATTAAACAATTTATTCTTCAGGTTTTATTTATTCATACTCCAAGCAAGTGTAGGATGGCTCGGATCGATATATAAGATTGGGCTAATGCTATGTGGTGGTGGTCAAAAAACACACCATTTAGTGCACATGATGTTATGTGACGACTACACTCTAGTATATGGATAAAATAATATTATCTTTAGGTGTTTAATTTTAGTGCATTTCAAAAATGGAAGGTAAGATTTCATTTTAATGTACTGTGATTAATCCCTTTTGTAAGCATAATGCGCTCTTTATAAAGGAATGTTTTTATTATGTGATACTTGTACTCTACTTGTTGTTTTATGTAGAGCTCTTATCGCTGATAATACACTCTTTGTGAACATTTCATTATGAAATCTGATCGTTTGATCAGCGCATTAAAAAAACCTGTAAATCCACCGCAGATTCCTAAAGTGCTCACTTTAGTTTTTGGAATTTGCAAATAAAACAGTCGAGAAAGTCAATGGAAGCCTCAAGATATAAAAGCATCATATCGAAGGCAGGGATACTTATGTTAGCCCTCGCTCTTTCGGGATGTAAGTTTGTATTACTTGATCCGAAAGGCAATGTCGGTGTTCAAGAAAAAGAGCTGATTCTTACTGCTCTTGTTCTTATGCTGATTGTTGTCATTCCAGTGATACTGATGACGATTTATTTCGCCTACAAGTATCGGGCCAATAATACAAAGCAAGAAGAGTATGCACCTGAGTGGTCACACTCTACCAAAATAGAGTTGGTCGTTTGGATCGTACCTATTGTTATCATTGCGATTCTCGCAACAATAACTTGGCGGTCATCTCACCACTTAGAACCTTCTAAACCAATCGCCAAAGACGGTCAGGAAACAATGACTATCCAAGTGGTTGCTTTGGATTGGAAATGGCTATTTATCTATCCGGATCAGAAAATTGCAACGGTTAACTACGTCGCTTTCCCTCAAAAGACACCGGTTAAGTTTAAGCTAGTCGCTGACAACATCATGAACTCCTTCTTTATCCCAAGTTTAGGAAGTCAGCTATACGCGATGCCAGGCATGGTGACTCGATTGCACCTGATTGCGGATGAGCCGGGTGAATATCGAGGTATTGGTGCAAGCTACAGTGGCCATGGTTTCTCTCACATGAAGTTTAAAGCGAAGGCTCTGCCGGACCAAGCAAGCTTCAAAGAATGGGTCGCGAAAGTTAAAGCGTCTGATAAATCTATTCATGACTTTTCTGATTACCGCAAACTTGCGGCGCCAAGTGAAAACGATCCTGTTACTTACTTCTCATCAGTGCCGAAAGGTCTGTTTAATGATGTAGTATTGCAGCATCCTGGAAACACTATGGGTCAGATGCATTCCATGAGAGAGCAGTTCGAGAAATCACACTCTTCAGAATCTATGCATATGGATACTGAAATGCATGATTCTGAACATGCTGATACGACTGAACATAAAGGGTAATTGAGATGTTTGGAAGGTTAACTTTAGATTCGATTCCATATCACGAGCCTATCATCGTGGTAACAATGGCAATCATTGCTATTGTCGGTGCAACCGTTGTTGGCTTGGTAACAAAAGCTGGCAAATGGCAGTACCTATGGAATGAATGGTTTACATCAGTAGACCATAAAAAATTAGGCTTCATGTACATCGCCGTCGCTATGGTTATGCTAGTGCGGGGATTTACGGATGCCGTCATGATGCGAAGCCAGCAGGCTTTATCTGCGGCTGGTGAAGCGGGCTATCTCCCACCACATCACTACGACCAAATCTTTACCGCGCACGGCGTGATCATGATTTTCTTCGTAGCAATGCCGTTAGTTATCGGTTTGATGAACGTGGTTGTGCCACTGCAAATTGGTGCACGAGATGTTGCTTTCCCGTACTTGAACAACTTGTCATTCTGGTTATTTGTTGTTGGTGTTATTCTAACAAACATGTCGCTAGGTTTGGGTGAGTTTGGTCGTACTGGTTGGCTTGCATACCCACCGTTATCTGGGATTAAAGCGAGCCCAGGAGTTGGTGTCGATTACTGGATCTGGGCATTGCAAATCTCCGGTGTGGGTACGACGTTGACCGGTGTGAACTTCTTTGTGACGATTCTTCGTATGCGTGCTCCAAGCATGCCGATGATGAAAATGCCTGTATTCACTTGGGCGTCACTGTGTGCAAACATTCTAATCATCATCTCATTCCCAATTCTAACAGTGACAATTGCATTGTTAACATTGGATCGCTACTTAGGTTTCCACTTCTTCACCAATGATATGGGTGGGAACATGATGATGTACATTAACTTGATTTGGGCATGGGGTCACCCTGAGGTGTATATCCTAATTCTGCCTTTATTCGGTGTGTACTCAGAAGTTACTGCAACCTTCTCACGTAAGAAACTGTTTGGTTATACATCATTAGTATGGGCGACTATCGTCATTACTGTGCTAGCGTTTGTTGTATGGCTTCACCACTTCTTTACGATGGGGGGCGGCGCGAATGTGAATGCCTTCTTTGGTATTGCGACCATGATTATTTCAATTCCTACCGGGGTTAAAATCTTCAACTGGTTGTTTACCATGTACAAAGGGCGCATCACGTTTACCACACCTATGATGTGGACCATCGGCTTCCTGATTTCATTCAGTATCGGTGGTATGACAGGCGTACTAATGGCTGTCCCTGGCGCAGACTTCGTCCTACATAACTCAGTATTCCTAATTGCTCACTTCCATAACGTTATTATTGGTGGTGTGGTATTTGGTTGTTTTGCTGCAATCACTTACTGGTTCCCGAAAGTCACTGGTTTCAAACTGAACGAAACTTGGGGTAAACGTGCGTACTGGTTCTGGTTGATTGGTTTCATCTTGGCATTCTTGCCACTTTACGCGCTTGGCTTTATGGGTATGACTCGTCGTATCAGCCAAGATATTAACCCAGAGTTCTTCCCATTCTTGGCCGTTGCCGCGTTTGGTACGGCGCTCGTTGCGGTTGGTATTATTTGCCAATTCACACAGTTCTACGTGAGCTACCGTGATCGTGAAGATAATTTAGATGTAACGGGTGATGCATGGGACGGACGTACTCTTGAGTGGTCAATTCCATCTCCACCGCCATTCTACAACTTTGCTGTAATTCCAAAAGCGGATGAAATCGACGCATTCTGGTACCAAAAACAGCGTGGCGAACATGACATCGAAAAAGAAGTAGAATACGAGCGTATTCACATGCCAAAAAATACCCCAACAGGTATGTATGTGTCGCTGTTCTCTCTTATCTTTGGTTTCGGCATGATCTGGTACATCTGGTGGCTAGCCATCATTGGTATCGTCGGTGTGATTGCGACTTCAATTTGGCATAGCTTCAACGATGACGTTGATTACTATGTAGAAGTAGAAGAAGTAAAAGCAATTGAAGAAGCGCACCGTGAACGTGTCCGTGCGGCACAAGCGGCGCAGAAAGCAAAAGATGGGGAGGTGAACCATGCACGCTAATGAGCATGCCCACGATCACCACGATGCAGGTGGCAATAAGCTGTTTGGCTTTTGGATTTACCTGATGAGTGACTGTATTTTGTTTGCAACCTTGTTTGCAACTTATGCAGTGCTAGAAAAAGGCACCGCTGGTGGCGTTTCTGGTAAAGATATTTTTGAACTACCATTTGTCTTCGTTGAAACCATGTTGCTACTAGTCAGTAGTATTACGTTTGGTTTCGGCATTATTGCCATGAAGAAAAAGCAAATTGGCGCACTTAAGTTATGGATGGTTGTGACTTTCCTACTAGGCGCTGGCTTCATTGGCATGGAGATTTATGAGTTCCATCACCTAATTGTTGAAGGGTACGGGCCGGATCGCAGTGCGTTCTTGTCTGCATTCTTTGCGTTAGTGGCGACTCACGGTATCCACGTGACCTGCGGTCTGATTTGGCTAGCGGTTGGTCTTATCCAACTTAGCACTAAAGGCTTAACAGAAACCATGGAAACGCGTTTTAACTGCTTGAGTCTATTCTGGCACTTCCTTGATATTGTTTGGGTTTGTGTCTTCACATTCGTTTATTTAGTAGGGGTGATGCAATGAGTAATCAACACGCCGAATCTAGTGTGAAGGGCTACGTTGTTGGATTTATCATGGCGTTGGTGTTGACCATCGTGCCATTTTATTTTGTTGCGACTCAAAGCCTGCCAGAGACCACAACGTACATCATCATGTTTGCGTGTGCCATTATTCAGGTTATCGTCCACTTCATCTATTTCCTACATATGGAGATTAAGACTGAAGAAGGGCGCTGGAACTTTGTCTCTTTGATGTTCTCAGCAATTGTTGTGTTCATCGTGATTGGTGGTTCTATCTGGATTATGTGGAACCTCAATATCAACATGGCAATGTAGGCTTTTTGTATGCTTAAAGGTTATCTCTCTATAACCAAGCCAGGGATTATCATTGGTAATCTCATCTCAGTAGCAGCGGGGTTCTTCCTCGCTGCTCAATCAGAAGCCTTCAGTGCTTACAAGCTGATGTGTACTCTGTTGAGCGTGGCGATGGTCATTGCATCTGGCTGTGTTGTGAATAATATCTTTGATAGAGATATTGATGCCAAAATGCAGCGCACTCGCGATCGGTTATTGGTCAAAGGCGAAGTCGATAGTGATCGTGCTTTTGTCTTTGCTCTAGTACTGTTACTAGCGGGTACGGGCCTGATTTATCGGGAGATTAACCCGTTGTCTGCCGTGGTTGTACTATTGGGTTTTGTTTTTTACGTGTTCTTCTACACCATGTGGTATAAACGCTCATCGGTTTATGGCACCTTGGTGGGAAGTATTTCTGGCGCAGTTCCACCGCTTGTTGGGTATGTGGCTGTGACCAATTACATAAACGTAGAAGCATTGTTGTTGTTCGTTTTGTTCTGTCTATGGCAAATGCCGCATTCTTATGCAATTGCGATGTTTCGAATGGAAGACTACCGCAGTGCCAATATCCCTGTGCTACCCGTGGTTTCTGGCATAGAGAAAGCTCGCAAACATATGATGGCTTACGTGGTTGCTTTTAACCTTGTTGCTTTTGCGTTGTATTACTTTGGCGAGGCTGGCTACGAATATTTAGTCGTAGCTGGTGCAGTATGCTTTATGTGGACACGCGTAACCTTCCGCCCAATTCAAAATAATGATTATGTGGCGTGGTCAAAATCGGTTTTCAAGGTTTCTTTGATTGTCGTGATGGGTATTAGCTCAGTGCTTGGGTTAGAGCTCGCCACGATGGCATTGATTTAGCAAACACCGCTGGATTGATTTTTATAAAAAGGCACTCTTTAGAGTGCCTTTTTCTTTATGGGTGTTATACTGCCGCCCTTATTTTCTAGACAGAGCCGAGAGCCTCATGAGTTTAAATACCGAACTTCAAAACCTTAACAACCGCCTCGAGACGCGTCGCAAAAAGCTGGATACGGCTCGTCAGCGCGGCGATCAAGAATTGATCACTCGTTTTACTAATGAAATTGCAGAACTTGAAAAGCAACAACACCAAGTGAAAAGTAAGCTTCAGTACGATGTAGATAAAAAACGTCGTTCTCTAAACGACATGCCGTTCTCGCGTGAATTAACCAAAGCCGAGCAGGCAGATTTAGGCAAACTAAAAAAATCAGTGAAAGGCCTGGTTGTTGTGCATCCTATGACCAAAGAAGGTAAAGCACTGCGTTTAGAAGCCATGACTGGATTTGCCCCTAAACCATTCTAAGCGATATATCTAGCGTAATGAGGTAGCGATGATGTTATCTCATTATGGCCATCGCTATCGTGTATCAGGCCCTTTGTTGGTCACGATTGAATGGAGAGCATACCTTCTGCGACGTCCTTAATAACAATCCCTCTCTTGCTTTCTCCCAGCGTCGATTATCTCCCCCCAATAGACCGTTTTATCCTGGTTATGTGTTCGATACCTATGACCTCATTATTGAGTTACGGTATCTGTGAAAGCTCTCACATTAATTATCCCCTTATTTGCTAGAAAATGCCCCTAGGTGGCGAAACGACATGTAATTCACCACGCTAACATGAACACGAATGTGATCTATGATTCATATTGAACACAAATAATCGTAATTATTATTGGCCTCGCCAAAAGCGCAACTACTGTTTATAAAGGACTATTATGTAGTGTGATTAATGCACGTTTATCATATTGATTTGATTAGCGAGAATGTATTTGGATTACCACACAGTAGTGACAGGATGTGTGCTACACCCCCAGATACGCCACGATTGGTTTTCAACGATACGGCGCTTGTCAGTAAGGTTTAGCACGCGACCTTTAGATGGATGACAATAAGTGAGAACTCTCGATGAAACCGACCCAGACCCACCCGTTTGACAAGAAGTTATTTCAAGATAATGTGAAGCGTCATTTGAATGTGACGTACGCTACAACGGTGGAGAGTGCGTCTCCTCATGTATGGTATTTAGCAATGGCGAAAGCCATGGCCGAGATGACAATGCTTAACCTGCTTGAAACCGAGCAGGATGAAAGAGTCATTAAAGCGAAAAGCGTCAACTATTTATCTTTGGAGTTTTTGATTGGCCGTTTAACGGGTAACAACCTGATTAGTTTAGGCCTTTATGATGAAATCAATGATGCGATGCAAGAACTAGGTCATAGCCTGACCGATTTGCTTGAAGAAGAGCGTGACCCATCATTGGGCAATGGCGGTTTAGGGCGTCTTGCCGCGTGTTTTATGGACTCGTGTGCCGCGATGGAATACCCCACAGTTGGGTATGGTTTGCATTACGAATATGGTTTATTCAAACAATCTTTCAAAGATTGCCAACAGAAAGAAGCGCCAGATGCGTGGCAAGGGATCGAAGGATACCCGTGGGAAGTCGCTCGTCCAGAACTCAAGCAAGACATCGGTTTTTATGGTCATGTTGATGTGGAATACATTGATGGCGAGGAACGTCGTACTTGGGTACCAGGGATGAAAGTGCAAGCCATGCCATGGGATCTGCCGATTGTCGGATATGAAAATAACACCGTGTACCCACTGCGTTTATGGGAAGCACGTGCGATTGCTCCCTTCTCTTTAGAAAGCTTCAATAACGGTAATTACTTTGAAGCGCAACATGCGTTGATTGATGCCGATAACATTACCAAGGTGTTATACCCTAACGATAACCATGAAAAAGGCAAAACCCTCCGTTTAATGCAGCAATACTTTCATAGTGCGGCCTCTATGGGAGATATTTTACGTCGTCATAAAGCCGCGGGCTTCTCGCTCGATGAACTGCCTGATTATGAGACAATCCAACTTAATGATACGCACCCAACAATTGCGATTCCCGAACTGATGCGTATTTTAATGGACGAGCAGGCAATGCCTTGGGATCAAGCATGGGGTATCTGTAGTCGCACGTTTGCTTATACCAACCATACGTTATTGCCCGAAGCGCTAGAATCATGGGATGAAAGCTTGATCCAACGCTTACTGCCTCGCCATATGGAAATTATCTATGAAATCAACCGGCGCTTCTTACTTGAAGTCAGTGCGAAGTGGCCAGGCGATGTATCTAAACAACAAAAATTATCCGTGATTCAAGAAGGATTCCACCGTATGGTGCGTATGGCGAACTTATGTGTCGTCGGGGCGTATGCGGTTAATGGGGTCGCAGCACTGCACTCTGATCTAGTGAAACGGCATTTATTTCCTGACTTCCATGAACTTTATCCAGATCGCCTTACCAATGTGACCAATGGCATCACACCGCGCCGGTGGTTGAAGTTTTGTAATCCAGATTTATCCAACCTGATTTCTGAAAAAATTGGTGACGAATGGCCTGCGCATCTTGAGCAGCTTGAAAAAATTGCCGATTACGCTGACGACAGCGAGTTTCAAGAGCAGTTTATGGCGGTGAAAAAAGCCAATAAACAACGCTTGGCTGACTGGGTACAAGAGCACATGGGAATTGAACTCAACCCTGATGCGATCTTTGATGTACAGATTAAGCGGTTGCATGAATATAAACGTCAGCATTTGAATATGCTTTATATGCTTTCTTTGTATCATCGTTTAAAAACCGATGACAGTTTTGATATGCATCCACGTGTCTTCTTCTTTGGCGCAAAAGCGGCGCCAGGCTACTACTTAGCAAAAGAAATCATTTACGCCATTAATAAGATTGCGGAAACCGTTAACGCCGATCCGCAAATCAACGATAAGCTGAAAGTGGTGTTTATTCCGGATTATCGCGTGAGTATCGCTGAAATCGTTATCCCTGCGGCGGATGTGTCTGAACAAATCTCCACGGCGGGTAAAGAAGCTTCTGGTACTGGGAATATGAAACTGGCACTCAATGGTGCATTAACCGTGGGTACCATGGATGGGGCGAATGTCGAAATTCGCGAGGAAGTCGGCGATGATAATATTTACATCTTTGGTCTTGATGTGGATGGGGTAGATGAATTACGTGCGAATGGGTATAACCCATACGATTGTTATCAAGCCGACCCGCTACTCAAAGCATCGTTAGATTTACTAGCTGGTGAAACCTTTACCCCCGGCGAACCCGGTAAGCTTAGAGCTACCTATGAAAGCTTATTGAATGGGGGAGACCCTTACTTGGTGTTAGCCGATTTTGCTTCTTACGTGCAAGCACAAGAAGCGATTGACCATGATTATCGCGATATTCAAGTCTGGGCGAAAAAAGCCATTTTAAATACCGCGCTCATGGGGAAATTCAGTTCAGACCGTAGTATCCGCGATTACGTTAACCGTATCTGGAAATTAAAACCTGTTAAGCGCTAGTAGAGTGGGGCAAAGTGAATACTCACTTTTTGCCCCATATTTATGGTTTACAATACGCATTCAACGTCAAGCTGGGAGGCTTTCCAGACGATGATCAATAAGACAACACTACAAAGTGTTTCCGAGTCTATTCCGATTGCCGATCATTATATCAGCGCACGCGGTGAGCATACCGAAGTGTCACCAGGAGTGATTGAATCATTATTGGCCGCGCTCGGTTACGATACTAGCAGTGATGATGCGCTACTAGCGAGTGTCGCCAAGCGGCAAACCACCGATGTCGTCCCTAGTGTACGCGTATATCGTCAAGGCGAGCCGATCATATTTCCTGTCAACCTTCCCAATGACTCAGCTGTGGATGATTGGTCATGGCAGCTCACCACCGAGCAAGGCGAGCAGCATCAAGGCGCATTAAGTGAGCTTATCAGCCTTGAGGAGCCAGCAAGTGAACTGATAAACGTGACGGTGCCTGTTGAAGTCGAGCTTGGTTATCACGAATTGACTTTGACTCATCTGGACGCATCGGCAAGCTATGCTATGCGGGTTATCAACGCCCCATCACAGTGTTATAAACAGCCCGAATTAACGCAAGGGAAGAAACTATGGGGGCCGAGTGTCCAGTTGTATACTTTAAAAAGTGCGCACAATTGGGGCATGGGCGATTTTGGTGACTTACAGCACTTAATCCGTGATATTGCCAAACGTGGTGGCGACTTTGTTGGGTTAAACCCGATTCACGCGTTGTTTCCTGCCAATCCAGAAGCGGCGAGCCCGTATAGTCCATCGTCGCGTCGCTGGTTAAATATTTTCTATATTGATGTGGAAGCCGTGCCTGAATTTTCAGCCAGTCATGCCCTTCAACAGCTCGTGAATGGCGCTGAGTTTCAACAGCAGAAGCAGCAAGCGCGTGATACCGATTGGGTTGATTATTCGCAAGTGGCGGCGCTAAAGCGCCAAGCTTTTGCTCTCTTATACCAACAATTTCAACTGCAGCATTTAGCATACAACAGCGATAGAGCTCAACAGTTTTACCAGTTTATTGAAGAAGGTGGAGCAAGCTTACGCCAGCAAGCCGTCTTTGATGCCCTGCACGCGGCTTTGGCTTGTGAGCATGATCATATTTGGGGCTGGCCAGCGTTTCCTGACGAGTTTCGCCGTTATGACAATGCGGCGGTTGCTGAGTATACCGCGCAACATCCCGATGATGTTGAAATGTACATGTACTTACAGTGGATTGCCGATGAGCAAATGAATATCGCTCAGCAATTGGCGTTAGAACTCGGCATGCCGATGGGTATTTATCGCGATCTTGCGGTTGGTGTGGCGGATTCCGGCTCTGAAACGTGGGCCGACAATGGCAATGTCGTTTTGCAAGCCAGTGTCGGCGCTCCGCCAGATGTACTCGGCCCATTAGGTCAAAATTGGGGATTGCCGCCGATTAACCCAGAGCAACTACAAGCCACAGGGTATGAATTATTCATCCAATTATTACGTCGCAATATGCAGCATTGCGGCGCTTTACGTATTGATCATGTTATGGGATTACTGCGTTTGTGGTGGATTCCTCGGGGCGAAAGTGCGATCAATGGGGCATATATGCACTACCCAGTGAAAGACATGCTCGCCATTTTGGCGCTTGAGTCACACCGACAACAATGTAGCGTAATTGGTGAAGACTTAGGTACTGTGCCCGATGAAATGGCGGAGCTACTGCGTGATGCCGGTGTCCATTCCTATAAAGTCTTCTTTTTTGAAACTTCAAAAACCGATGGTGGATATATTTCGCCAGCCGATTATCCTTTCCAGTCGATGGCAACGCTATGTACGCACGATATGCCAACCTTGCGTGGCTTTTGGCATTGCGAAGATTTGAAGATGGGGGCCGAGATTGGCTTGTATCCAGATGAGCAGGTGTTACAGCGTTTATTTGATGAACGGTTAAGTGATAAGCAGGGCATTTTAGACTCTGTTGCTGGGCATCATCGCTTGCCCCAAGACGTTGGACTAGATGCGTTATCGGTGCCGATGAGCACGCAATTAAGTGATGCATTACAGTTACATGTTGCTACTGGGCAGTCTGCATTATTAAGTGTACAGTTAGAAGATTGGCTAGCGATGGATAAGCCTGTGAACGTACCGGGCACTGTTGATGAATACCCCAACTGGCGTCGCAAGTTATCGGTAGAGTTAGAGAAAATGTTTGCGCGCGAAGACGTTAATCATATCGCAGAGCAGCTCACTGAACACCGTCGACAAGCCAGTCAGCCTAACGACTGATTTTTATAGCTTTATGAGCTATGTTTATCGTGCTGGTGGCGAAGAAATCTGGTGTTAATCACGCAATCGTGAGTCACTCTTCGTTACCATAAGAATGCCGTAATACTCATCAGTATGAGTATTGATATTTCACTGCGTCGATGATGTTGGCGCAGTGTTCATGGAAGACAAGTTTGCGCGATGTACATGTTACACCTTGCAAATTCGGGAGTTGTTCGACATTGAATATAATGAAAAAACCAGCGAAGACGCAATCCGTTTATCAGTCACTTGAACAAGTGCAGTGCGCCGATCCGTTTGGTGTTTTAGGTCCTTTTTTGCCGCAAAATCAAGGGGCATTACGTGTTTGGATGCCGGGTGCCGACGAGGTCTCTATATTGATCGAAGGTGAAGATCCGTTGTGTTTGGATCCGCAAAACGACGGGATCTTTTTGCTGACGTCGGATCGCGATCTGCGCTTTACTCATTACACGCTCTCAATTGATTGGGGCGGCACTGAACAAATCTTAGATGATCCCTATCAATATCATGAGATTTACGTCGACTATGAATCGTTGCATACCCCAGTGAAGATGTACCATGAAATGGGGGCGCAATGTGTATCTCTACATCGAGATGGCAAAATGATTCAAGGAACCCGCTTTCTTGTCTTCGCGCCACATGCCTCGACGTGCAGCTTAGTGGGTGAGTTTAATAATTGGGATGGTCGCCGAACCCCAATGCAGCGACTCGATTATGGTTTGTGGGGCATTTTTGTGCCCAATCTTCCCAACGGTACGCAATACAAATTTGAGCTAAAAGGCCCACAAGGAGAAGTGTTGCCGCATCGAGCGGATCCGTGGGGATTTCATGCTGAGCAATATCCGTCGTTATCATCGGTGACCTATGATCATGCACTGTATCAATGGCAAGATGATGCTTGGCAATCTCGCCCCGTTACCGAAAAGCGCAAACTGCCACTCTCTTTCTATGAGTTACATGTGGGATCGTGGCGGCGTGGTGAAGGCAATCGTTTTTTAACGTATCGTGAATTGGCTGATGAGCTCGTACCGTATTTAACCGAGATGGGCTATACCCATGTTGAGTTAATGCCAGTGTCGGAATACCCCTTTTACGGCTCTTGGGGCTATCAACCAGTGGGCTTGTTTGCGCCAACCAGCCGTTTTGGTTCACCCGATGACTTTAAGTACTTTGTCGATCACTGCCATCAGGCCAATATTGGCGTGGTATTAGATTGGGTACCTGCGCATTTTCCTGAAGATAGCCACGGTCTTGCGAACTTTGATGGCACCGCGCTTTTTCATGATCCTGATCCCCGCCGTGGCTGGCATCCAGATTGGAATTCCTATATTTATGATATGGGTAAAGAACATGTACGTCGCTTTTTAGTCTCTAATGCGCTGTATTGGTTTGAGCAATTTCATATTGATGGTATTCGCGTTGATGCGGTTGCCTCTATGTTGTATCTCGATTATTCACGCGAGCACGATCAATGGATCCCCAACATTGACGGTGGCCGAGAAAATTACGATGCCATTGCCATGCTAAAGTGGATGAATGAAGAAGTGTATCGCCACTTCCCTAATGCTATGACCATCGCTGAAGAATCGACCGCATATCCCGGTGTTTCTGCGCCGACATTCTTAGGTGGCCTTGGGTTTGGTTTTAAATGGAATATGGGCTGGATGCACGACAGCTTAGAATATATGGCAGAAGATCCGATTCATCGTCGTTACCATCACAACACCATTACCTTTCCGTTGATTTATGCCCACAGTGAAAACTACATTTTGTCGTTATCACATGATGAAGTGGTGTATGGCAAACAATCGCTTATTTACAAAATGCCGGGTGATGAATGGCAACGTACCGCTAATTTACGCGCCTTTTTTGGTTATATGTATGGTCAGCCGGGCAAAAAATTGAATTTCATGGGCTCTGAATTTGCACAAACAGGTGAGTGGAATCACGATGATCAATTACAATGGTTTTTATTAGAGTTTTCACGCCATAAAGGCATGCAAAATTTGATAAAAGATCTTAACCATACCTATTGTGCTCAGCCTGCGCTTTACGAGTTAGATAATGAATCCGCAGGATTTGAATGGCGTTTGTCTGATGCGGATGAAGCGAGCATTTTAGCGCACGAACGTTTAAGTGAATCTGGTCAACGAATATTGGTGATCACTAACTTTACGCCAGTCCCTCATGATGACTTCCATTTAGGCGTGCCACACATTGGCCGCTACCAATTGATATTAAATACTGATGATCAGCGTTACGATGGCAGCGATTACTTGGTGCACGCATCGGTACAATCGCAAGCCGTAGAGAGCCAAGGGCTACCTAATTCCCTGCATTTACGTCTTCCGCCATTGGCGACAGTGTTTTATAAACTCACCGATTAAGAGTATGTAAAACGTTGGCCGTGTAGTGGTAGCCGTTTTTACTGGAATGGCGCTCGATTTATAGTGTAAATCGAGCGTTTTTTGGTTTGAGACCAATGGGGTTTGTCATGAAATATTGAGGCAAATCCCTGTTTGAAGCGGGATCACACTTTCATCTAGCTTGACGATCGTTAACTTGCCCAACGAGCAAGATCTTGCTCATAATTAGGCAGCTTGTTGCTTTAATAATGAATCATTAATTATAAGTAACTGATTTTTATAGGTGATAATCTTGGCATCGACCTTGCTCTTTCTATAAGGACAGCGCGCTGTGCGCATCAATCATTTTTAGAAAGGAATTTGCAATGCCAACTCCATGTTATATCTCAATTGAAGGTCAAACTCAGGGTCTTATCACTGCTGGTGCATGTACCGCAGATTCAATCGGCGATTCTTTCGTTGAAGGTCACGAAGACGAAATGTTGGTTCAACAATTTGATCACAACGTAACAGTACCAACGGATCCTCAATCAGGTCAGCCGTCTGGTCAACGTGCTCACAAACCATTTAAATTTACTGTCGCGCTAAACAAAGCGGTTCCATTGCTATATAACGCATTGGCATCTGGCGAAAAAATGTCAACAGTAGAACTAAAATGGTACCGTACTTCAATTGAAGGTAAACAAGAAAACTTCTTTACCACTAAGCTTGAAAACGCATCGATTGTTGATATTCATTGTGAAATGCCACACTGCCAAGATCCAGCGAAATCAGATTTCACTCAAAATCTAACGGTATCTCTGTCTTACCGTAAAATTACTTGGGATCACATCAACGCAGGAACTTCAGGTTCTGATGATTGGCGTAAGCCTGTCGAAGCGTAATTCATCACGCTTTCGAACGATTCGCCTGCCCCAAGGGGTAGGCGAAATATTGAACCTTAAGCTCAACACATTGCATGGTGTTTTGAGCTTAAGGTTTTACTGTTTTAAGAACGTATAGGAATCATTGGTATGGCTAAGCTAGGTTTTTCAATTAAAATCGATGGGTTAGACGACGATACACTGGTTGTCCATCGCTTTGAAGGGCATGAATCTTTGTCCGATAGTGTTTTCAAGGGGCAGCCTTGTTATGGTTTCTACTACCGCATTGAACTAGCTAGCCGCCAGTCGACAATTACTTCACAACAAGTGGTAGATAGAGCGGTGGATGTCACCTTCTTTCGCAATGGTGAAGTGGTACAGCGACTCAATGGTATTGTGCGACAATTTACTCAAGGCGATATTGGTCATCAATTTACCTATTACTCGCTAACGCTGGTGCCGTCACTCGAGCGTTTATCATTACGTCAAAACAGCCGCATTTTTCAACTCAAAACCGTCCCAGAAATACTTTCGACCGTCTTGCAAGAAATGGGTATTAATGACTATGCCTTTAATTTGCAGCGCGACTGTGCCCAGCGAGAATTTTGTGTGCAGTACCGTGAAACGGATTTAGCCTTTTTACATCGTCTCGCCGCCGAAGAGGGCTTGGTGTATAGCTTTACCCATGAGCAGGGCAAGCACACGTTAGTGTTTACTGATGCGAGCGCTAATTTAACTGCACTGGCCGAGCCGGTGCCTTACAATGCATTAGCTGGTGGAGCGCATGATGAACCGTACATCTCGCAATTCAATGCGCATACCCGTAGTGAAGTGAGCAGCACCGCGTTGCAAGATTACAGTTTCAAAAAGCCGACCTATCAATTCGCCCAACAAGCGCGTGGGCAGAATATGGATTACCAACTGACCGACTACGAGCACTTTGATGCCCCTGGGCGATTTAAAGATGATGAGTCTGGAAAAGCCTTCAACCAAATCCGTTTAGACTATTTACGCCGTGAAGCAAAAACCTTCCGGGGTAAAAGCAATCAAGCGGCATTACGAGCCGGATACAGCTTTACCTTGTCAGAGCATCTGGATGACGCGATGAATGCCGATTATGTATTGGTCGGCGTGACCCATCAAGGTACGCAACCGCAAGCGCTGGAAGAAGAGGGCGGTAGCGGCGCCACTACCTACTCCAACCAATTTACCGCGATCCCGAGTACGGTCAACTGGCGGGCGACGCCACAGCCTAAACCGAGTGTGGATGGGCCAATGATGGCCGTTGTAGTCGGGCCTGAAGGCGAAGAAATTTTCTGTGACAAATATGGCCGTGTGAAGGTGCACTTCCCGTGGGATCGTTACTCGGCCGCCAATGAGCAGAGCTCATGCTGGGTGCGAGCCTCGCAAGGTTGGGCGGGCTCTCAATATGGCATGATGGCAATCCCGCGCATTGGTCATGAAGTGATCGTGTCGTTTTTAAATGGCGATCCAGATCAGCCGATTATTACGGGCCGAACCTATCATGCGACCAATATAGCACCTTATCCTTTGCCGGATAATAAAACCAAAACCGTGATCCGCTCGGAGACTCATCAAGGAGAAGGATTTAACGAACTCAGTTTTGAAGACCAAGCCGATAGCGAACAAATTCATGTGTATGCACAAAAAGACTATCAAGGTTTGGTTGAAAACGACCACACGCAGCTGATTCATAACGACAAACATCTCACTGTTGACCGCGACAGTTATAGCCAAGTAAAAAATAACCGTCACTTGACGATCCGTGGTGAGAGCCGCACTAAAATTACCAAAAACCACAATGTGGATGTGAAAGGCTCGTTGCAGCAAAAAGTCACCGACAAAACCATTGTCGATGCCGGCAGTGAAGTGCACCTCAAAGCGGGCAATAAAATTGTGTTAAACGGCGGGGACGAGATGACCCTCAAAGTGGGCGGTAGCTTTATTAAAATGGACGCTTCAGGCGTGACCGTGGTCGGCTCAGCCATCAATATCAACTCTGGCGGCAGCGCAGGCGCTGGCTCCGGTTACGCCGGACTCGCGGCATTGCTTCCTAAAGCATTAAAAGAAATCAAAGATTTAGCCGAAGGTGTTATGCCGAGTGCCGTGGCATCGCTGACGCCTGCGGATCCTGAGCTGTATGCTCTTGCAAGTCCTGAATTAATCAGTGTTGAGGCTCTAGAGCAAATGGCGATGGACAATACGCCACTCGCTAAAATGTGCCAAAAGCAGGCGGACGGAAGCTGTCCAAGGGCTGATTGCCCATGTGCGAGCGCAGAGGAAACAGCATGAGTATATTCAGTCGTTTAAAGCAACCTCAAGGCCAGCAATGGCTGGTAGTGGATAAAGTGCGTGTGCCGGATATAGAAGATCTTGCGTATACGTATCTACCCGATCTGACATTGGTTCACTTGTTCGCCGGCACGCCTTACGAGCATTTGAATGAGGTTGGGCCTGTGGCTATTAAATATACAGCCCAAAAAGATTTTGATTCTAAATTAGTTGATGATAGTCAATTCCATAGCAGCTGTGTTTTATTTTCTACTAATACTCCAGTTGAGCAGGAAGTTTTAATTGAGCATTTACAAGCATTGCACTATGTAGTGATTGATGATTCACCACTTTTCTTTAGATTTTATTCTGTGATGATGTGGGACTCAATAAATAGTGCAGATATTAACGAAGTTGATATTGATACCATACTAGGGCCTTTCAATTCGTTAAGTTGGATAAGTAATTCAAATAAAAAAACAATATTTAAGAAAGGAAAAGATAAAGATAATAAAATAAATTATCCATATCTATTAACGTCAAAAGTATTCAAAGAGTTGGTGTGATATTATGACTGAATCCACAAAAAATTACAAAATTAAGAAAGGCGATTGTTTATCTTTATTAGCTGATAGATTTCATGTTGACGTCAATGACTTATATAAATTAAATGTTGATCAAATTAAAGATCTCGATGTGATATACGCTGGGAATGAAATCCGTATTCCGGGAGAAACGCCTAGTAATCCACTTGATTATCAATTAGTGACTAAGCTACCTGAGATACCAGAGAAGAGTGCTAACAGTAAAGATTTGTGCGATAGCCCTAAATATGCTGATATATTATACGTTCCGTCAAGTCCTAAAACTGGGAAAAAAGCTTACTATGCCATTACGCAATTAGCGAAGAGTACAATCAAAAAAGAACAAAGTAATCTTTTTAATGCTATAGATACAGATGATAATAGTAAAACACTTAAACAACTGAAAGAACTGGGTATTTTTTCAAGTTTTTATACTTCACCGCATGATATGTTTTTAAATAATAAAGACAGCGAGAGGTATGAGTTTCTAGTTTTAGCATTGAAAACTTTAGAATCTGATGCTTACAAGGGTAAAGAGAACTTCATCCAAAAACTTGCCGATCAGGAGCTAGAAAAAGGATTTCAACAAACCTTTGATATTTTCTTGGAAGAGTTGCAGTATAAAAGTCTTGACCGAAAGTCAACGCTTGATGAAAATCAATTAAAAGCAAAAGAATTAATAAAAACTACACTAGAACGTAGTTTGACTGAAAATATTAAATCTTTTGAGAATAAAGCTATTGATAAAGCGAAAATGAAAAAGTCGGATGATGGTTCTTTTTATGTCTACGACAGTAAAGCTAAACACTATACTAGCGAAATAGAAAAAGAAATAGAACATACAATAAAAATTGTCAAAAGAAGACTCAATTATTATAGCAATGATAAGTTAGCATTTTTATCTCATGAACGCTCTCGTGGTTTAATTAAAGATTTTACAGATCTTATATCCGTAAGCGATGCTAGAATTGAGTATTACATGAATGATCTCAATTATATAAATAAACATGGATTTTTATTACCTGAACAATGTTTAACTATTGATGAGCTTGAAGGAAATAAAGAAGAAAATCAAGGGCCAAAAGAGTTTAGGGAGAATTATTCTAATTGGCGGGAAAGCGATGATTATAAAAAGGGATTACCAATAGATATCAGTAATGCTGATAATCTTATCGATGAGTTATTTAAAGATGTTAATCAAGACTTTCAAAAAATAGGAAAGCGAGATATTGCTGGTAAAATAAAAGTAACAGAAGAAAAAGCACTGGATACGATGTTAAAAGAAACCGGTGCAAAGTTATGGTCGTATTATCCATGTTTAGCATTAATCAAAATCATTGATGCAACATTAGAGCAGTGGAACAGTGATGTCAGTAATTTATTAGGAAAAAATAACCACGGTAAAAGCTATAGTAAAATACCACTGCCTAAAATTTTTTCCGGGATGCTTTGGATAAAAAAACTTGCGTTAACTCGATTTGAAAGACTGAAAAGTTTAGCAGAGAAACGAGCGAATACAGGCAAAAACGTGCAATATATTAAACCGGATATATTGAAGTCTATCAAAACCTTTAAAGTGGTCTGGGATAACGAAGAATATTTTGCAAAGAAAAAACAAGAAAAAGCGATAAGACCTGGAAACGATTACTGTCGAGTGGTTGAATGTGTCCTTATGTCAGAAGGGAAGTTAGGCTGGGTTCGTGGGCCATCATGGTATCTGCCAGAAACAAAAGAAGATTTAAAACAAGCTAAAGGTCACTTAAAAGATATAACAGATAGTATTGTCGTTATTAGTGAAACCCAAAATAAAAAATTACCGCCTGAGAAGAACCCTTTTCGAAATCTCGACCAAGCTCTCAAATCGATCAACATTGGTTTATCAAATAAAAATAAACAGTCGTTACTCCCTCAAACACTTAATGATAAGTTTATTTTGAATCCTGAAAATTTATGTGATGACAAAGAGGTGATTGAGAGTAAGTTCTGGTCTAGTGATTATCATTGGGAAATAGGGTACGCACCCAGTGATATTAAGTCAGAGTACGTCACAGACGCATCGGTACAATTTTTTCGTTTTACTGTTAATCATAAAGAAGATATCAATGACCCATTAGTCAATTATACAGGAATAACCGCAAATCGTTATGGAGAGTATGATGGACAATTTAAGATGTCATTTGAGTTGTTCTCTGGAAAGATGAGAACGGAAGCGTGGTTTCCATTGAACAAGTATAAAAAGCCCGGTGATAAGTTAAAGGGACATGAAACGTTCCTATATTATAATACCAGAGAGGATTCGAAACCTCAGCCCTACTTGGTTGGTGAGTTCTTTTGTCATCTTTGCCTTGATGTCTATGCCACTGCTGGAGCAAGTATTGCTTTATCCGAAAATATTAAGATTGGTCCATCCGATGGAAAAGACGGCAACATTGGTGTTAGAGGCAGTGCGTACACCACGAATGACTACATACCCACTGACAGGCACAGTATTTACCAGAGAAAGACAGAGAACAATACCGCAGTGGCTGCAGTACAACATGGATCTATTGATGTGCAAGGAAGTGTTGATATGTTTGCGGGTGTTGAAGTAGGAGGCAATTTTGTCGGTGAAGTGTATTGGCGTCCTCCAAAACAATCCTTCAATGGTTATACCGTACATGATGATAAAATGCGTATAGGTCAAATATCAACAAAGTATACAGTGAATTATGGTGTTGGTTTAGGTGGCGAGATTAGGTTAACATTACATAATGGCACCCTTTATTGGATCGTCGCTGCTCGCTGGGTGAGTGGTGTTGGTGCCTCCGGTAAATACGCAATAGCGCTAAATTACTTAAATATAGATAGGTTATTTGACCATATACTTAATGTTTTTTACGAAAATGGTTTTGTAAACATTAGTGCTATAGATAATCATACCAATGATTATATAAATAATAATGATATCGCAATCCGAACAATGAATAACCTATTCACGAGTGCTTTGTTTTATGGATTGAATGTTGGAGAGGTTTTACTACTACCCGCTAAAATGTGGGAAGATTACAATTATGATTCATTGAAAGAAGATTATGGAAATGTTCTTGCAAAAAATATCATTGATAAAGATAGTCAAAAGGAAACGCAATTATGGGTGCAAAAACTCCCGCCAGAAGTACTTGCTAACCTATTTAGTTGTTTATGTGATATTAGAAACCTAGATTATATAAGCAAAGACAACGCTCAAATACTGATGCAGAAGTTATCAGCTACAGATAAAGTTATACAATGGATCTTCAAAAAACCAGATGCTAATGAAATTAATGCACGTCAGCAATACCAAACGACCTTAAGCCTATTAGGTGGTAAGGGTAAAATCTCAAATATTACATATGAAAAATGGTTTAATATATTTGAAGGATGGTTATATATTTACAGGCTTATTGAACTTATAGAAAAAACAAGAAGTGACATTGATAAAAGAGTTTATGAAGTTAAAAATAGAAGGTCTATAAACTATTATAAAGATATTTTGGAAGAGTTTGATTTGTTTGATATCGAATCGTTTAAATCCAGTATATATTTTAACCACAATGAATTATCTAAAAATTTAAATCTTTATAAGAAAAAGTCAAACTTACAAGTGATAGAATTTATTGTAGGACAGTATGATTTGGATTATATGATTAATTATAATGAAACTATTGTTATAAAGAATGAACATAAAAATGATGACTTTGACATCAAAAAAGATAGAGATTTTTTGTTAAATAAAGTATCCAAGGAACATTGGATTAAGAAGAGAAAATGGTGGGATATATGAAATTTATGTTAAGAGTGATATTAGTTTTACTCATATCTACCTTCATTATTTCTGGTTGTAAATATGATACACATGAAAATGAATCAAAAAATTTAACCACTCAAAAAATAATTCATGTATTTTTAAAAAACAAATCAAAGAATATGAATGATGATGATTATTCATCTAGTACCTATAAACCTGGTAATCCTTTATATCAACCCGTTTTGTATATACAAAGAAATCGTTGGGACCTCGCTAAGCCTTTACTAGAAAAATTAGTTAAGAAAAATGATCCTGATGCAATGTATTGGCTAGCTAATATATCAGGAGGAAGTGCATTTTCTGGCCGCATAATGGCTGATTTATTTAAACGCTCAGCGAGACTTGGTAACCCATATTCGGCGTTAAGATTGTCGCCAGAGTCTGATAATTGTTCGAATTATTTAAGGGATTATTGTAATGAAAAGTGGAAAAAAATAGCAATTAGATTATTATCAGAAAAGAAAAAAAAAGGAGACATTAAGGCCAAATATTATCTTAATTTAATTAATGATGAACGTTATGATAATGACTACGTACATAACATTATTGCTAATGCTAAAAATGGTTACTTATATCCTTTATATAATTATGTTAATTATAATCGAGAAATAAAAAAAAATGATAGAAAGGAAGTATACAAATATATGATAGATAAAAATTTCTCTAAAGTCGCAGATCTAATGCTGAATAATTATGTGCATGGTATTGAGGATATGGGAGGAGAGTTTTATCGTGATTCATTTAAGAAACTAGAAAAATATGGTGATATAAATAATAGAGTATTTTCTTTTTATTCTATTTATCTGAAGAATAATTTCTCAAGAAAAGGACTTAAGGACTTAATTAAATCTAGATTTTATCAGAGTTTGGTTAAGAACACTCCTAGTTTTAAAAAATCCATTATAAATAAAAAATATATAGAATACGGGTTTGATGATTTTGTTCGGTATAATAATGATCTTTTCATAGAATCTGATGATATAAAAAAGATAAGTAAAAAAGAAACAGAAGAAATGAAAAATCAAGTTGTTGATGAGTTGAAAAATTCTAAGCCAGTTGTGTATATAGATGAATATTTTTATAAACCGTAAGTCAATATAGTTTTGTTGTGTAATTAGATGGAATTAACTTAAAAATGAAGATCAGTCACATTTGATAATGGACTGGTCTTTTGCTTATACCTCGCCGCAAATTTAGTGAGCAAGACTGGAAAACTCTAGTTTAACACTGTCTCATTAAGGGGAAGTGGACATATACCGGCGGCGGTTATACCGCTTTCGTTGAACAACGGCTAACACTGCTCTCTAATATGGTTTTTAGAATACGTCACGGCTTGGAAAATACAGAAACCCAGTACGAACAGTATATTCGCCGTATTAATCGACTCCGAAAATCTTTTGACCACTGGCTGCAAAAAGGCAGTGGTATCGTTGTTCAGCGATACAAAGGTCGATGTAAAAAGCTACAATCTCACAGGCAAAGCTTGTGGTTGTTCTTAACCGATACCTCAATACTACTCACCAACAACGAGGCTGAGCGGAGAATACGTGGTAGTGTCATTCAGCGTAAGATTAGCTTCGGTACGACATCTGATGCGGGCGAGAAGTTCAGGGGCCGTATGCGCATTCTCTCGTTGAGACCTGTAACAAACGAGGTATGTCGAGCATGTCTGTTCTAACGAAAATCGTTCAAGATGTTACTCTTCGCAAGCCTTATCCTAACGTATTTAACCTGTAATCCACTCAATCAAGGTTCTACTGGTTAACGCTCACCAAAAAAGTGTTTAGGCTTCAAGCAGCCAACCATTGTATTTGAGGAGTTGGCTTTGGCTGCTTGATATTGGATAGTGTCGCACTTAGCAGTTGAAATCGGGGGAAGTGATGTGCAAAAAAGCTAGGTGGAACGACGATTATTGGGCGCAGTCTTCTTTGGGTTATCAATCAAAGTACGCGCGCGACGGAACGTAGCTTCAGAGCAAATTAACATCGCAATATTACATGATATGTTAATGAAAAATAACATTATTAGGGAGAACTCACATCAATGGTCGTTGATGTTATGTTTTAATTAATCAAGGTTAATCTATTTGATTAATGAATGGATTAGCTGCTAGATAATTGCGCGCTCATGGATCCCGAGTTTCCACCGTTAATCAATAATGGATAACGACCCATTGGGGGAGTGGCTTAGATTAAAACAGTCAGTGTAAAGGATGATGGCGATGAATAATAAACCTATATCGCGCTATGCTGTGACGCTTTTAATGGCGTCTTGTCTTCCATTGTCAGCAGCATATGCTGAGAATCGTATTGATATTATACGAGCAGATGCTCCAGAGCTCGCCGCATATGGCAATCAGACCGTCGGCGTTAGGCAATTAGATTTCATACATAAAAATCAGATTGATGTGTTGAAGACAGATCGAGACAGGCAGAAGGGTGATGCCTTCCCTTATTATGATCGACCGTTAACGGTTGAAACTTGGTATCCCGCGGCGCGTAATGCGAAAGGGTCCCATGTGCTCGATGTATATGCACGTGATGGAAAAACAAAAATCGCTCTGCATGGGCGTGCTGTAGTAGGGGCGAAACCACTGAAATCTAAGAAAGCTTTTCCTCTTGTCATCATCTCCCATGGCTATCCTGGTAATCGCTTTTTGTTGTCACCCATAGCAGAAAATATTGCCTCAAAAGGTTACGTTGTGGTTGCTATCGACCATACAGATTCAACGTACCGCACGTTAGGTGATATCAGCTCCAGTATTGTTAACCGTACGAAAGATCAGTTGTTTATTCTCGACCAAATAAGTGATTTAGCTAACGATCCCTCATCGTATCTTTATGACTTAGTGGACACCAATAATACAGGGATCATTGGTTATTCTATGGGAGCATATGGCACAACTGTAACAGTAGGAGGCGGTTTAACCTCTTATGGTATTCATCAAAATGAAGGTTTTTTCTCTGCACCGACGGGCACATTAGATCAATACTTAGCAGGCAGTGATGAGTATCTCGCGCTTGCCGATGATCGTATAAAAACAGCCGTTACCTTCGCGCCTGCAGGTATGAATAATGGATTTATGGATGAACAAACGGCGAAAGGTATTCGTGTTCCCATGCTGATGATTGCTGGATCAAAAGATGACATTGTTGGTTACGATGATGGTGTTCGTGCATTGTGGAAAGCAGCAACATACGTTGATCGATCTTTGCTAACGTTTAATTATGCCAATCATAATGCGGGAGCTCCCATGGCGCCGCCAGAGGAAATGTACAAATTCGATCCGGATTTAGGGTTTAATCTCTCGATGCATTATTTAGATCCCGTTTGGGATAATGTGCGGATGAATAACATTTCAACGCATTTTATTACCGCTTGGTTAGGGCAATACCTCAAACATGACGCGAGTATGGCAGCCTACCTAGATGTGGTGCCACATTCTAACGATGGCCAGTGGGACGAGGGCGTTAACAGTGCTCATCATACTTATTGGAAAGGCTTTCCGGAACGTACTGCGAGTGGTTTACGGTTTGAAAGCTTAAAAGCACGGTAATTAACGAGTACTTAAACAGTACATATAGCAGAATGAGTAATAAGCCAAGTATATTGCCACCATGGGCGTTGTTGATAAATTAGCTAAGAAGTACCGTGATTACTCGCCATTAATCTATTCGTGTGATCAATAGTCATGGCTAGCGTTACGGCTACTCGTTTGAAAGTGCGTGATTGTGTATTCACGCCTGCTCAGAATTAAACAGCTAAAGCCATTGTTAGATATAAAAAGGACGCGATAACGCGTCCTTTTTCGTGTTTACGTTAATCCTTGTCTGTAACCCACCTTACAAACTCATGCCAAATCCAATCGGATAAAGAGGGTTTTTGCTGTCATGGGGTAAGTCGGAGTGTTGCTCTTTAGCGGCTTGCATTGAGCGCGGCATTTCAAATGGTAAATGGCCTGTAATGGCGTGGTGGCCGGTCATCGCGTTGAATAATACCGTGTCATTTGCGCCAAAGTTAGCCAAAATTGCCGCAGATTGATCGTTAATTTGCTTCAGTACTGTTGGGCGATCGAGATAGATATTCACGATGGTCGGAACGGCCTTGCTCGCTTTTTGGATCATGCGGTAATCATCACTATCTTGGGCAAACGTGAGCGGCCCCTCATGTTGTAAAACGCCAAAAAAGTAATTGGGGTGAGGGTGGCTATAGGGACTGGATACCCGCAATAGTGCAACATCGGCTTGGTCTAATGAATCGACCACATTGAGTCCAGCGGCTTGCGCAGCAGAGGGCTCCATATGATACAGAAAGACGTTAGTGCCTGATTTTAGTGGTAGGGTATCATCTTGGTTTTTAAGCAGTACTACGGAACGTGCTTGTGCTTCATCGGCTAATGCTTGGTTTTTAGGGGCGCCTAAGCGTTCGCTTGCTTTATCCGGATCCACGAATGGCGCTTCAAATAAACCAGTCGCGAACTTTTGCTTCATGATTTTTACCACCGCGTGGTCAATGTCATCTTGGCTAAGATCTCCTTGGTTAACCGCAGAAACAATAGGCGTTGGGTCGGCCACGCCACCAAATTGATCGACGCCGGCTTTTACTGCTTTGACAAATCGTTGCTGAATCGATAAATCACCGACCCCCCATGACATGCCTAAATCTTCTGGTCGACCGGCTTTGCCTTTTGGTGCGCCATCAATACAACTTTTATTACAATCAGCGGTAATCAGCCAATCACTGAGTATCACCCCATCGAAGTGATAGGTATCGCGTAATAAATCAGTGAGAAGATAATGACTAAATCCAGCGCCGACTTGTTCGATGTCTTTGCCATTCACTTTCACGCCTTTTAAAATGGAATAAGTCGGCATCACGCTGGCAACGTGTGCATCAAACGCGCCTTTAAACGGATAGATGTGCTGGTCTAAATTGTTGTCTTCAAAGTCTGCATATTTACCATAAGCACTGTGGCTATCCCAGCCATCTTTCGCGGCGCCATATCCGACCCAGTGTTTTACAACGGTGATGACACTGCCGGCGTTGAGTCCGCTGCGGCCGTTTTGCATGCCTTCTACGTAGCTCTCCACCATATCATGCACAATCTGTGGATCTTCTCCAAACGTACCTTGAATGCGTGCCCAGCGCGGCTCTGAGGCAATATCCGCTTGTGGTGATAGCGCTTCAGTGATCCCCACAGCGCGATATTCTTGACGTAGAATATCGGCATATTGGCGCGTGAGCTTTTTATCATTGATGGCGCCAAAACCGGGTGATTGTGGCCATTGCGAAAACTTGCCTGCTGCTGCGCTATCAATATCGTCGTGTGTCGAATAATGATAGGCGTTACGTGGGTCGGTACTGATCGTTACCGGAATACCCAGAGAAGTCTCTTCTGCCAGAGCCTGTAAGGCATTATTTTGCTCGGCAAAACGCTGTGGGTTATCACCATCTAAGCGCGTAATCATGGCATTAACATGATCGGTTTGAATCATTGTTTTGAGTTGTTTTAAATCATAAACCGGACCACGCCCTAATACACTGGTGGGGGACGGAGCCGAAGCATGCATCATGGCACCGGCTTTTTGCTCAAGTGTCATACGTGATACGAGATCTTTCGCCCGTTGTTCATCGGATAAACGCCAGTCTTCGTAGGGGTTCAGTACACCATCGCGGTTTAAATCTTTAAATTGATGATTATCCACGGTTAATAGCGGAACGTGGTGCTTAGTTAATGTGGGTTGCTGAGTCGCCGCGAGTACACTTAGAGGTAATATGGCGAGCGGGAAAGCAAGTAATGTGTGTTTTAGCATGTAGGGCTTCCTTGTAGTACAGATATAAAAAAACCTGGGCGCTGATAAAAGCGCCCAGGTTTTGCCTGTCGAAACAGTAACAATCCGGTTGAGGTAGTAGAGTAAGGGGTTTAACAAAGGCGTGTTGTAATCACGATCACAAGTTATTGATACCAAATAATACTATGCATTAAGTGTGATATGAGCGGTAAAATAACGCACTGAACTTGAGAGGATTATTAGTATTGACACTCTGAACAGCCACCTTAGACAGGCATCTAAGGTGGCGAACCAAGATAATGCCCAGTTATTTCACGGCCATGGCGGATGTCGCCTGATTCGATGCTCGTTTGGTTTTTATATAGTAAGCACCCGCTAACAATACGATCCATGCTGGAAGGAGATAGACTGATAAGCGCATGCCTGGCGTCATGAACATAATGCCAAGGATCCCGACTAAGAAGAATAGGCAGATCCAGTTAGTGATCGGATAGCCCCAAGATGGATAACGGGGTTTCTGGCGCTGCTTGATTTTGGCGAGTTTGAATTTCATGTGCGTAATAGAAATGACCGCCCAGTTCAACACCAAAGCCGAGACCACCAAAGCCATTAAGAAACCAAAGGCTTGTGCTGGCATGAAGTAGTTAATTAATACACATCCGCCCGTTGATATAGCGGATATAGCAAGTGCCGCCATAGGCACCCCGCGTTTGTTAATTTTAAGCATGGCTTTTGGGGCGTTGCCTTGTTTTGCTAGTCCATACATCATGCGGCTGTTGCTGTATACACAGCTGTTATAAACCGATAACGCTGCGGTTAAGATAATGACATTCAATACGTTCGCAATCCAGTTGCTGTCTAATGCATGGAAAATCATCACAAACGGACTGCCACCTTCTGCAACTTTCTGCCAAGGATACAGCGATAATAATACGACCAGTGAACCAATATAAAACAGTAAAATACGGTAGATAACCTGATTGGTCGCACTCGGAATGCTTTTTTCTGGATTTTCTGCTTCGGCTGCGGTGATACCAATTAACTCCAAACCACCGAAAGAAAACATAATTGCGGCCATTGCCATGGTTAAGCCGTGGATTCCCTCAGGAAAGAATCCTCCATTTTGCCAAAGATTACTCACGGTAGATGTGCCAGTATCGTCCATCACCAGAATGTAAGCGCCGTAAACTATCATTCCAACAATCGCGACAATTTTAATCAGCGCAAACCAGAATTCTAACTCGCCAAATAACTTTACCGTGGTTAAATTCACGGCATTAATCAGTAAGAAAAACGCTAAGGCAGATACCCAAGTTGGAATATCGGGGAACCAGTATTGGACGTAAATGCCAATGGCCGTGAGCTCTGCCATACCGACTAAAATATAAAGAACCCAATAATTCCAGCCTGATAAAAAACCCGCAAAGCGATGCCAATAGCGATCAGCAAAGTGACTGAAAGTGCCAGCTACGGGCTCTTCGACCACCATTTCGCCTAATTGGCGCATGATAAAAAATGCAATCATACCGGCAATGGCGTAGCCAAGTAATACTGAAGGGCCGGCGGTTTTTATGGTTTGAGCGATACCTAAAAATAATCCAGTACCGATGGCTCCACCTAGGGCAATTAATTGTATATGTCTATTTTTAAGCCCTCGTTGTAACGAGCTTGATGATTCGCTTCCTTGCATAGTCTTCATCCTGTCTTGGTCAATGCTCACAATCTAACGTCGAGAGAACTCGATTTAGCGTGATGATGTGGACGCTTCTTGCGGCGCACTCTTTGCTATATATCAATTAGATAGCAAACCATGTGCCACATTGTCGTTCGGCTTAAAATACGCCTAAAACTGACGATTGCAGGGAGTTTTCGAGCAATAACGGGCTGATAACCATAACGTGGATAAAACAATGCACCAAGATAAAGCAAGCCTTTTAGTTGGCATGATTCATCTTGGTGCATATATGGCCATTTATTACATTAAAAATGTATACAAATAACGCATGTTAAGTGATTTACGCGTCACTAGTTGATAAGCCGCATGATTCGTGAATATAAAATGGGCCAACCAACCGTTATCAGATTAAAACAACTGGAGCGATGACAAAGTAAAAATACCGATGGTACAGGTTAGTAATGAAAACACTGTAGTAATGGCAATAATGTTAGCCGCGAGAGCGGCATTACCGCCCATAGAGCGTGCCATGACGTAGCTGCTTGCTGCCGTTGGTGATGCGCTCATCAAAAAGATGATGCCGAGCTCTAAGCCTTTAAAGCCACAGAGTATGCCAGCGGCAGTGATCAAAAGTGGTGAAAAAACCAGTTTCGTCATGCTGGAAAACCAAGTAGGTCCTTTGTTTGAGCTCATCGCTTTCAAGTCGAGAGAGCCACCTGTGCATAATAAGGCTAATGGTAAGGTCATATTCGCGAAGTAATGACCCGCATCCGATACCATATGAGGGATGGGAATCGAGAGACCGTAAAAGACAAAACCTGCCACAATGGCGATGATGAGTGGGTTCTTACGGATGCTGCGTAACATTACTTTGGCCGCTTCAGTAGTGGATTGCGCGCCTTTTGGCGTAAGGCTAATCACCGCTTGAACATTATATAGCATGGTTGTACATGCGACATATAAAGCCGCCAGTGCCACACCATTACTGCCATAAGCGTTTGCCACATACGCTAAACCAATAATACCCGTATTCGAGCGAAAACCGCCTTGAATAATCACACCGCTATCTGCGTTATTTTTAAAAATTTTGTTGGTTGAGAACGTTGAAAGTAAAAAGAATACAAAATTGGCAGCAACGGCAAAAATGACCAAAGACGAGCTTTGCGAAAAGTCGTGATTAGATTGAACAATGCTTAAAAAGAGAAGTGTGGGAAGCGTGACTTTAAACACGACTTTAGACGCGACATCAATAAAATTTTCGTTGATTAAGTTGATACGTTTAAACACCACTCCGAGCACGAGCATAAGACAGATAGGCCCAGTGATGGCGGCTGAAAACGCTAACTGATCCAAAATGGAAGACATAAGGATTCCTAGTAGTACAGATAAGGATATAAAGGGTAAGTGTGAATTGTTTCACATATTCGATATGTTGAGAAGTGTTACAAAAACGTAATGTGTGTAAATATGCAGCAAATTTTTTACATCACGTAAAAAATGATGGTGTTTTTTGAATTTAATTTATTTTTTTTCGTGATTCGTTATAAAAATTAGTTAAGACTTCATTTATACAGTTAATATTTACTAATATTATGTTTTTGTTGGTTTTATTTTCATTATTACTTTATTTAAATCATTGTTTTCCACTGATTGATGTGACTTTGTTATGCATAATCGTCGCCTCCTGGGTTTTTGTTATTTGATTGTGTGATCTAAGCTATGTTTTTGCGATTTAACTGCAAGTATATGACGTATCAATATGATGAGTTTTGATTGACTTAACAAAGTTATAACGCGTTTTCGCCTATAACGTAGGGCACAAAAAATAGGGTCTCCCGATGTCTAATAAGGATACGTAGCAATGACAACAAACAGAAATGATCAGGTCCCTCTGCCTAAAAACACACGAGAATGGTTATTTAATCGTAATAGTCTCATTGTGATTGCAGATATTGCATTATTTGCGCTGTTATATAACACACTACCTTTCGAGCCGAATGTTGTTTTAGGGCTGAGTATCTTAGCCTTTACTGCTGTGTTGTGGTTAACCGAAGCTTTGCATGTCACTGTCACTGCCATTTTGGTACCGATTATAGCGGTGCTATTTGGAGTGTTTGATACGCAAACCGCGCTGAACAATTTTTCTAGTTCAATTATCTTCGTCTTTTTAGGCGGGTTTGCCTTAGCGGCGGCTTTGCATCAGCAAGGTTTGGATAAAGTCATTGCCGATAAGGTATTGATATTGGCGAGAGGACGCTTAAAAGTCGCGGCGTTTCTTTTATTTGGTGTTACGGCTTTTTTGTCGATGTGGATCAGTAATACCGCAACAGCCGCGATGATGCTGCCTTTGGTATTAGGTATTCTTGGTAAAGTCGATAGTCAGCAAGGACACAGAACTTATGTGTTTGTACTTTTGGGGGTAGCATACAGCGCTAGCATTGGTGGGATTGGTACTTTGGTGGGCAGCCCGCCCAATGCAATTGCGGCGGCAGAAGTGGGGCTATCATTTACCGAATGGATGTCTTTTGGACTCCCTACCGTGATCATCCTGTTGCCCGTGGCGCTTTGTGTGATGTATTGGGTCATCAAACCGGATCTGAGTGGCGATTTTGAAGTGAACCATAAGCCGGTCGCTTGGGACAAAGGTAAAGTGGTAACACTGGGGATTTTCGCGCTAACCGTATGTTTCTGGATATTTAGTAAACCAATTAATAGTTACTTAGGTGGTTTTAAGAGTTTTGATACGATCATTGCACTGGGTGCGATTGTGTTAGTGAGCTTTGCGCGGGTTGTACATTGGAAAGACATCGAAAAAACGGAAGACTGGGGAGTATTACTTCTGTTCGGAGGCGGAATTTGTTTAAGTAATGTGTTAAAGCATACGGGGACGAGTGTCTTTTTAGCTAATGAATTAAATTCGTTAATCTCTAGCTTTAGCATAGTGTTTATTGTGGTGGTGATCGCCTTATTTGTGGTGTTCTTGACCGAGTTTGCGAGTAATACTGCCAGTGCGGCGTTGCTGATCCCGGTATTTGCGACCGTTGCCGAAGCGCTTGGGTTATCTCCCGTGTTACTTTCGGTATTAATTGGTGTCGCGACATCCTGCGCCTTCATGTTGCCAGTGGCGACGCCACCGAATGCGATTGTCTATGGTACGGGGTATATCAAGCAAAAAGAGATGATGAAAGTGGGGATTTATCTCAATATCGCGTGTGTGATTTTATTAACCGCTATTGCAATGCTGTTGTGGCGCTAAGCCAGTACTGAGTAAAAAATTGACTCGATTTAACCGCAAAGGAGCACAAAATGTGCTCCTTTTTTATTCTATATGGTGCTGTGCTCAGATTACTGGTTCACAAACTTTTTAAAGCGAGCTTTGGCGGCAGGTGTTGCCTTAGAGTACCAGAAGTGCAACATTTGCTCGGCAGTATCATCGCCTGGTTGGACATTGTTAGGCATTGATTGATGCGATTGAGCGCTCGCTTGATTGACGGGCACGCCTATCGCGGCTACGCCGCCTTTTTTATTGTATGCAGCCACTTCTTCTGGGTAATTACGCCCAATTTGTAAGCCTTCTTTGATTAATTTGTCTTGCTTGGTTTTGATGGTCTTGCCATCGCCATCCACCAGTGACCAAGTCATATTATCAATTTTTTTCTCTGCATTACGACGGTTGCGATATTCAGGAAAATCAAATTTGACTTCACTATCTGTCGCGGTAAATGTTGCGAGAAGTGGTTCGCTTTCGACAGTGTAGCGATCGCTACCTTCAGTAAAGACGGGTTTATAACGAAATAGGATTTGATGTTGTCCGTCTTTCAAATCGATGGTTTTTGTTGCCTCAAATAAGCCACCATTTTCTTTTGGTTTGGCATTGTCGACGACGAGCATATCGACAGAACTTGGCACTTTAATGGTCACGTTTGCTGAGGCGGAGGCGGCAAACGTAAGTGCGAGTAAGCAGGGTAACGTTGTTAATGTTTTCATTCGAATTGTCCTTGATATCGCGAACGCGTATTGGTCTATGAGGGTGCCGATCTTTGGTGATAAAAGCAAGGTTAGCTCTATGAGTGAATGCTTAATTTCATCAAAATGTCACATGAAATCACATTATTATCTGCTTATTTAAGTAATCGTTCAATCTTGTCTGGCGGTTGGGTTGTAAAAATTGTTGAAGAAAGCCTTGCACCCTAAGATTATCAAGTATAGTGTTATAGTTAACTATAACACTGGTTAGGTTTCATTATGGAATGGCATGATAGAGAGCCCATTTATCGGCAGCTTGCTGAGCATGTAAGACAACAAATACGTCTTGGTCAGTGGCCTGAAGGGGCAGCATTACCTTCGGTACGTCAAGTATCGGCAGACTTGAAAATTAATCATCTTACGGTTGCCAAAGGGTATCAGTGTTTAGTCGATGAAGGCTTAGTGGAAAAACGCAGAGGACAAGGTATGTTTGTTCTACCTGGGGCGCAAGCGGCACTGCAAACGGATCATCGTGAGCACTTTTTAGACGTACAACTTCCTGAGTTAGCCAAAACATTACAACAGCTTAATATTGATATCCCTGAGCTGGTGGCCCATTTACAACCCATCATGGAGAAAGAACTATGAAGGCTTTAATCACGGCGAGTAATTTACGTAAGTCTTACTCCAAAGAGAATGCAGGATATGCATTACATGAGATGGATTTTACCGTTCAGCCTGGTCAGGTACTGGGGCTACTTGGTCATAATGGCGCGGGTAAATCTACACTGATTCGTTCATTGTTAGGTTTGCAAGCCTTTGAAGGAAAAGTGGATATCAATGGTTTTGATCCCATTAAACACCACGCCCAAGCGATGCGTAGTATTGCATGTATTTCTGACACCAACTGCTTACCGGATTGGATGACAGTTAAGCAACTGATTGATTATACGGCGGGTGTGCATCCTGATTTTCAAAAAGACCATGCGCTTGAATTTTTGCAAGGCACCTCGGTGAATGTAAAGAGCCTAGTGCGATCCCTCTCTAAAGGGATGAAGGTACAAGTCCATTTGGCTTTGGTGATGGCAACTCAGTGCCGCATTCTGATTTTGGATGAGCCGACGTTAGGACTTGATCTAATGTATCGTGATACTTTTTATCGTCAAATGCTGAAATGGTTTGAAGATGGTGAGGGAGCGCGTTCGGTAATTATTGCCAGCCATGAAGTGAGTGAAATTGAACATTTACTAACCGATGTGCTGATCTTGAAACAAGGTCAAAAAATTGTCCACAGTACCATGTTCGAGCTTACTGATGAGTACTTCATCCTTGAGGCGGCGAATACTTATGATGAGCAAGTGAAAGCGCTTGCGCCGATTTCTTCTGAGGCAGGCTTAGGAACCACACGCTGGTTATTAAGGGGGCATCAGCGTGATACGGTAAGCGAGTGGGGCAATATTTACACTGTAAAATTGGCTGATGTCTTTATCGCTTTGCAAAAGGAGCACAATGTATGAGTGTTTTTACGACATTACTAAAAAAAGAGCTGATTGAGCATCCTCGTGTTATCAAGGGCCCACTTTGGACTGGTATTACGAGCATTGGTTTTATGCTCTTATTGCTAACGCAAGGAAACATTTCCTACGACATCGAGATGAATAATTTCGACGGTATGGATAAATCGATTGATTCGTCGTTACTGATGGGTCAGGGCTTTGGCGGTTTTCAGCATTTACACCTTGCTCTATTGTTCGTTGGTTTGATATCCCTGCTAATGACGACGACGTACTTCCCCAAAACCTTACGTAAAGAACGTACTGAAGGCAGTGTACAATTTTGGCGCAGTATGCCGGTGTCTGAACTGCAAATTTACGCATCGAAGCTGGTGTTCGGTTTGCTTGTTATCCCAGCGATCTGTTCATTGTTACTATTATTGATTCAACTGGAAATGTCTGTGTTCTCTGTGCTGTTGTCATCGACGGGCAGCGTCTCTCAGTCTGTCACCAGTATCTTTACTGCCTTTTTCCAGTATGTATTGGTGATGGGGACAATCGCGCTATTTAGCTTACCGATTGCTTGTATCGCGATGCTGATTTCGCAATTCATTAATTCTCCACTATTGGCAATGATTATTGGTTCATATGCAATTCAATGGCTGAGCCCATCTATCTTAGGAACGCACGCACTCAGTCATTTGGTGTCAGGAGTGGCTTCTGTGCCATTTCGTTTGTTATCTGGTGATTCGGTGAGCAATGTGATGCAGTGGTATGGGATGCTGAATTTGTTAATTTATGCTGTGCTTGGTGCTGTGAGCTTTTGGTTAAGTTGGCAGTATTACCAGCGAAACACACTGCCATGGAAAAAAAGTTAATATCGCATAAAACGGAAGTGAATCATTCACTTCCGTTTTTCATTTTTGAGACATCCGTTTCATATTCCTCACATTACAAACGTCATTTCCCCATCTACTTCTCATTTAATTCACGCTAAAAAAAATATACTCACTCGATGCGATAAGTTTATTGGTTGATGGTGTGAATAGCGTTTGACGTTTTTTAACATTCATATCTATCGGTGGATTTAAGAGCATTATTATAAAAATAATCGAAACGTAGGGTAGATTATGTTGAAAAGTTTGTCTTTAAGAACCAAGTTAGCATTGGCTGCGAGCCTTGCCATTATTTTAGGAAGCGTGATTGTTGAAGGACTCGCATTTAAAGCGTCACTCTCACGATTAGATACCAGTATTGATCAAAGTCTCAATAACTCTTCAGCATCGTATAATCAATATGTTGCTGATTGGCTTACCTCTAAATCACGCGTGATGACATCACTGCCCAGCGATATTGCGACTAGTGATGTCGTCAGTCGATTAATTCAGTTAAAGCAATCTGCTGGTTTTGATAACGTATTTTTAGCCTATCCAGATGGTTCACAAAATAATGCTAATGGTGTGGTGTTACCTGAGGGCAATAATGACCCGCGCCAGTGGGGATGGTATAAAAATGCCCAAGCAAATCCGAGTCGCGTCTTTATGGATAACCCGACGGTTGCGTCAGCAACTGGGGCTAATGTGGTTTCGATGGGGAAAGCGTTAACGCTCAATGGTCAAAACGTTGTGTTGGGCGCGGATATGCAAATTACGGATATTATCAAAACGATGAAACAGGTGGTGCTGCCGGGTAAAGGCTACATGTTTATCGTTAATCGTGACGGCAATATATTTACCCATCAAAATACTGAGTTATTGAATAAAAGTGTCAGTCAGCTAGGTCTAAGTGATGCGGATATAAAACAGAGCGAAGTCTCTGGTCATCGTTTACGGGTAGAAGTGAACGGTAAAGACTCCGTGTTATTTGCTAAGCCGATTCAGGGAACGGGGCTTAGCAGCGTTATTGTTTTGGATCATCACTCATTAATAGCGCCTTTATACAACTCACTATGGAGCCAAGTGATTGCCACGATTGTCGTGGTAGTGCTGTGTGTGCTGTTATTTAATATTTTGTGTAATGTACTACTTAAACCATTAAAAAATGTTTCTTTAGCGTTGAAAAGCATCGCAGATGGTAATGGGGATCTCACAAGGCGTATGCCAATTGAAAGCCAAGATGAAATTGGCGATCTCGCCCATAACTTCAATCGTTTTGTGGCGAGTTTACAATCGTTGATTAGTCATGTTAGACAACAAGCTGAGCAATTAACGGAGCAGGCGACACAATCGACGTTGCAAACCAATCGCTCGGTGTCTGAATTGGAAACCCAGCAACAAGAAATTACATTGGTCGCAACCGCAGTGACCCAAATGTCTTCGGCCACGCAAGAAATTGCCTCGCACGCTGATCATGCGGCGAATGCAGCGCAGCAATCATCAGAGCATACCGAGCAAGGGTATACTGTGGTGGATAATTCGCGACACTCCATTAATCAGCTCGCCAGTGAAGTGCATCGTGCATCTGGTGTCATCGCAGAGCTTAATCAGCACTCACAAGAGATTGCGACTGTCTTGACCTCGATTCAAGAAATTGCTGAACAAACCAATTTGTTGGCGCTTAATGCGGCCATTGAAGCTGCCCGAGCGGGTGAGCAAGGACGAGGGTTTGCGGTGGTTGCCGATGAAGTTCGAGTATTATCTCAGCGCACTCATAAATCTACGGATGTCATTAAAACCACGATATCGACCTTACAGCATAATACTCAGCAGGCTGTGGATATTATGTCGGCGAGTGAATCGCTGGCACAACACTCCGTTGAGGGTGCCGATAAAGCCACCGAAGCCTTAGAGGCGATCCGCTCATCGGTAAGTTCTATTAGTGATATGGCGACGCAAATCGCGACGGCGGCGCAAGAGCAAACCCATGTCACAGATGAGATTACTTCCAATATCACTTCGATTAAAGATGTCACCGATCAATTGGTTGATGGCGCACAGCATGCATTGGTTCAGGCCACAGATCTCAATGGGCAGTCGGAAGAACTCAAAGCCAAAGTTGCGACGTTTAAGCTCGCTTAATTATTTGAGATGCGACGATATTAAACCGAAATGAGGTGACTCATTTCGGTTTTTTGTGTGCATGGTTTCCTGTATTAGTGATGGGGTGAGAAAATCATAGTTAAGGTCTAATTATTCTCTAATTATGAGAATAATTAGATTCAATTTGTAATGTATTTCTATAATGTGAGAATGTACCTTAACGATTGAAGGAGAACGGGTAGGAAACCATGAAAACAACGCAAGCGAATGCGAGTCCAGTCAATGAAAAAGCGTTGCAGCTACTTATGCAAGTCGCGGTCAATGACGAGCCTGTGCCGGCAAAGGTGTTAAGTGAGCAATTACATGTGCCCTTGAGCAGTTTATATCGCCATATAAAATTACTGAAAGAATGGAACCTCATCGAAGAGGGAGCGCATGATAAATCCCTAATTATTGGACCGGCGGCGCTGCTTTTAATGCGCAGCTATTGTACCAGTGAACACAACCTTGAAGACGTTGATAGTGTGTTGACGCGTTTACAAAAACAGACCGGGGAAATGGCGGCTTATATGGTTCCGGTTGGGTATCGTGCGTTATGTGTGAGCCAAAAAGAGAGTATGCAGGCTCTTCGGTGTAGTTACGTGCAAGGGCAAAGCCAGCCACTATTGCGTGGTGCGTCATCCAAAGTGATGTTGGCATTTTTACCCGAGCAACGCTGTCAGAAAATTCTGCGTTACTTTGGTGAAGAGACTCAGTTAGAACACTGGAAAACAGAACTCGAGCATATTCGTCAGCAAGGATATTCATTAAGTACGTCAGAAATAGATCCTGGAGTATCAAGTATCAGCGCGCCTGTAATGAAGGGCTCAAAATTGGTAGGAGCTATGTCGGTTATGGTGCCAGCTCATCGCCTAGAGGCAAATAAGCAGCGGATCATTTTGCATGTATTGCAAGCATCAAGAGCTTTACCATTCAATAGTTGATGCGTTTTCCTTATCCAATATCCCGCTCGTTTGTTAAATCCCGGTAAGGAAAATAGACCTAATTCATTTGGGACACAATGACGGTGATTTAACACAATATTGATACAGTTCGTTTTTATACGAATTATAATGTCGGGTAATCTAGATGCTAAAAAGGATTGACATGAAATTTGTTCATTGGAGAGAAAGCCGCGATAAGCTTGTGTACTTGTTATTGTGTGTAATCACTGTAATGACGACCATTGCGTGCTTTTTCTTCTGGCCGGTGAATTTACTCGGACACCCCAACCCTGTCATGGGGTTCACCATGCATTACCTTTCTTACTCTGCACAAGGCTGGGTGGCGGTTTGTATGGTCGGTGCTTGGCTTTTATGGTCCTTAAAAGGCGCATCCTACTCGTTACAACGCTGTTTAAGTCTATTTGCGCAATTGTTTATTTTATTGTTAATCGCAAATATCTTAAAACTCGGTATTAAGGATTTTACCGAAGTTTCAAGACCTTATACCACCATCATGACACAGCACTTACTTCTCCCAGAGCCAACGCATTTTTATAAGTTAGGTGTAGAACAGAAGTTGGATGTCATGAGTAATATGAAAAATTATATTTCTCACTGGCGCTTAGATGCGTGGAAGCAACATTTAGATTATGCCTTTCCATCCGGACATACTATTTTTGTTGCAATATGCGCCTTGTTCTTTGGTTCTCTTTTTATTGAACAGAAACGGTATGTGTCTTTGAGCGTCTTGCTGGTATGGACGCTTGGCGTCGCCTATTCACGCTTATGGCTAGGTGTGCATCGTCCTATGGATTTAATTGGCGCTTTTGCATTAGTGGGTGGGTTATATTGGTTTGTGCCAAGGCACTATGCCATTACGCAGATAAAGACAATTGCTAAGATAAAACGTTTTCCATTAAACAATCGAGAACGCTCTTAAGAAAAAGCCAGTTAGCGAACTAACTGGCTGATAAATCTTAGATTAGTAAGGTGGACAATACGCCAATAATACCACCGAATATTCCGCCCCATACGACAAGCCAACCCAAATGCTCTTTGATCATTTTTTGCACCATTTCTTTGACCAATTGTGGTGTTAACTCGTTAAGACGTTGCTCGATGATACTTTCAATTTTCATTTGAATTTCTTCTTGAAGCTCATCAGATTGCAGTTGGGACTTGAGTGCCTGCTTGACCGTGTCACTTTGGCTAATATTTTTCATCGAGATCTGCATCTTTTCGATAAAAGGTTCGCGCATCGGTTGCAGTGCCTCGACTCCGCCAAACATAGATAACATACCGCCAAATTTTGAACCTTCAATGACCTCAACCAATGAATCAAACGCTGGATTAAAATCGACACTCGCAATGACCGGCTCAAGATCAATGCCATCGCCGGATGTGGTGTCTTTTTGTAAAAAACGTTGAATGTTTTCTGAGGTAAAAAATTGCTCCATCATCAAGGTTTTTATCGCAGCTTTAAATGACTCAAAGCGCGCAGGAATAACTCCTGAGCCATACAGCCCTGGCACTTTTTCAAACAGCATATGAATGGCGAGCCAGTTGGTAATCGCGCCTGAAAAAGCAAATAACCCGGCATTCAGTGCAAGATCATTGTGAGTGATATAGCCACAGGCTAGAAGAGCGATAGCAATAAGGTTGGTAATAACACTTTTATTCATAAAAAATTCTGTTTGTTGAGAAATGGGGTTAGTTGAATTCTAAGAGAAAACTGAGCCAGATAAAAGCGATGAATGATTGTGATAGACGGTGATGTGGCCGTTGGTCATATACGTAAATCAACTAAATATTCATGAATGTGTCGTTAAATGGTAAGCGCTCTTGATCACACTGCGAAGCAATACTCTGTTGCGTTTGACGATCGTGACTAAAATAATGATGAAATCATGTGTAGTGGGTGACGTTATGAAAAAACAATTGATTGAAACTTTTTATCCGCGCCACAGGCAACATGCCAATACCGTGGTAGTGGTTCCACCGAAAGAGTTCCAATTTAATGAACAAACGGCGGTTGATAATGAATTTCAGACACCATTATCGATGCCAACTGAGACAATACAGCAGCGGGCGATGGCTGAATATGAGGCTTTGGTCACTCATTTACACCAAAGTGGTGTTACCGTGATTGAGTTTGACTATCCACTATCCTCCATGCCAACCCCTGATGCAGTATTCCCTAATAATTGGTTTAATACCTTGGCTGATGGGGGATTAATTACATTCCCTATGGCGTCACACAACCGTCAAGCAGAAGTACGGGTAGAGGCGCTGGTTGAAGTGCTGTGCCAGGCTGGTCGTGCAGTAAGCAGAGTTGAAACTTTCTCTCAATATATTGCTACACAGCGATACCTAGAAAGCACTGGGGCTATGGTGATGGATCACGATCTGGGGCTTATCTACGCGGCATTATCACAACGGTGCGATGAAGATGTCCTCAAGGAATATGCGCGGCATATAGGTTATGAAGCGGTGGCCTTTGCTACGTGTTTGCCCTCTGGGAAGAGCGTTTATCATACCAATGTCATGATGGCTATGGGGGAGAAATTTTGTCTGCTTTGTGACGAAGTGATTGCAGAGCCGATGCGCAGTCACGTGGTACAGCGCATCGCGAAAAGCAAGCAAGTCATCCCGATTACGATTGAACAAATGAATCATTTCTGTGGCAATGTCTTACCGTTGACGACCGCGACTGGAGAAACGTTGATTGTTCTTTCACAATCGGCCTACCAGGCGTTCCAACCACAACAGCTGAGTGCGTTGCAACAGTACGGCACATTGTTACCCATTGATGTGACCACTATTGAGCAAATCGGAGGCGGGAGCGTACGTTGCATGATGGCTGAGATCTTTTTACCAAGTGTGTAACCGAGTCAATGATGAACGCGTTCAAATAGAACGGGTATTGAAGACCACTATCGGTGGCACTTTAATACCCGTTTTTTTATGGTGACGTATTAGACAAGAGGGAGAAGGCCGCGCTGCGAACACGAGCTGGCGTACTTCGATCGTTGGCGAGCGACTCGACAATACTATAGGCCTGACTATTTGGTGATAAATTATGTTGCTGATATAACGCATGAATGGCTGCATTTTGTAACGCAGGTTGAGCACTTGTTAAATAAGGGGTCAATGTCGTTAGCCGCTGTTCATCATTGACACTTAACCGCGCTAAACTGGTGAGAATATCTGGTTGTAAATCTGAATCCGCATAGCTCATGTAGTTTGCGAGCATCATGTGCATTTTTTGTTTGTCTGGTGCTGATAAGGGTAATAAGGAACTATTGCGTAAGATATCGCGTAAAGCAGGTTTGGGCAGGCTGACATCATTAAGTAAACGAGCAGTCCGTTCAACACTCTGGTGGTTGCGAATAAGCCGGCTGGCTAATTCACTGCCTAAACGTTGTAAATCGGGTTGAGAGTCTTGCATGAACGCCGTAGCACTATCAAACAAGCGGTCACTGTCTTGATTGGCAATAATACCGACAAGTTGTGAGCGAATCTGTTCTGATAGCTGGTGGTTTCGTATGGCATTGAGCAAGCGTTGTACAATGGTTGGGTTAGATTGTAATTGCTTAGCAAGCTGCGCTTGTTGAGCGGAACTCAGAAGGTGGGTGCCATTTTTTGTAAGTGCGTGAATATTCGCGGTGTTTACTGCGGTATTTGGTTCAATATTGTTGGAACTTACTTGTGTCGGTTGAGCGTGTGGCGCAGTCGCGACATTGGCTTGAGGTGGTTTGGGCTGGCACATCGCGACTTCAGTTGGTGTCTGCCTAGTTTGCAGCGGTTTATCTTCAAATGAATTGGAATGGGTAGGTTTAAGCAAGCTGTGTGATAGAAAGGCGACATTGCCTGCTAAGCTGAGCATGAGTAACAGTGCTGTGATGGTATGAGACACATAACCTCCTAATACTAAGATGGGGAGCGTTCCCCATCTTAGCTAACATTGGATTACTTAGAATTGACCATATCGTTATTGTTGTAGGTTGGATAACCTGCCGGACGGAACGGATTAATGTATTTCAACATATTATGATCAAGGAATGGTGCAATTCCGTGATCGTAATTATAGCGATTTAAGTCGTCACGAAGAGTCGCATTACTGGCTTGTCCGTGCATTGTATACCAGCTTACTAAAGGCGGTAATACCCAGCGACCGGTTGGATTTTCAGCTCTGTTTTCTCCCGCTTTGGCAAAACGGAATGCGTGGGTTAATCCGCCATCTTTGTGGTAGACGGCTTTTGGATGGTTGCCGTCTTTTTCGATGCTATTCCAATCGTGAGTCGTTAACTTACCATGAGCGCTGGTACTAAAGTGGGTCGGTTGTCCGTTACGTGTCCATACCACTGTGTATTCCCAATCATGACGGTGACCAAACGCGTCGACGCCGGCAACTGCCTGATCTTTTTGAAAGTACAAGGCATAAATATGGGCACAATAGTTCGCGTTTGTTGTCTTACATACATAGCGGTGGTAGGTATTAGAAAAATTCATAAAATCGGTACGACGACAGCCGCCCGTAATGGATCCTGAGTTTTTTAATCCCCCATTTTGCTGACCTGTCGATGAGATACCTGCGTCGGGTAAACAAGAGTCAGTATCAAAATCAAAGTGTGGCGCGAATGTAAGTGCATCAACATTCAATGGGGTTGCTTGTGGTAGCGCTCGAAAAAAATCGGCATGGGCAGGTAATGTATATATGGAGCAGACAGCGCCTAGTGCTATTCCGACCAATTTCCCTTTTTGGATAATAGACATGTTTTCTCCTAATATTAAAGACATAGACATTGATGAAATAATTCAATGCGCTATTAAATAATCATTTTCCAATGACAACTTCATTAAAATTAAGAGTGTTTATTATTGTTACATTAATTTATGGAATAAAGATCTAGCTATTTTTAAAAATGACGACATGTAAATATACGATATATCATACAGTTACATGTCGAATTAATATATGCTAATTAAGCAATTAATGATGGCTCTTTAATTTTTTGCTTAAGATAAAGAATATTCGGAACTTCTTTAATATTGTTACTTTCAAATAATTCCATCACTTCTTTGTGGTTATATTCTGTTGTTTGATAACCAATAATATGCATTATATCGTCTGGTTGAAGAAAGTGTTTCTTTCCCCAGGCAGTATAATTGGGCGCACCAGTAAACAGGGTCAATGTTTTAGGGTAACCATTGGCTTGTAGTTGCGGTAATATTTGGTCGAACATGCCATCACCACCTTGTTGATTGATAGCAGTTACGAGCCAATCTTCTAAAGGTTGTCCGAATAATTTAATGTTCTCGATATCTAAAGGCTGGGTTGCGAGGTGACATTCGCCATTATTCTCAATATAAGAGATAAGACTAATATGCGATAAGTTGTCAATAGATTCGAGCGACCACCATTGTGAATGCAGACCTTTTGATGCTTTGCCCCATGATTTACGTGCACTGATTTTCTGTGCATCTTGCAACTGGCGAATGGTCGTATCGTTACCGATGGTAATGCGGCGTCCACGAACTTGGCTAACTTGCTCACCATCGTAAATAATGTCATATTCGATAACAAACTCGGGTTCGATATCAATATTTTCACCCAAAGATGGGTAGTTCATGATGCTATCGGTCGTGAGTGATGAAGCATTTTGGTCAATGACAAACAACCCACTGGGTAGCTCGCTTTCTTGCACGTTTTCTGCGCTTGATAGGTGACCAAAATAATTACCAATCACGCCCATTGTAATAGAATTCAAAATATCTCCTGTGACCTTATGTCGGTAGTAACCAATTATCAATACTCGGCATTATTGTTATAAGATTGGATGCCGTCTTTGGCTGGATAACCTAGCACAGTTTAACGCTATCAATTGGGCTTTCCTATTCTATAATGCTCACATTTTTCAGTGGTATTTATGTATTTTATAAATTTTATAAATTTAATGTTTATTACCCATGATGCTAAGCCGATTTGAAAAGCCATACTCCCTGCTGTGCGTGTTATGTGTCGCGGTATCAGGTCGCACATTGTTATGATGAAGAGATAAAAAAACGCGTCCTGTGAAGGGACGCGTTTTTGGGTCTTGGTGCGCTCACCGCTGAACGTTATTCGAAACGGACATACAGTGTGCGGTCTTTAATGGATACTTCAGTTTCACCTTTAATTGGGGCTTTTTGGTGAATGTATTTCACGCTAATCGCTGAATCTGGCCATCCTTGTTTGTAAAAGTATGGTCGAATCATGTGATATTCCAAGTTAGACAGGTTATTAAACTGCTTAGACCCAGTCACGTGCTTTAGCCACTCACTCATTTTTTCTTGGTCTACCGTTGCAACAATTTTATCGTATTTTGATTTGTCTTCAATTTTATGATTTACGTCATTCTTTTCAATCACTTGAGACATAATAATACGTGTATTGTTGTACTTATTATTGTAATGATAAGTTTGATAGGCCAGTGGGATCAGTAATAAAATCAGATTGATGTATTTTGCCCATGGGTGTTTAAGTAAGAAAACCACCATCGCAATCCCTAGTGGCAATGTAATACCTGAACGTAGCGGTACATGAACGCCCAATACTACGACACTCGCATAGATGGAGATAATCATTGCAAGCAGGATTAAAAAATACTTAACGTTATCTTTAACCATCAGCAAGGTAATGCCAAGAGCAGGGAGAAAATACCAAGCGCTCAGTTCTGATATATAGTTGGCATTACGTACAAAGTCACCCGCACTTCTATCCACGTTGTGTATGAGCGATGCCATTCCAGTCAGTGGGGACTCTTTACGCCAAGAAGCCATCTGCATGAAATGCGCATGCCCTTCAAAAAGCCATGTATACAGGTAAATTAGACCATTACCGATTAAATACCCCAATACATAACCCGCGGCCCACCACAACATGAAAACCATGATGTCTTTGTAGCTACGATCTTTTAAGTGTGCGATATAAATCAAAGGCATCACAAAATAGAAAGCAGGGTAGGTAGCGAAAAGGAGCACACCCGCAATTAGCAACATACTTGGAATCGACAAACGATTACGATAGTAACTAAATAGCGCCAGCATGATACACCCTGGAAGCAGTGTCATTGGCCATTTAAAGAGCATGGTGTAGTATGGAATGTTCATCACAGTGAGTGCAAAAAACGCCGCTAACCAGCGATCACGGCTCAGTGACCGAGACACGTTATACCCAAACATGCCGATAAAAAGAAAGCATAGAGCGTTAGCTAATTGCGGGTTTAAACTGCTACTGATCGGAAAAACCGCAAAATTAATCCAACGACCTTCTGATGTGAATTTATCAGAATAATGCGCCATATAAGGCAGGGCGTCATGTGCAATATTAATGAGTACTGATGTATAAATATTATGTAGTGTGACCGCTAAGCAAGCGAGGAATAAAATTGCGCGTATTCCAGATGATAGTTTCATAGTTTGTGCTCCATCAGTGAAGCGTTGAGTTAATGTTTTCAAACTAATACCATTTTTAAAAATGCGTTGATAGCCTATATAGTTCATTATCATGGACACAAAAATACTAAAAAACTGCCCAATGTACGCATTAATATGTAACTCAGTAACGAGTAAATATAAAGTGAGCGTACTTGCGCCTAAAGAGGCGAGATTCACTAGAATGAACGGAATAAACTGTCCTTTCTGGTGCTGACTATTAAAGACAAATCCGCGGTTAAGAAGAAAACTGCACATAACACCAATGCAGTACGCGAGTACAGAAGCTAGGATATAATTATCTAACTGCTGATAAAGAGTCACAAAAGCGAAGTAAGAAACGGCGGTATTTAAACCGCCGACAGCTGCAAACCGTACCTTTTGTCGTAAATTTGCATAAAGCGTGTGCTTAATCGAGGTTAGATTCATCATCTTGTCTCGGTTGTCTGATGTTTTTCTTCACGACATATAGCGGTCTGCTTTGAGATTCACTATAAATACGTGCTATATACTCACCTAAAATACCGATGGAAATTAATTGCACCCCACCAATAAATAACATAGCGACGAGCATAGATGCCCAACCAGATTGCCACTGATCGGTTGCTAACCGAATATAGATGGTATAAAACAGCATAATTAAAGCAATGCCTGATGAAATGAACCCCATAATAATAGAGAGTTTGAGAGGTTTCACCGAGAAAGACAGGATGCCATCTAAAGCAAATGACAACATTTTCTTCAGCGGATATTTAGTTTCGCCTGCAAAACGCTCATTACGTTTGTAGGTAATGGAGGTTTGATTGAAACCAATCCAGCTTACCATGCCGCGAATGAAGCGGTGTTTCTCTGGCATCTGGTTGAGTTGATCGACGACTTGGCGATCCATTAAGCGAAAGTCGCCAGTATCTAATGGGATCGGTACTTCTGAGAGGTAATTCAATATACGGTAAAACCATTTCGCTGAGGCCAGTTTAAATTTTGATTCGCCTTCGCGGTTTTCGCGGGTGCCATAGACCACGTCATAGCCTTTCTCCCAAAGGTTGATCATACCTTCGATAAGCTGTGGAGGATCTTGTAAATCAGCGTCAATCAATACCACTGCGTCTCCCGTGCTGGCTTGGATACCTGCAGATACGGCAGGTTGATGACCAAAGTTACGAGAAAAAGAAATCAGGTGTACATTGTCATGCGCTTTACTGTATTGCAGTAATTTGCTTTCAGTATCATCGGCACTACCATCGTTAACGAATAAAAGTTCGAACTGGTAGTTCTCAATACCTTGGGTCACGCGTAGCATTTCTTCTACGGTATGATCAATCACCTCACTTTCGTTATAGCAAGGAATGACTACTGAAACGGTTTTCTGCATATGAACCACCTTTTTATTTCCCAAATGGGCGATAAGTTTTAAACTTGAATATTGGTTTACACAAACAATGACTTATAAATTTTTATTGCATTATTGATGCGGTATTGTTTCCATCCAGTCTTTTTTTCATTAAACGTTTAACTAGACGTTTTATGGTGAATAATTAATGTCTGGCTATTTGAGCAGTCTAATATCAAGGGAAAAACAGAATAATGTTAATAAACTGCCACAACTCAACCATCCATGTAGTTAAGCTGTAGCTGTTATATCGGGCTTTCAAGAAATATGACGAAGAATCCGTCGTACTTATTTATTTTTTTTGCGGCGAGAAATGTAAAATAGACATGGAAACTGGCAACTGTAATCGTTCTTTTTCTGCGACTCCTAGTTTTTGATTATGCAGATTATTGGTATCGCAAATAATTTGCCATTGTTGTTTGCGATCTTCTGGTAAGGTAAAGCGGGCAGGAGCGCGAGTTTGATTGATTAAGTAGAGCAGCTCATCACCATGCTCGCCAATACCTAAGTGTAAGGCGACTGACGAGAGTGAATCCCAATCTTCCATGCTCATTTCATGGCCATCCACACGGCGCCAGTAGACGCGATTATCATTACGAGTTTTACCGCTGAAAGCGCGAATAAATGGCACCATATATTCTTGACGTGCTTTGATAATTTTTGCGACCCAATGACGAAAGGTCTCTTGTGAGTGGGTGAGCTCCCAGTCAAGCCAGCTTAATTCATTGTCTTGGCAATAGGCATTATTATTGCCTTGCTGGGTATGTGATAACAAATCTGCGGTGAGTAGGTGAGGAATACCAAAGGCAAACAATACACTTGCTACCATATTACGTTTTTGGCGCTCTCGACGGCTTTTAATGGTGACGTTGAAGGTTTCACCTTCTTCGCCGTAGTTATCCGATCGGTTATCACCATGGCCATCGCGATTGTCCTCGCCATTGGCTTCGTTATGTTTGTGCTTATAAGACACAAGATCTTGCATGGTAAACCCGTCATGATAGGTAATGTAATTGACTGTGAGTTTAAATGGCCAGTTCGCGGCGCTATATAAATCACGAGAACCCATAAGACGTGTCGCAAAATTTTTCATATAACCTGCATCACCACGCCAAAAGCTACGTGCGACATCTCTAAGTTTATCGTTGGTCTCATTCCAGCCAAACGGAAAATTTCCCACTTGATAGCCATTAGGACCAATATCCCAAGGTTCAGCAATGAGTTTGATGTCTCTGAGAATTGGGTCTTGAGCGATGGCTTTAAAAAAACCACCGTCACTACGAAATTGATCGCCATAACGACCTAATGTTGCTGCTAAATCAAAGCGAAAACCGTCAATCTGATATTCCTCAACCCAATAACGCAGCGTATCCATAACCAGATTTAGCGAAGGTTGGTACGCAAGGTTTAACGTATTACCGCAGCCGGTGAAATTAGCAAAATGTCCCTCGTGCATTAAGTAATAGTGCGGATCGAGAGCCTTTAAATTAAAGATAGGACCATTATCCCCTCCCTCAGCCGTGTGGTTATAGACCACATCTAAAATGACTTCTATGCCGGCTTTGTGAAGTTCGCGCACTGCCGTTTTGAATTCTACTACCGCGTCTTTATGCGCATAGCGAGGGTCGGGGGCCATAAAGAGGTAAGGGTTATAACCCCAATAATTGACCATGTCCATTTCTAGTAGGTGGGGTTCATGCATACAGGCGGCAATGGGCAATAGTTGTAACGTATTGATATTCTGTTGTTGATAGAACTCGAGCATGGGCTCACTTACAAGGCCTAGATACGATCCATTTTCACGAGCAGGTACGTCAGGATGCAGTTTTGTTAGCCCTTTGACATGCGTTTCACAAAGCACCATTTCATCTCTCGGTCTTTTAGGCATGGCGGAATCTTGCCAATCAAAATCATGAGTAGTGACAAGACATTTCGCTAAAGAGAGGCTTTGCTTGGCATCAAAAGGCGGTTGATAGGTCAGTGGCTGTGATAGTGCTTTGGCATAGGGATCAGCAAGGTAGTGAGGTTGGTCATTGATTGACACAATAAAACCGTATCGCTGACCTTCCTTTATGTTAGGAACGAACGTATGTTTAATACCAGCATATTCATTGTGTAGTGGATGTGTCGTGTACGTTTCACCTGTTGGCTCGAACAGAGCGAGTTGGATATCTGAACTGGCGGGTGCATAGATAGAAAAATTGCATCCGTGAGTATTAAGTGTTGCCCCTAAAGGATAAGGGCTAGAGACCAGATCATTCATGATAAATTCGACTTCTTCCATGTGAGTGGTGGCTTTTTGAATCTTATCCTTTAGTAAAAGCCTTTGTTTTTAATAGGTCAAGGTAAGAGGTTGAAAAAGGCAGCATGAAAAAGAGCGGTTAGGCGATAGCCCCTATTTGTCGGGCGGGGATTCGTGAGGTTCTGTCGGTGATTTTTGTTCTATAGTATTGTTTTTTATTAATAAGTTTCTTTGTTTATTTTCTGTCATACTTATTAAGCTATTATTGAATTTGTCATCGCTTTTTATTGCTAGCTTGGCGTCGATGTTTCTTTTCACTGTCAATCCATCACTATGATGAGAAGAGGGGTGTGAATGATGGGTAAAGTGGCTAGGTTAAGGTATGATAAGCTTTATCATGATGTAAATGTATTTATATTTAACACTCATTGACTCACGGGTGTTAGCAAACAAAGAGAAAGAATATTTATCAATGGATAATATTGGAATTGCGGTCGGTGTTTTAGGGGTTTCCTTTATCCTAATTTTTATTTGGATGATTTCTTTATCGATGAGAAAGCGCCGATTAAAAATGGAAAAAGAAGCCAAAGAACTCGCCTACCATAAGGCTCTGCAGCGTATGCGTGAGCAAGAGAAGAAAGATCGCTTGTTTAAAGCAGAGTCTGGTCATGTACCAACAATGTTGTATCTTGCCAAAGAGGCCGAGCGAGATAATTTGAAAGAAGCTTTTTTTTGGTATGAAAAAGCGGCATTACAGGATGACAGAAATGGTATTTTTGGACTGATTCGTTTAGGTAAGCGTATAAGTAATAATGTGCTTATGGAAGAGAGAGTGCATTTCTGGGAAACATACATACGCGCTCTAGATGGCGATTTAGCCGCTAAAATTGAGGTCGGTAAACTTCTTACGGAGGGCCGAGGGACGGAAGTCAATGTAGAACGTGGGCTGATGTTCATGAAAGAAGCGGCAGAGCAGAACTCAATAGAAGCGATTTTGTTCATGGCTGATTGGTGTACGTCTCGGAATAATCTGACTCCGTCAGCAAGTGATGCAAATTACTGGTTGTATAAAGCGATTAAACTGCGTGATAGCACGGCGATGATGAAGCTCGGTTTACATTATTTACAGGGTATCGGAGTCGCTAGTAACCATCGTAAAGCGTGTTATTGGTTAGAGCGAGCAGCGGAGCATGGTCATAGTGAAGCCATGTTCCATGCAGGGCATGCATGGATGGATTATGGTACTCACGGCAATGAAATCGCGTATATTTGGTTTTTTCTGTCGGCAATGTTTAATTATGAACCCGCGAAAGTGGTTCGCGATACGGTCGGTGGGAAAATTGGCGTTGAATCCGTGGTGGGGTTGCAATCTTTGACTAAACCGCTATATAAAAAAATAGTGAGTAAAGAATTTTCTGAACATGCGGTTATTCGTGTATTAAATAAGTTGTATAAACGTCCGATTCCATTACTCGAACAAGAAGAATCAGACGATCCTAGCGCTTTTGACCATCTTTCTTCAGAGTTGGAAGCCACTGATCTTCAGGAAGTAGGGGGCGACAGTGACGGTCACTTGGGAAAGAATGAAGCGGGTTATGATGGTGCCTCATCAGAGAAAGCATCCAATGGCCCATCGCTAGATTTTACACAAAAACACTTCTAGTTTAATCCGGATGGTAACACTAAAAAACCCAGCCTTAGGCTGGGTTTTTTTATAAACAATTGCTTAATGATGCCGCTATTGAGCGGTAGATTAAGTGTATTATTATTTATTTTTACTGCGACATACTGCAGCAGTAAATACAACATCGGTCGAGCTATTTAAAGCGGTTTCAGCAGAGTCTTGGATGACACCGATGATGAAGCCAACCCCTACGACTTGCATCGCGACATCGTTGGAAATCCCAAAAAGGCTACATGCTAGAGGAATGAGTAGTAGCGAGCCGCCGGCCACACCTGATGCACCACATGCTGAAATCGCGGCGACTAGGCTTAATAGAATTGCGGTTGTAATATCAACATCGATACCCAAAGTATGTACAGCAGCAAGCGTCAGTACAGTAATGGTAATCGCTGCACCGCCCATATTAATGGTCGCACCTAATGGGATGGAGACGGAATAAGTATCTTCATCTAACTTTAGTTTTTCACACAAGTTCATGTTGACTGGGATATTGGCTGCACTCGAACGAGTGAAGAAAGCCGTTACGCCACTTTCCCGTAAACATTGTAGAACCAATGGATAAGGGTTCACGCCTGTTTTGATATAAACAATTAAAGGGTTTACCACGAGGGCTATAAATGCCATTGCGCTAAGCAATACTGCCAACAGATGCCCAAAATTCACTAAAGAGTCAAAGCCCGTGGTCGCGAACGTTGACGCCACTAAACCAAAAATACCAATAGGCGCAAGTCGGATAATAAAGCGCACGATTTTTGATACACCATGACTTAGATCTTCAAATACACCTTTGGTGCTATCTGATGCATGATGAAGTGCAATCCCTAAACCAATCGCCCAAGCCAGAATACCAATATAGTTTGCATTCATTAGTGCACTAATTGGGTTATCCACTAATTTAAACAGTAATGTGTGTAATACTTCACCAATCCCTTGAGGAGGGGTGGTGCCTGTGACTGAATCACCCAGGTTTAATGTGGTTGGGAAAAGGAAGCTGAGTGCAACTGCGGTAAGTGATGCGGCAAACGTACCAATAAGGTAGAGAGTGACCACTGGACGCATATTCGAGCTTTGGTTTTTCTTCTGAGTTGCAATAGAAGCAGCAACTAAAATAAAGACAAGAATAGGTGCAACAGCTTTCAGCGCGCCAACAAACAGTGAACCAAGTAATTTGACACTGATAGCAGCGGCTGGTGAAATAAGGGCGAGAACGACACCCGCGATAATGCCCACAATGATCTGCAGAACCAGATTCCCCTGAGCATAGCGTTGTAATATGTTACTGCTTTGCATATTCATTCCTATATAACAATGGTTTTGTAACGATTTTTAGTTATGTGTTTTGAGCAGTCACTAATACTAACGTCATCAATCGAGCTGTCTAGAGTTTATTGTCTTATTGATGAAAAAATTAGTGGTACGTAGTGTTATAAGGGATATAGTTAAGAATATTGTATTGATAGGAACGGCATGAAGCCGCAGTCAATGCGGGAAGAGTTGTGCGCAGTTATGTGTGTTTTTACTAAGCTAGAGAGTGAATATTAATGCGTAATTTTGTTATTTATTGGGATGGGGATAACCCCCGGTGAGTGCATTGCATCTTTTAAACTTAGGCGTACCGGAACGTTCACATTAATCGTTGCTCCACTCTCGAAATGCAGCTTTAGCGTTATATGTTTATGTGTTTCTAACGGTTTTACCAGTCCTAACAAAGCAATTCGAGTCGCCCGTGGTTCTAGCACTTTGGAGCTTTGTGCGGGAATACTCAAATTTTCCAATTTATGCACAACCGCTTTTTTGCTGTGGCTATCGGTATTTTGAATCTCTACTCGTGTCGAGGCACTCGTTGTTACGCTGGTTAACACCTGAGGTTTGTTGGAATTATTCACAATTTTTCCGTAAACAAAAGCGCTCAATTGGGCCGTTTTGGTTACCGTGACATAAGGTTGTATGACGGTAATATCCTCAGCGGACTTGCTCTGTGCGCTAAAGCTGGCAATAAGTGTAAACGCTAGGGTTAGAAATCGTTTCATGTCACATTATCCAATAGTCAAGTTAGGACGAGTATACCGTGATTCGTTGATCGATGCAGTGATTCACGGTGAGCTTCTTGTGATGAAGGCGCGCCCTCACCACAAGAAGAGATACGGGTTATTTATTGTTATCGCTAGCGTATTTTTCTAAGCCTAAAACGACGACAATCGCACACAACATCATTATGATGGCGAGTATCAATTGAGATGGATTTGAAGTCACTGTTTCATATTGAAAAGGTGATAAGTTCTGTTGCAATAGAGGGACCTGTTCACCATGTGAATTTACTCTCCACGTTAACGTTTCTTTCCAAGGCCATATTTTAGGTAGGGTACCAAGCATTAGCCCAGTTAAAAGCATAAGCGTCGTATCTCTGTGATGTTTTAATAACCAAGATAATAAATGCGAAAATGTCATGAGTCCCGCGAGACAACCGATGGCGAATAATCCGATAACATCCAATTGCATTGATTTTACCGCCCCTAGAATTGGCGCATACATGCCTAGTAATAGAAGAATAAAGCTCCCTGAGATACCCGGTAGGATCATCGCACAAATTGCAATAGAACCGGCGATAAAGATATTAATATCGGTTGCATCCATCGTGATTGGTTTCACTTCGGTAATACTATAGGCCACCGCTATTCCCACCAATAAGGTTATCCATTGCGGTATTTTTTTATGCTCAATTTGTTTCATCATGTGATAAACAGACACCAAAATAAGCCCAAAGAAGAAAGACCAAGTAGGGATCGGATGGGTGTCTAATAGCCAAGAGATGAGCTTAGCCAATGTCAGTATACTGGTTAGAATGCCGCCGAACAGAGACAGTAAAAAGAAAAGATTAATATGCTCGCACACCGCTTTAAAGCCGTGTTTACGCCAGATAGTAATAAGGTTTGGGTTTACTCGACGAATACTTTCTAACAGCGTGTCATAGACTCCAGTGATAAAAGCGATAGTGCCCCCAGAGACACCGGGAACCACGTCGGCCGCTCCCATTGCAATACCTTTTAAGTACGTACTTATATAATTCATTAGATACCTTAAGCCAACTCGTTCAACTGAGAATTTAGCGCAGTATAGCGAACTTTTGTCGGTTTGACTTATTCCAGCGAAAACCTTGCAAAGGTTTTGCTTTATGGATAGCAACGTTACGCAAATCTTTGCAAAATGGGAATTGCATAATGCATTTACCTAGTGATGGTTGAGTGTTTTTTAAGCGGAATTGGAATGGGGGCTTGAATTGACGGGCATTAAAAAGTTGGCACGCAAACTGCATTAGTAATAATGACTCTTTAAGCCAAGAGTCACCTAGCCAACTGACGTTGTTAGTGAATATTTTTGTTCACATTATATTTAAGCCAATCGTGTCTTACGATTGGCTATTTTTTTATCTATTGTCTGCAAAAGCGTGTTTAAGTGTGCACTTGCGAGCATGCCAGAAAGAATACCGTTACCCGATGTGTACGCATCATTTTCAATAAATCACTCTTCGTAACATACTTGATTACGGCCGTTTGCTTTGGCGCGATATAAGGCTTTATCTGCTCGGTTAAATGTTCGTTGAGTATTCTCTCCGACCCGGTGTAACGTTACGCCAATGCTGACGGTAAGTTGTCTATCACCTAACATGTGCTGCCAGTCTGTTTGTGCAATATTGTGGCGTAACTGTTCGGCTAAAGCATTCACTTCTGCTAAACTTTTATTTTCAATAATCACTAAGAACTCTTCTCCACCAAATCGTACCCAGTGCTGTCCTTCATCATTAAAATAATGACGAATTTCCATAGAGACTCGGCTGATCGCTTGATCCCCGACTAAGTGGCTGTAGTCATCATTAATTGATTTAAAATGATCAATATCGATAATCAAAAATGCAAAGTTAGTATCGTGCAAAAGCATGTCTTTCAATTGACTGTCAAGCCAGCGACGGTTATGCATTTGAGTTAAAGGGTCGGTAAAGACATCTTGTTGCAGCTGAGCCACCGCATTACGTTGTGTCTCTGTCGTTTCTTTCAGCTCACGATTCTCTATTTCTGACAAAATTAACTTCAGTTGCAAATCAAGCTGAGAAAGTCGGCGTAATTGGTTTGCGCCTAACTCGGCAATAGGAATTAGACTAATGAGTTCAGACTCACACTCAAAAGCTAATTTTTCATACCTTAATGCTTGTTGATACTGTCTAGATTTTGTGTAGAGGTCACTATAGGCATTGTACAGGTCGATTTTGAGCTTAGGGTGATAAAAATTAGCGACTTTATGATGAGCGTTATCGAGTAAATAGATCGCTAAATGCGGTTTATTAAGGTGAGACATACAATATGCCTGTTCGATACGACATGCGCAGGCAAACCAGTTATCACTTATAGCCCCTAGAGTGTAGGAAATAGTAGAAAGGACATTCAGAGATTCGGTTAATTTACCTTTAAAGCGGTATAGCCTTGCTTTATATAACAAAACCTTACCATTTAATAATTTGTCGTTTACTAATATAGACAGTTCTTCGCATTCTAGTAATAGTGCCTGCGCCGCTTTATAACGTTGGAGTCGAATATAGCTACCCAGTTTGTAGAGCTTATATTGCAAACGTACGTTACGGCTTGATAAGGCATGATCAATATGATCAATCTTTTTATAGTAACGAATGGCGCGATTGTAATCTCCGAAATGCTCACAAAGTCGGCCCATCCCAATAATTGCCGATGCGTGTGAGTCTAAGTCGTAGTGTTGCATCGCCAGTTTGGTGATTAGTACATATTCCGCCAGTGCTAACGCGTATTGTCTCGTGGCAATATAGCACTCACAGAGACTTTGCTTAATCGAAAGCTGTAGCTCAATATGATGTTCATCTTCATCATCTGAGATTAACTGGAGCGCATGATGTAATTGTTGAATGCTTTGTTCATATAAGCGGGCATGATTGAGATATTCAGAGCTAATGAGTAAACATAACGCTTTTTCCCTCTCGGTTTCAGCGACATTTTTGCTAATTTCTTCCCATAAAGAAATGGCGTCTTGGCCCGATAGGTAGGTGACATCGTATCCACTATTTTGTATCTTTTTTAATAACGCTTCCATAGAGTTACTCTTATCCTATGATTGAGCTTTCTTCAATTTCTAGTTGTTCTAACGTAAATGGGAACATTAAAATATTATGTAAAGAAACTTTAGGTAGGTCTTTGACGAGTCCTCTTCGCTCCCACGGATACATCGTTATCATTTGCTGAAACGTATCATAAAGCTGACTCGCTAAGCTGTCTTTCGAATTGATAAGCCAGCCTAAGTGTGTTGTGTCCAGACGCGCTAAATAATCCCCTGGAGCTGACAGGCTATGTGTGATTTCTGTGCAAATGTCGATATGTTGTGGGCTATTATGATGAATCATGATGATCGAATAATTCGATGCCTTTAATTGTGTTTTTAATTCGACCAAACGCTCCCACCAGAGTGTCTCTGAGACTAGGTTAGGGAATTGTTTTCCAGGGTTGAACTCATATTGACTACGGAGACGATTAATAATTTTACGCGCTTTTTGCTCGAGTAAATTCTTAGATTTTCGCGCTTTATCCGAGCCTAATTGCAACGTTTTTTCTCTTTGCCTTGCCAATGAATGATGACGAAAGCGTTGGTAGGCAATAAAAGCATCTTGATAATAAGTTAGCGACTCGGATATCGCCGACTGCTGAGCGTAGATGCGGGTGAGTAGCTCATGATTATGATTAGTGGTGGCAATACTTTCAGCTTGGTTAAGCCATTCTAAGGCTCGTTCTGGCATAGTACGGCGCACATCAATTTTGGCTTTATTGAGTAAAGCTAAGATGTGCATTTCATCGAATCCATGGGTTTCTGCAAGTGTTTGCGCCATTGTGGTCGCGCGATGTGCATCTTCGATACGATCAAGCTCCAGTAATGCGGCCGCCCTAAAATCGCAAATTTGCGCTTTTAATGTGTTATCAGGATTATGATGTAACAAATCTTCCGCACCTTCTAATTCGGTGAGCATAGAAGGGTATTGTTTGAGTAAGTGCAAATCCCATGACAGCAAAATACGTGAGCGAATTTCGAGTTTTGCTTGACGAGTATGATTAGCGATTCTTACCGCGAGCTGATGGGTTGCTTTGGCCAAGTGATAAGATTCTGTTGCCCGCCAAACATTGCCCAGGCCAATCAATGCTTGTATTTGTATATCTGTGCTGTCTGACCACGCTGATAATTCAAGCGCACGCGTCCAAAATTGTAAGGCTGAGTAGTATTTAGCTTGTTTCCAGAAAATATAAGCATGTAAATGGAGAATCTCCGCTAAATAATCATCGGTATCTAAGGTTTGTTGTAGGCGATAGGCGCTGCGGATGTATTTTAAACTCTTCGATAGTTGTTCATTATCTAACTGTAATTTCGCCGCCAACACGGTAAGTTGTAGTCGGAAAATAGGCTCATCTGCGGTAGAGTCTTGACTAAGTAGATACTCAATTTTTTTGCAACCGTCGGCAGTACCGGTCAACAACTCATGCTCAAGCTCTTGAATAGTTTTCTCGTTTAAGCCGCAATGATTAGTCAATTTTATATACCTTTTGACACATTGTGTAAATGTGTGGGTCCTATATAAATCATCAATACCTATCTCACAGAAATGTCTATGATTGACAGTCGAAAATACATTTTTTATAGATTAGCACGCTATTATTTTATGTATTGGTTACTTCAATAAACCAACTTGATTATACCTTACCGTGATGTTTCAAAAAAGTTGATTTGATTAACAAACATATATATTTCCCCATAAAACAGCAAGTTATTTAATCGGTTATTTAACTTAACCATATGATAAGTAATGCATTTATTTTTATGTATTAAGGATTTGTACAGTTATTTTATTTGTATAACAAGTTTGCATATGCTATACCTGTACAAAATAACTATTTGTATAACGGTGGTTACATGACAGCACAATCAATTTTAATCGGAATCAGTGCTTGTGTCTTAGGTGAGCAAGTAAGGTTTGACGGCGGTCATAAACGTAATGCGTTTGTGAATGATGAACTAGCCAGTTTTGCGCAATTCTTACCGATATGCCCTGAAGTTGCGATTGGAATGCCCATTCCACGTAAAGCCATTCGATTAATACAAGATGAGGAACGGGTGGCCTTAGTTGAGACCAAAGATGAGTCTCAAGATTATACAGATACAATGAACCAGTTTTCTAAAGATAAGGCCTTAGAGTTAACTTCGCTTCCTCTGTGTGGTTATGTTGTGTGCGCCAAATCCCCGACGTGTGGCATGGAAAGGGTGAAGGTGTATAGGCAGAATTTTGCCGAGAAAGACGGTGTCGGCTTGTATACGCGTCAGCTTCAAGAGCAGCTACCGTGGCTACCGATTGAAGAAGATGGCCGCTTACATGATGACGTATTACGTGAAAATTTCGTGACACGAGTTTTTAGTCTACATGATTTATATGAATCGCTCGGAGACAATCCAACCGTAAAAGATGTCGTTAATTTTCACTCGCGTTACAAATTGATGCTCATGGCACACCATCCACAATCTTACCGATCATTGGGGCGCATGGTCGCCAATATTAAAAACTACGATTTAGGTGAGTTTATTGAAGAATATCGGTTGGGATTAATGAACGCTTTATCTCATCGTGCTAGTCGGAAAAATAATACGAATGTGCTCATGCATTTTCAAGGCTACTTTAAACGAGATTTATCGAAAACACAGAAAGCAGAATTGACTCAAGTTATTCACGATTATCGTAAAGGCGTATTGCCTTTGCTTGCGCCTGTTACGCTGATAAAGCATTACTTAACGATGTATCCCGATGAATACCTAAGTCAGCAACGATACTTAGAACCTTATCCACAGGAGTTGAAATTACGCTATGGCTTGTGAAGAACCATTGTATACCATTCGTGAAGTTTCGGAACTCACTGGTGTAAAGCCTGTGACGCTCCGCGCTTGGCAGCGTCGTTATAATCTAGTGCAACCTCAGCGTACGGAAAAAGGTCATCGTTTATATTTATCAAGTGATATTGCGACGATTCGACAAATTCAAAGTTGGCTGGCAAAAGGGGTCTCTATTGGTAAAGTCAAACCTTTGCTAATGGGCCAGCAATCTGAGGAAGAACTCGATCAGTCTAGTGAACTCGCGGAATGCTCAGTATTACTTGACGCACTGTCAAAATTGCAGCGAACGAAAGCCCATAAAATCATTGCAACGGTATTTAAAGAATACCCGTTAGATTTGGTGGAAACGCAATTTCTCAATCCAGTCATTGAAACGTTAGACCATGTGAAAGGTCCGCAGCGTAGTATTCAAAAAGGACTATTACAATCACTTATGTTGGCGACCTTAGTCGGGATTTTTGAGGCTGAGAATAAAGTTCGTCATAAAGAGCAGTGTTTGTGCATCAATATGGATTCTGCTGGCAGTATTTATGCTTGGCTATGGATGCTGAAACTTTCTGGAAAAGGAGTGAGTATCACGTTTCTCGATGGTATCGAAGATTTATCTGGACTTGTCAGTGAAGAAATACTGGATGCGTATAGCCAAGTAGGCATTTTTTCTAATCGTAGTCTCACCTCAGTACAGTATAACCACATTCGTGATATACAAAAAAACGTGGCGGGAGAATGCTGTTTGTCGGATGTATTAAACACGCTAATAACATAAGGATGTTAGTATGAAGTTAGTCTGGTTGCGCCGTGATTTACGAGCCATAGATAATACTGCGCTCAATAGAGCAATAGAGACTGGGGAATCTGTTATTGCTGTGTTTATTGCGACCCCCAAACAATGGGAAAGCCATCAAATGGCACCAATACAAGCGGATCTCATTTATCGTCGTTTAGCAACATTACAAGCAGAGCTTAATACCTACTCTATACCCTTGTTGTATCGACAGTGTGATGATTTTAGTGAATCTGTTGATGTGCTGATGGATGTGGCCAAGGAAATCAATGCCGATCATATTTATGTGAATAAAGAGTATGAAGTCAATGAGACTCATCGTGATCTTTTGGCCTACCAACGCAGTCAGGATCTTAATATCGGTTGGAGTAGCTTTGATGATAAATGTGTGCAAGCTCCGGGGACGGTGCTGAATCAACAAGGCGAATACTTCAAAGTATTTACACCATTTAAAAAGGCCTGGTTAAAGCAGGTAATCTGGCCGCAAATTGTGAAAACCGCAGCCGCAGAGCCGGTGGCGCAATTATCAAATACGGCCCAGCAATGGTTGTGGTCGCACAACCAAGCTTTTGATTATCCACGGGTAGACAGCAGTGACTATGTGGTTGATTTTGAGGGGATACGTCAGCAGCTACGTTTATTTTGTCACAACACGGTTAATGACTATCAAACTCAACGTGATTTTCCTGCCATGGCGGGAACTAGCCTATTATCTCCCTACCTTGCTATTGGCGCGATATCACCACGGCAATGTATGGCAAGATTACAAGCTGAAACAAAGTCTGGTGAATTAAGTGACGGTGCAGCAACCTGGTTAAGTGAAGTCATTTGGCGTGAGTTCTACCAACATTTAATGTATTTTGAACCGCGATTATGTAAAGGCGATAATTTTCATCAGTGGGCGCGTAACATTGCGTGGCAGCATAATGATGAGCATTTTCAAGCATGGTCTCAAGGTCGTACAGGTTATCCGATTGTCGACGCCGCGATGCGGCAACTCAACAATACAGGCTGGATGCATAATCGATTACGTATGATTGTTGCGAGCTTTCTCACTAAAGATTTGCACATTCATTGGCGTCACGGAGAAACCTATTTCATGCGCCAGCTTATTGATGGAGATTTTGCGTCCAACAATGGCGGATGGCAATGGTCTGCATCGACGGGATGTGATGGTCAGCCGTATTTTCGAATTTTTAATCCGACGACGCAGGGTGAGAAATTTGATCCGCAAGGTGAGTTTATTCGGCGTTGGGTTCCCGAGTTATCAACACTTGACAACAAAACTATCCATCAGCCTTGGAAAGCTCAGAAAAAACTCGATTATCCTCAACCAATCGTTGATCACAAGGCAGAAAGAGCAGTAACCTTAAGCTTATATAAGCAAGCAAAAGGTAATGAATAAAATGGGTCTAAGAGCCATGATCGTATTGGGGGCCGTGCTGAGTGGTGTGAATTTACCAGCACTGGCCACAACCTATGATTTGCCCGTTAAAGACAGTCGTATAGTGGGTAATTTACAATATCATATGGTTAAAAAAGGCGAGTCTATGGCGCAAATTGCGAAGCAATATGACGTCGGCTTTCTAGCATTGATGGCTGCCAATAAAGGCGTCGATCCATTTTTACCCAAAGCTGGATATGTTCTCACCATTCCGTCGCAAATTATTCTTCCCGATGTCGATTATCAAGGGGTTGTCATTAACTTAGCTGAGCTAAGGTTGTATTATTTTGAGCCCAATCAACACACAGTGAGTGTTTTTCCTGTGGGGATCGGTCGTATTGGTCGTGATACTCCGGTAATGAAAACCGCGATCAGCCAAAAGCGCGCTCATCCAACTTGGACGCCACCGCAATCTATTCGAGCTGAGTATGAAAAAAAAGGTAAAACGCTGCCTGCGGTTGTTCCGGCAGGACCAGACAATCCATTAGGGAATTATGCGCTTCGCTTAGCTTATGGTGACGGTACGTATCTCATTCATGGTACTAACAAGAATTTTGGTATCGGGTTACGTGTGAGTTCTGGTTGCATTCGTATGGAGCCAAAAAATATTAAATGGTTATTTAATCAAGTTCATACGGGAACTAAAGTCCGAGTGATTAATGATCCGGTTAAAGTCAGTTTGGAACCTGATCACCATGTTTATCTTGAAGCCCACGAACCTCTGACTCGCAGTAATGGCACCAAAGAGCATTTGGTCGTGCCTGCGGAATTAGGCTGGTGGTTAAAAGAGTTTAATCAATCTAAGAGTCGTTCTAAAGCAGCAATTATGGCCAAAAACGGTGTGCCCGTGAGTGTGGCTTCTCGCGATTAATCTATGTGGCTAAAGTGTTAAGTAAATAAAAAAGAGTCAGCATATGCTGACTCTTTTTGTTATTGAATTCGGATTATTTAGTGTAAGACTGAGCAATATTATCGATGCGTTTGTTCGCACGTTGTGCTTCATCTTGAGCAGCCATGGCTGCATCTGCCGATTGATTTGTTTTCGACGCAAGAGCGGCATGTTCACTTTTCAGTGAAGCCACTTCATCTTGTAGTTGCTCGACTTGATCTGTCAAGTTATCAAGCTTAGATGTGGTTGCTTCATTGGTGCCAGATGCACAACCTGCCAATAACAGTACCGATGACGTTGCTGCAGCCAGTAACATCTTGTTCATAATGAACTCCTTGATTATATCGTTTGTCGCGATAGTGTATCGCAAAAGGTGTAAGTATCTATTACCCCTATAGTGTAGTGCTAAACCTATAAACTCTGCGAGCATAAACGTAAAAATAATCCAAAGATTTCATCAAGAAACCTCTATTTTTTCTTATCTTATGTGAATCTGTGATCTAAGTTCATATTCAGGCTGCTTATACCGCGGCGAAGTGCGCCATATTATTTATGATATTCACTATGCTTAATGCAGGGTTTCGCGGTAATATACGCTGTTTTTAATTGATAGTATTTGCCTGAATGACGCAGGCAGACATTTAACTTGGAGAATCCTTTGCAGTTTAAAGATTTAGGCTTAGATAATCGTTTATTGAAGAACTTGATGCACTATGATTTCAAAACCCCAACTGAAATCCAGCAGCAAGCGATTCCTTATTCTATGTTAGGGAAAGATTTGCTGGCCTCTTCAAAAACAGGATCAGGCAAAACCTTGGCGTTCTTACTGCCTATGCTTCATAAATCCCTTAAAAGTAAGGCATTTTCTGCACGCGATCCTCGCGGTGTTATTCTTGTTCCTACTCGAGAATTAGCAAAACAAGTATACAGTGAGCTGCGTACTATGCTAGCGGGATTTAGTTACACCGCGACGTTAATCTCGGGAGGAGAGAACTTTAACGATCAAGTTAAGGCTTTGCGTCGTTACCCACGTTTTATTGTCGCGACACCTGGGCGTTTAGCCGATCACCTTGATCATCGTTCCCTATTTTTAGATGGCTTAGAGACGTTAGTTTTAGATGAAGCTGACCGCATGCTTGATCTTGGCTTTGCCCCGCAACTGCGCCGTATTCACCGCGCCGCTAAGCACCGTCGCCGTCAAACGTTATGTTTTTCTGCGACATTAGACCATGATCAAGTGAATGATATTGCATCAGAAATGCTCAATGCTCCAAAAAGCATTTCCGTTGGTACCTCTAATTCAGTAGACAAAGACATTACGCAACGTTTTTATCTATGTGACCATTTAGATCATAAAGAAGCTTTGCTAGATCGCATTCTCGAACAAGAAGATTACCGTCAGGTGATTATTTTTACCGCGACGCGTAATGATACTGAGCGATTAACCGATAAGCTTAATGAACGTAAACTGAAAGCGATCGCGCTAAGCGGTAATCTGACGCAAACGCAACGTAATACCATTATGAGTCAGTTTGAAAGGGCCGTATTTAAGATTCTTGTAACTACTGATGTGGCGTCCCGTGGATTGGACATTTCAAATGTGACACACGTGATTAACTTTGATATGCCTAAGCATACTGAAGAATACGTGCACCGAGTTGGTCGTACTGGGCGCGCCGGAAATACGGGCGATGCGATTTCGTTTGTCGGCCCGAAAGATTGGGAAAGCTTGAAACGCGTCGAGCGTTACCTACAACAAGAAATGTCATTTAGTGTCCTTGAGGGATTACAAGGTAAGTTTAAAGGCATTAAGCCGGCGAAAAAACCAGTGAGTAAAACCCAGGCTGGTCATGCTGGTGCACAGAAAGCCAAGCCGAAAAAAGTGACTAAAAAGCCAGTTAAGCGCGATAAAAGTTTCTATAACAATGTGGATGTGGGCGATAATGTTTTCATTCCTAAAAAGAAAAAAGCGCCCGTCATTGATGATGATAACGAATAAGCTACGCTAGAATAGCTGGACAACATTCTAATATAAAAAAGGCAACGATAATTCGTTGCCTTTTTGTTATTCAACCATTAAAGATTAAATCGTAAATTTATTGAGTTCGTGATTTTGTTGTTCAGCTAAACTAGATAACTCTTGGCTTGCAGCGGCTGATTGCGTAATGCCGGCCACATTCTGACTAACCAGTTCGTAAATATTGGTGAGGTTTTTATTAATATCTGCCGTAACGTGGCTTTGTTCTTCAGATGCACTGGCGACTTGCGTATTAATGCCCGTTAGTTCGTTAATTGTCTCGTGAATACGATTAAGGAACTGACTTAACTGTGTTGCCATTTCTTGGCTTTCATTTAATGTATCAAGGGTAACAACCATGCTGCTGTTCGCGGTGCCTGATTGTGTTTGTAGCTCTTCAATAATCGTTTGAATTTCTTTGGTTGAGTCTTGAGTACGCGCTGCAAGCATACGAACTTCATCGGCCACAACCGCAAACCCTCGACCTGATTCACCCGCACGCGCTGCTTCAATGGCCGCATTCAGTGCTAAGAGGTTGGTTTGTTCTGAGATACTTTGAATAACTTCTATGACTTGGCCGATTTTCTCTGATTGGGTTTTTAAACTACTGACCACATCAGCCGCTGCAGTTAATTGTCCCATCATCTTGTCATTGGCTTGCTGGCTTGATGCAAACATTTCTAAACTTTCTTCAGTGGCTTTTTTGGCAAGTATCGCTGCGTTATCAGCTTGGTGAGCGTTATCGGTCACATTTCTAGCCGTGCTCTCGAGCTGATTAACGGCAGATGCCACTTGTTCCACCTCGTGTTTTTCTTGATCTGAGTTGACCGACGATTGGGTCATGACTGCAGCCAGTTCAGTTGATGCTGATGCCACATCTTCACTGACACGTACTAATGAACCCATGGTGTTTCTTAAATGACTGACCGTTGCATTGATATCTTTCGCTAATCGAGACAGTTCATTATTCCCTTCAACTTGCGCAGTAACGGTAAGATTGCCAGACGACACAGCATTCATCACGTTTTGTAGCTTTTGAATTGGTGCGACAATGATACTAGCAAGTATCCACGTTGCCCCTGCCGCAAGCAGCAAAATGACAAGTAACCCAATGACCGTATTATCCATCACGCTGCTAGAATGCTGCGAATTGGTTTTCATTTCCTGTAAGGAATGGTCATTTAGGCGTGATGATAAGGCTTCAATTGCTTGAACCATATCTTGACCTTTCTTGCGATACTCTGCAGATGCATTGTTATAACGCTGTTCCAATGCCCGATCCATTCCACTGTTATGCTTTTGTTTTAGTAATGGCATCATGGTTTGTACTGAAAAGCGCACATATTCGTCACTTGCACGGCGTAACGCTTGTGTTTCATTGCGTATCGCTGGAATGGCGTTTAGTTGATCTAATCGCTGATGCGTGTCGTCTAGCTTTTTGTTCAGATTCATTTCTAACGCATTCAAATCGTCTGTACGGAATAGACTGTAGATCGCTTTAATACGCATCGCATACGTATTATCGATAACATGAATGACAGCTTCTTTATTTTCAATCAAGTTTTCCGTCGATGTGGTGGCTTGATGAAAGCTATTTTTTAGAGTCGATGTGCTGTACATAATGCCTGCAAGTAAGAGCACCATGGTGATAATCACTGGTACAACAACTTGCAACTTGATAGACAAGTTACCGAGCATTTGGCGCATAAGTGGGGGTCCTTTTATTCTAAATAGAAAAATGTAAAAAAAATGGTAAAGCCTAATTATATCTATCTACCATCAAAAAATAGGTATTGAGCAAAAGACGGCAATTCTGCCGTGAGAATGGATTTTAATCAACTAGATATTTGTTAAAAATAAATGATATTAAATCATGTTTTTATATTGATTATCTTATTTTTATAGGTCATTTTCTTGCTTGCATCATAATAATTACGTCAGAGATAGAAAATCAGAGTTTTATGCTCAAGTATTGTAAATCAACGATGATACACAACCTATAATCTCTAACAGCTCGGTCAATTGAGTTGATATTTATTTTTTTCATAGTTTACCGTTGACTAAATACATACTTATTGTTAATCCTTTCGGGCTATGATGATTGATTTAGTTGGAATTTTTTTCATTTAAACCAGTCTGAGGTATTATTTACTTTTCTCACGGAATGAGTGTTGATTTTCGTGACTCACTTTTATGGAATGCGCCCTATATGTTTCGCTCTTTTTTTCCTAACCCCAAATGGTTTTTTAGTTCTTTTATAATGTGGTCTTTGCTATGCATTATTGCTTGGTATGTGGCCATTAAAGGTATGGGAACAATGCTCAGTGTTGGAGAGTGGTTTGGCTACGGCTTTCCAACGGTTCCACAAAACGGTGCTAGCGACGCGGTGCAAAGCGCTTATCAAGAAGCATACAGTCGCGCATTAGACGGATGGCTCTATCAATATATGCTGGTATGCTTTGGCCTTTTTGTCGGCGTATGGTTGCAGTTGACGGATAACCCGTGGGCAAAATGGTCGGTTGCTGGCTCTGCTTTGATTGTGTTTATCGTTTGGTTTCAGGTTGAAGTCAGCGTTAGCCTAAATAATTGGTACGGTGATTTTTATAATTTAATCCAGCAAGCGCTAGGTCATCCGGGGAGTATTAAGCTCAGCGAGTTTTATGGGCAGCTCACTACAGTAGGAGTGTTATTGATGACCGCAATCATGGTTGCCGTCTTCAACGCTTTTTTTGTGAGTCATTATGTGTTTCGTTGGCGCACCGCATTAACTGAATACTATACATCAAAGTGGCAAAGAGTACGGCATATTGAAGGTGCATCACAGCGTATTCAGGAAGATACGATGCGATTCGCGAGTATTGTAGAAAACCTCGGTGTCAGCTTTTTGAATGCGGTGATGACCTTAATCGCCTTCTTGCCTATTTTATGGCACTTATCTGCGAAAGTGACGGAATTACCGATTGTTGGACATGTCTCGCAAGGACTGGTATTTGTTGCGATTATTTGGTCAGTGATTGGCACCGCACTGCTAGGTATTGCGGGTATTAAGCTGCCGGGTCTTGAGTTCAAAAACCAGAAGGTAGAAGCCGCTTATCGTAAAGAGCTGGTTTACGGGGAAGATTATGAACATCGAGCCGAGCCGAAAACATTAAGGCAGTTATTTGGCGATGTACGCTTTAGTTACTTCAGACTATATCTTCATTATGTGTATTTTAATGTCGTTCGTTATGGTTACTTACAGTTTGGCAACTTTATTCCGCTCATTGTGTTAGCACCATCTATCGTGGCGGGGGCTTTCACGCTCGGAACTATGCAACGTATTATGAATGCGTTTGGTAAAGTCGAAGATTCGTTTCAATACTTAGTCAACTCATGGACAACGATTGTTGAGTTACTATCAATTTATAAGCGCTTGAAAGCGTTTGAGCAAGCGATTCATTATGAGGCGTTGGATGAGCTTGAGTTTGAAACTATCGACGATTAATGTGCGAAAAAAGTAGGCGTTAACATTGCCAGCATATGACTGGTAGTACACACAAGTGTGCAGCAGTGATAAACTGCTAACTTATATAATCAGTTGAAAGGTAGAAAAATGAATCCAATTATTGCGGTATTAAAAGAGAACAATGTAAGCGATGCGCAAATTACAGAAGTATTTGAAGCCTTGACACAAAACCCAATGGCGGCAATGACGACTATTAGTCAATTAGGACTACCTCAAGATCAGTTACAGCAAGTGATGGCAGAGGTGATGCAAAATCCAGGGTTGATTAAAGAAGCGGTTGATGAATTAGGCTTGGACTTTTCGAAAGTAGAAGCGGCGAAAAGCCAGTATCAGCCATAAACTGATATAGGATATAGAAGCTCGCATACTTAAAAAGGTCGTGATTTATCACGACCTTTTCGATTTAATGCGCACCATCAATATGAGTTATTGCAGTTCTGAGCCTTTTAGTTCTTTCACTAAAAAAATGGTCGCAATCATATCGATGATATAAATCCCGGCCAGGAGAATAATCGCATACTGAAATGAATACAGTGTCGCGATAGCGCCGATGACCATAGGGCCTAATCCGCCAATGGCTCGACCAATGTTGAATAACACATTTTGAGCAGTAGCACGCACTTCTGTTGGATATGATTCTGAAATTAGAGCCCCATAGCCACCAAGCATCCCGTTGACAAACATCCCTAATAAGGCACCCGCCCATAGCATGGTATAAGGATCGGTGAGCTGAGAATAAACCATAACCATGACAGCGGCACCAATCTGAAACACAATAAAGCTAGGTTTACGTCCAATTCGATCGGCTAGCTGACCAAACACCCAGATACCAAACATCATGCCTAGGATCGTCACACTTGTCCATACAGCAGAACGAGTTAAACCGAATCCTAATTGCTTTGCCAAAAATGAAGGCATCCAGATCATGATCCCATAATAACCAAAGTTCTGAACTGAGGTTAAAATAGCAATTCCGGTGCTAATTTTTATGGTGTCTTTATCTTTAATTAGTAGCTTAAATGATGTAGATAAAGAAGGTTTAGGAGATTTTTGCGATTGTGTGAATACGTCAGGTTCGTGCAAGCGATGACGAATAAACCAGGCTATCAGAGCCGGAATTACCCCAACTAAAAACATGCCACGCCACCCGATTGTAGGTAAAAGTAATGGTGTTAATACAGCGGCTAATAAAACACCGACTTGCCAACCTAGAGCAACATAAGAAGAAACACGCGAACGGTATTTTGATGGCCATGCCTCTGCGGCGAGTGCCATTCCTATACCAAACTCACCACCTAAACCGACCCCTGCTAAAGTACGATAAATTAATAAGTCCCAGTAGCCTTGTGCAAAGGCACATAAACCAGTAAAGACAGCAAACATAATAATGGTCCATGTGAGTAAACGAACTCGACCAAAGCGATCACTCAATGCGCCAAAGACAATCCCTCCGATAACCGCACCGACTAATGTCCAAGTGACTAACGCGCCGGATTGTGCGGTAGATAAAGAAAGATCCGATGCTATAGCGTTAAGCATGAAACCTAAAATCAGCAGATCAAATCCATCCATGGCATAGCCAACGGCAGAACCGAGCATTGCTTTCCAGCTATATTTGTCAACGGTAAGTTTCTGTATCGGCGGGGTTGACGGTTCATTATTACGTATTGATTCCACATTATCTCCTTTTAGTGTGGTTAATCCTGGGCAAGTTTTTTGGCACTAAAGAAGGTGATGTTGATCACACGAGATTGATCTTTAGCGCGCGTATACTAGCGAAGTTCATGCCTAAAAACTACATAATCAATGAAGAGAAAGAGAAAGAGAAAGAGAAAGAGAAAGAGAAAGAGAAAGAAAGATGGAGAGACGTAAATATGAAGGCAACGATAAAAGAGGGTAGGCGGGGCACCTACCCTTTAAGCGATTTATACAATAGTGAGCATGACATCAATATTATTTTGCGTCGCATTGGAATATGGACAAACAATATGAGCTTTATCGACGAGCTCTTTGACTTTATCTTTATCAAGGTTTGGCGCATGGATTTTCAACTCGACTTCAATACCAAAACCAGTCGGAAGCGCACCGATACCCACATCACCTGTGACTGTTGTTTCTTTTGGCAGGGCAACCTTTTCTTGAGAGGCGACGAATTGTAGCGCGCCTAGGAAGCAGGCTGAGTAGCCCATCGCAAATAGCTGTTCAGGGTTAGTCCCTGCGCCGCCAGCGCCACCAAGTTCTTTAGGAGTCGATAGCGTTAAATCCAGTTTCCCATCAGTGGTTTTTGCCGACCCTTCTCGGCCACCAGTTGCGGTTGCTTCTGCACGGTATAGAACGTTTTCAATGGACATAAAGCCCTCCTTGATTGGGTGAAAATCTCGTTATTGGTTTTCTATGTATCGTAATGATTCACTAGAGTTTAACCACTTAGAGTGTAGTTAACGTAAACGAGAGTACCAGTTGTCGTTGTCATAGCGGTGTTAGATCATAACTTCTATTACGCGAGGTTTTTTGCTCGAATAATAGTAAATTGGTATCATATGGTTTCTTTTCGTCACAAGACGATTCATGCCTACTCACGATGGAAGCGGTTATGGGTAAACAAACGATAGTTTTAGATACACCAACGCAATCAAATAATGTGTTGCTGCATTCTTGTTGTGCACCTTGCGCTGGCGACGTGATGCAACGTATGGCCGATGCTGGTATTAGCTTTACCATTTTTTTCTATAACCCCAACATACACCCTAAAAAAGAGTATTTATTGCGCAAAGAAGAAAATATTCGCTTTGCAGAGCAGTTAGGTATTCCGTTTATTGATGCAGACTATGATGTGCAAAACTGGTATGAGCGCGTCAAAGGCCTAGAGTGGGAGCCTGAAAGGGGACAGCGTTGTACTGAGTGCTTTGATATGCGCTTTGAGCGTACGGCTCAATACGCGCATGAACACGGCTTCGATACGTTTACTAGCTGTCTTGGGATCTCGCGTTGGAAGAATATGGAGCAAATTAATGATTGCGGTATACGAGCGGCCGCTCGCTTTCCTGAGTTGACTTATTGGACATTCAATTGGCGTAAGCAAGGCGGCGCAAACCGTATGGTTGAACTGGCGAAGCGAGAGCGTTTCTATCAACAAGAATATTGCGGTTGTTCATATTCTTTACGAGATGCAAACCAGTGGCGTGATCAGCAAGGACGTGAGCGTATAAAAATTGGTGTTCAGTATTACGGAGAATGAATAAAAAAACCGCCTGTATGAGGCGGTTTTTTTATACGTCAGGCGGACTTTTAGAATAAGCAATGCGCCACGCCAGCAATGATTGGCAAGGTAATCAAAGTACGCAGAATGAAAATCATAAATAACTCAATAATGTTTATCGGGATTTTACTGCCTAGCATGAGTGCCCCGACTTCTGACATATAAATTAACTGAGTGACAGACATGGCGGCAATGACAAAACGGGTCATGTCGCTCTCAATCGAAGTCGATAAGATCGCGGGGATAAACATATCGGCGAACCCGACGACGATGGTACTCGATGCTTCTACCGCTTCTGGAATTCCTAATAGATGAAGGTAAGGAATAAAAGGTTGCCCAAGTAATGAGAATACTGAGGTATGCTCGGCCAATAACAAAGCTGCGGTTCCCAGTCCCATGACGACAGGTAGTACGCCAAACACCATATCAATTGCGTTATGCACGCCGGCAGCAAAGACTGAGCGTAAAGATTGCACACTCTCGGCTTTCTTTAATGCGAGTGTTAAACCCCATGACCATGCAGTTTCACCTTGTGGTAAATGGTTTGCATCTACTTCTGGTTTTGAGCCATCGACAAAACGATCTTTCTTCCAGCACAAAGGCGGTAGACGTGGAATCACGATGGCAGCAACGAGCCCGGCTAAACAGATCGTTGCGTAAAACGGCAAAAACATTGATTCAAGCCCGACTTGAGCAATGACCACTAAGCTGAATGTAATAGAAACCGCGGAGAATGTTGTCGCGACTACGGCGGCTTCTCGCTGGGTATAAAATTTTTCTTCGTATTGTTTGCTCGTTAATAAGATCCCAACACTACCGTCACCGAGCCAAGAGGCCATACAGTCAATTGCACTGCGCCCTGGTAAATTAAAAATCGGTCGCATTATCTTACTAAGTAGGCTTCCAAAAAGCTCTAACAAGCCAAAGTTTAATAGCAATGGAAGTAATAACCCAGCAAAAATAAACACGGAAAACAGCGTAGGTAAAAGATCCCTTAAAACTAAGCCGCCGGTGTTAGATTCTCTGATCATTTCTGGGCCGATTTGCCAAAACGTCATGACGACGGACACGCTCCCAAATAGGCGTACTACTAACCATATCCAAGATGGATTAAAAAGACTATTCAAGAATGGACGGTTGAGAATAGCACTGGGTTTCGTCAGTTTTACAATGAGTGAGGCAACACCCATAAACGCGACAATCATTGTGATGACAGGGACAAGGTATGCACCTAGTAGTGATTGCAACGACTTGGCCATAACAGCCACAGGAATAGAGAATGAACCCTGATATTGAATAGGGGCCATAAAAAGAAACATCCCAAGAAGAGAAGGGAGTAAAAATCGCCAAAGGGTAGCGGAAGTGATGGGACGTTTGTGTGCGTTGTTCTGCATCATTTATCTCATGTGACTGTGTGGTTTAATTTCTCCTTCCATGGAATATTCATTCACTTAATGTCCTTGTTTAATCGCTTGGGGAGAATATCTATTTTTATTCATAATCGCAATACTATTCACCATTAATATTTAAATATTCAAATTTATCTATTACTAAAAGCAAACGTTACCGTATTATCATTTATAGAGTAATTAGTCACTTATTGACAACGAGCCGGACAGGTAAAGGGGTCAATAAATCAGGATGGAATATGATGATTAACAGTAGGTTGCAGAGGAGTTTGCGTCTTGTCATGGTTAGCACTATTTTTTGACCACAACATTGTGCATATAAAAGAATGACCTATTCTTATGGGGTTGAATGTTTTTTATACAAATGGAGTTTGTCATGATCAATAAACGCTTCTTTAAAACCAAAGATGAAGTCGAAGTGACCTTTGAAATAGAGGTGCCTGATGATGCTTCACAGGTCGCTATTGTCGCTGACTTTCTTGGGTGGCAGCCCGAACCGATGAAAAAAGTACCCAAATCGCATCAGTTTAAATTTAAAACTCGTTTGCCAAAAGATGGCGAATTTCAATTTCGCTACTTAATGGATGGCGATACATGGGTTAATGATCCCCGTGCTGACAACTATATTCCAAATGGTTATGGGGAGGATAATTGCCTTGTTTCCACTCATGATTAAGCCTGCTCTATCAGAAACTGATGTAACCTATACTTTGAGCTAGGGAACTTTTTGTATTAGTTTGCGTACTAAGATTGCATATTATATGGGCGAAAAGGCACTTAATGTGCCTTTTTCATGGATTGTTTTTCATCTCTCGGGTGACATTTTTCTCTGAAAGCCTTAATCTTGGAACAGTTTTATGAATTACACGGGTTAGATTGTGCAAATAAAGTCCCTGCTGCAACGGTTTTCCGAGTTGTCTAAGCGACAAAAAGTCTTAATAATCGGATTTCCGCTGATTGGAATGACGCTCTTATCCTCCGCTTTTCACGACAATGGTCTGCACAAGCAAATAAAAGTTACCATACCTGAGAACCAAGTTGTCGGGTCGATCTTGGATAAACAGTTAGAACAGCAAAAGCAAAAGCAAACACAAAACATACCAGATTATGAATACACCATAAAAAGTGGTGATAACCTAAGTCTGATTTTTTCACGTCTTCATTTTCCGTACAAAGATCTCATGAAGGTAATGGAAACCGACTTGAACTACCTCAAGCTGGATACATTACAGCCGGGTAATACGCTGCGTTTTTGGCAAACCGATGATGGTAAGCACCTAAAGAAGATGGAGCTGGTATTTGATATTGCTAATAGTTCTTCTTACACCTTAAACTCTGATGGTGGTTATGATTATCACGAAGTGAATTTACCAGGTACGTGGAAAAATAGTACCGTTATTGGTGAAATTCATGGTTCGTTTTCGCAGTCAGCGCACCGAGCGGGTTTACATATTGCTGATATTGAACAAATTGTCCAATTATTAAAAGACAAGATTAATTTTGGGCGAGACCTGCGTGCTGGCGACCGATTTGAAGTCGTGCAAGCAAATCAATATGTCAAAGGGCAGTTGACAGGTGTGCGCGAAATTAAAGCGATCAAAATTTTTAATCGAAAGCGTGTTATTGCGGCGTATTTGAATAAAGATGGACAGTACTATGACCGCCATGGGGAAAGCTTACAAAAAGCATTTCGTCGTTATCCAACCAAACGCCGTTATCGTATCTCATCGCCTTATAATCCACATCGTCGCCATCCGATTACTGGACGCATCATGCCTCACTATGGAACGGATTTTGCGACTCCGGTGGGAACGCCAGTATTAACGACAGGTGACGGCGTTGTCACTTTGATTCGCGACCACCCTTATGCTGGGTTATATGTTGTGGTTCGCCATGATAGTACGTATACCACGCGCTATTTGCACTTAAGTAAGATTTATGTGCATCGAGGACAGCATGTCAAACGAGGACAAAAAATCGCGCTATCGGGTTCAACAGGGCGAGTGACTGGACCGCATTTACATTATGAATTGATTATTAAAGGTCATCCTGTTAATGCTATGAAAGCGAAAATCCCAATGGCACGCTCTGTCTCGAAAAAAGATCGTCAGCAATTTATTCATCAGCGTGACAGAATGGATAAACTGCTTGCCGAAAAAGAAGCGTCATTAACTCATAAGTCTGACGCTGATGACGCCGGACAAGACAGCTAGAAAGTCTATGCATAAAAAGGCCTGCACGATGCAGGCCTTTTTTATTTGACAGTATGTCATTGAGAGCACCAGAACAATCAGTACCACTCTTATATCTTTACCGTTATAATCCAATCTACATTGATAGAGGATACATCATGCAACAATCAGATTTTGAAGCACTTGTGGTGCGCTTATGCGCCGATAGCGATTTACCGACGGCTCTTGCAACATTAAAAAACGCTGATGACGAGCAAGTCGCGGAGGCCGCACAAGATCTTACTGGGCAATTCACGTTGGCAGAAGTTGAAGGTGAAGAACGCATTTACCATGTGACATTCGAAACTAATCCGCAAGGTGGACAAGACGAGTTCTTCGAGTACATCATGAATAAAGAAGACGATGTGATTCGCTTTATCGCTTGGTTCTTTGACACTCAATTTGGCGTAAAGCGTAAGGATGTTTATCAAGCGGCAGGGAAAACTTACCAGCAGCCTAAGCGAGCGTAGTGATTGACTCGGCGATGTCTAACTTCTTATAAAAAAAAACCTCCCGTTGGGAGGTTAAAAATGAAGTGCTCAGTGGTTTCTGCCATACCACTAACAAGAAGCACAAACGCTGCCTGCATTTGTACTTATTATAAAGCAGTAAGTATGCCAGTTTTTTTCTTTAGTAATTTCAGTTGGTTATGATTTTGTGGTTGTGTTTCTATCGGCGAATGCCTAGTGGTAGGGCATATTCTGTCTAAATTGGTGCAAAAAAATGGCCTAACGAATGTTAGGCCATGGATTAAGGCAGTTTCAGGACTTGATTGGTATTGATTAGAAGCCGTATTTTAGACCAAGACGGATAGTGTCATCATCAGCACCATCTGCAGAGTTGGCTTTGTAGGCAATGTAAGATTTTAGGTTGCTGTTGAATTTGTAGTAACCGCCTAATTCAACGAAATCTTCGTTATCCACATCCGCGCCTGTTTCTGGCTTGGTAGTATCTTTACCGTAAATGGCTTGCACTTGAACTTGATCTGTAATGTCGTAAGCCGCTGCAAATTCCATAATATCAAATTCATCATCCCCATTCCCGGTATCACCCGTTGAGTAAGTAGCCGCTAGATACAATGCATCCATAGAGTAACTGATACCCGCTAGGATTTGGTTGCCTTTATCCGTTGATGTGGCATTACCGGCGACTTTATCCTGATCGGCAGAGTAAGCCAGACCCAGTTTTACGCCAACAGGGAGTGAATAAGTGCCCGATACGCCGTATGAATCAGAGTCATCTGTTGATTCTGCTTTGTACGTTGCTTGTACATTCAAAGCATCGAAGTCACCACGGTAAGCGATAACACCTTCAGTGTGGTCTTTAGAGGCTGCGATAGGCTTTTGTAATCCTGTAAAAGCACCAATATCGGAAAATTTAGAAATTTGAACTGAAGCCATATCTTGTGCACCAAAAGAGAGTGCGTTGCCGTGCATATCAACACCCGCATACATGTAGCGATTCTTCATTTTTTCATCAGAGTCATTGGCTTTTTGTTCTACTTCGTAGAAAGCAAAGGCTTTGACACCATCTGAAATTTCAGATGACCCTTTTAAATTCAAACGTGCACGTGTTTGGTCGCTCATTGTACCGTCAATTTCTTGACCATTGGTTTCAGCATTGAAATCCCCACGAAATTCAACGCGACCACCAACTTTAAATTCAGTACCATCTGCTTTATATACGGTTGCTGCCAAAGTGGAACCTGAAACAAGAGTTGCAAGAACCGCGGTTGCTAAAACGGATTTTTTCATCGTATTGCCTTATCTATAATGGGTATGAGCTTCTTTGCTCTAACGTTTTGGTATGACTCAAATTTAGTGTCCATTGATGACGATTTGATTACTCAAAATTGACATTTACATGTCGTTTTTATGGATTGGATAATAAAGGAGCAGTTTTGACGTTTTGCGTACTGAAGGGCTCTGACCCAACACATGGGCATAGATTGTGATCTGAGGTTGTTTGCTAAGCGAGAAGCTTAGGCGTTAAGCGGCAACGGATGATTTTTTTTTGAATTCGACGTATATTGTCAGTTGGGTAATGTTAACGTAATGATGACTATGAGCAATTGTACTTCCTCGTCCACTTCCGATGATTTAGACGCATCGAATGATGAACATTTGTTACTTGATAAACAAATGTGCTTTCCGTTATACAGCGCGGCCAATGCAGTGGTTCGAGCTTATCGTCCTTTGCTTGAGGTACTAGACCTGACATATTTGCAATATATTGTGATGATGGTGTTGTGGCAATCTGACGGTGTGAGTGTGAAAGATTTGGGGCAGAGGTTGCACTTAGATTCAGGCACACTGACTCCGCTGTTGAAACGCTTAGAAGTGAAAGGGCTAGTGTTACGTAAACGCGGTGAACATGATGAACGAGTGCGAACTTTGCATTTAACCGCGCAAGGACAAGAACTGCATGCTAAGGCTGTTTCGGTACCGGCTGAAATGTTTTGTAAGTTAAAGTTGGCACCGGAAGAAATGCAAATGATGAAGTTGCTATGTGAAAAATTGCTGCTGCAACTACAATAGTGACCTCGATGGTGACAATACCTACTTTGTTTAGTGTCTTTGTTAATTAAGCGACTAAATTAGCAGGTTATAATTATGTTCAAGGAAGAGCTATGAATTCTGTGCGTTTTAATAATACATTGATTACTCCCTCTAAGGTGTTATGTGTTGGGCGTAATTATGTGGACCATATTAAAGAATTAAATAACGTGGTTCCAGACCAGATGGTAGTGTTTAATAAACCTAACAGTGCGATAACCGCGACGCTATGTGCTAAGCATGATGAATCATTACACTATGAGACTGAGATATGTCTGGTCGTACAGGGCGGGCAGTATGTTGGGGTTGGGGTAGGGTTAGACTTAACCAAACGACAGTTGCAATCCAAGCTTAAACAGAAAGGACTTCCGTGGGAAAGAGCGAAAGCCTTTAATGGCTCTGCGGTGTTTAGTAAATTTATTGCCCTTGATCATATTGATATTACTGAGTTAAAGCTTGAGCTTCTGATCAACTGTGTCCGCGTCCAAAATGCACATGTGTCGCAAATGATCTATTCGCCGCAGATGATTCTTGAGGAATTGGCGACATTTACGACGTTGGAAGACAATGATGTGGTCATGACTGGTACACCACAAGGTGTCGGTGAAGTTCATGCTGGTGATGCTTTTTTAGCACGCTTAAAAGAGGGCGATACCACGTTAATTGAAATAGAATGGATCGCCCAATAAAGCTAGTTGAAAACCATAAGATGTAACACCAAAAACATCCCCATACTGATGACTGTGGTCAGTAAGACATTTTTGGTTTTCCATGCCAACAGTACCGCTACACATGCCGACCACAAATAGGGATTGTCAGCCTTAAGCCATAATGTATTTTCATGGGTAAAGACAATTGGCCCCCACAATGCGGTCAAGACCGCGGGTCCAGAATATGCAAGTAATCGTTGTATTCCTGGACGTAATTTTATCGGCAAGCTCGGTTCAAGAAAGATATAACGACTTAAAAATACCAACGCCGCCATAGCAATAATAGATAGCATCGTCATTGGTTTACTCTCTTCATATGAGTTTCACACAGGTATCCAGAAACCATCCCCGCGGCGCTAGAAAGCATTAATCCACCAGGTACGTTATAGACGTCACACACCACTGAGCATACCAAAGCGATAAACACCGCAGCGAATACTGGTAAAGATTTCGTATTGGGAACGACAATGGCAATAAACGTGGCTGCCACTGCAAAATCTAGCCCCAATGTATTGAGATTAGGAATATAATGGCCTGCTAAAATTCCGACCACCGTCGCCACATTCCAAGCTATATAGAAACTCAGCCCAGCACCTAATAAAAACCATCGGTCATAAGGCTTATCAGGGCGCTGTCCGGATACCGCAAACAGCTCATCTGTCAGCAAAAAGCCAAGAATAAGCCGCCAACGTAGTGGCAATGATTTGATCGATTCACGCATGGCGATGCTATATAAACAATGTCGTGAGGTGATAAATAGGGTGGTGAGCAATAATGTCACCAGTCCGACCCCACTTTTTAGCATACCGGTCGCCACTAACTGAGCTGAGCCCGCAAAAAGAATCGCCGATAAGGCTTGGCTTTCTAATCCCGTTAAGCCTGCATCCATTGCATAAGAACCGGCTAATAGCCCCCAAGGCAGCACGGCAATACTCAATGGTGCAATTGCCATGGCTCCTTGGCAGAAATGCTTGATTGTTGACTGAGATGATACGGTGCTGGTCGGTGGTGACGTTGTATTCGAAGACATCCTGTCATTCCTTGATAATGAGCAATCGAAAATTAGGGGTAAAGAGCAGCAAGTAGTTTATCTGCAAGTTGTTGAATAACAGCAGGCTGCGGTTTGGTATGAGCAAAAGATCGTAAACCGCAAATGCCCATCGTTAAGTAGTGACATAAAAAATCACAATCAGCATCCGCAGGTAATTCCTGTTTTTGCTGAGCAATATGCAATTTTTCGTTTAGCCCTTGCTGCCAAGCTGCAAGGGCTTCACAGAGTGCCTGCTCTACCATTTCGTCATTCTGTGAAAATTCGCTAAGGGCTTTTTGCAATAAGCAATCTCGAATGCTTTCTGCTTGGCATTCGCTCACAATATGTTGAAGATATGCCGTGATCCCTGCCAGAACGGTGTCTGCTTGAAGAAAAAATGCTTCAAATTCGCAGGCACGATCATCGGCATACTGTTCTAAGGCGGCTAAAAGTAAACCACGCTTGTTTTCAAACGCACAGTATATCGACCCCGGATGCAGACCTGTCACGCGTTTAAGGTCTTGCATACTGGTTTTTGAAAAGCCATAACGAATGAACTGATTCATTGCGGCTCTTAATACTTTTTCGCGATCAAATTCGGCGGCGCGCACTCTTTGTCATCCCTCACGATTCATAAAGAGAGAGTGTATCGTGAATCGTATGAGCTGAAAAGATGCTTGGAAGTTTGATCGAAAAATTACTTGAACAAACATTCAAGAAAGGAGTAGGGTGTATGCATTGAAAGTAACAACTAGGAAACCACCATGACTGACATATTATTTCAGCCTTACGCGCTTAACGACACCTTAACGCTTAAAAACCGTATCGCGATGGCTCCACTCACTCGTTGCATGGCCGATGATGATTTAGTCCCCACAGAGGCGATGGTGCGTTATTACGAGCGTCGTGCTGACGCAGGTTTGATTATTACTGAAGCGACCATTATTCGTCCTGATGGGCAGGGCTATCCAAATACTCCTGGAATATTTTCATCAGCGCAAATTGCGGGATGGAAAAAAGTCACCGAAGCGGTACAGAACAAAGGCGGGAAAATTTTCCTACAAATTTGGCATACCGGACGCGTCGCTCACCCAGAGTTTTTTGATGGTGAGGTACTGGCTCCGTCGGCGATTCGTTTTGATGGTTCGGTCCCACGTCGCCGTGATTTAGAATATGTGACACCAAAAGCCGCCACGCACGAAGATATTGATCAGTTAGTTGCTGACTACAGCCAAGCGGCTAAGAATGCTATCGAAGCGGGTTTTGATGGTGTCGAAATTCATGCGGCTAACGGTTATTTATTGGATCAGTTTTTACACTTTAATACTAACCATCGACAAGATGAGTTTGGTGAAACAGCTGAGAATATGGCTCGTTTCCCTCTTCAAGTCGTGGATGCGGTTTGTCACGAAATCGGTGCCGATCGTGTGGGGATTCGCCTGTCTCCTGGTGGGTATATGCATATTGAAGCGGATGCACGCGACCGTGGTGTCTTTGACCATTTATTGACTGAATTGAATTCACGTCAGCTTGCTTATGTGCATGAGGGGATGTTTGATGACTCTGTAGAGTTTGATGCGTTTGATGGTCGTATTTCTACCTATTTACGTCAGCAGTATTCCCATACCCTAATGGGAGTCGGTAATTACACCGCGGATACCGCTGCTGAAGCGATTGCGGATGAGAAATTTGACTTGATTGCGATTGGTCGTGCGTTTATTGCTAACCCAGACTTTGTCGAGCGCGTACAATCAGGTAAGCCGCTAAAAGCCTATGACTCCGAGATGCTCAATGATTTAGTATAAACGTAAGACTGCGGTTACGACGTTTAGTTTTTAGTTTAGTAAGCGCAAAACAAGCCCACTTTTGAGCGATCAAAAGTGGGTTTTATTAGCTCGAGAGTCTCAACCGCTGAGCAGATCGTTGGATCGTGACACTTCGCGGCTAGCTTAGTCGTCTAGGCTATGTTGATGCTCGGTGATCAATAGAGCTAATTGCTCTTCCGCTCGCTCTTGTGCGCTAGCAAACGACTCATCATCGGCAAAGCTGCCCGCTAACTCATAATAACATTTGAGTTTAGGTTCTGTGCCTGATGGACGCACAATAACACGTGCTCCTCCGTCGAGATGATAGATCAACACGTCACTGGCTGGTAAGTGGATTGGCGCTTTATCGCCATTGGCATAGTGACGCTCACACAACTTGAAGTCGTCAGTCATGATGACGTCTCGACCTGCAATGTCTTGCGGTGGCTTAGCACGCAGTTTATCACCAATCGCTGGCGCATTAGGGTCTAATGCAATACTTTGTTGCGCAGTCACATATAAACCATGTTCACGATAAATATCTTCCAGAGCATCCCAAACCGTTTTGCCTTGAGCAAGCAACTCTGCGCTTAATTGTGCAAAGCCAACCAAAGCCGATAAACCATCTTTATCCCACACCGTGTTACCAATGGTATAGCCGAGCGCTTCTTCATAAGCAAAGACAAATGGCTTGTCATTGGTTTGCTTATCCATTGCGACGTTGGTTAACCATTTAAACCCAGTCAACGTCTGGTAATATTCCGCGCCACAAGCTTGAGCAATTTTACCCAGCAAACTTGACGAAACAATCGTATTACCTACAAGTGCTTTGCTAGGTGTTTCGGCTCGTGATAGCAAATAGTGACCAAACAGTGTCCCCACCTGATCGCCAGTGAGCATTTGATACGTGCCATCCGTTTTACGTGCCGCGACTGCAAATCGGTCTGCATCGGGATCGTTAGCACAGGCCAAATGAGCATGCGTGGCATTGGCCAATTCGATCACTTTATCCATCGCGCCAGCTTCTTCCGGGTTGGGGAAGTTGACGGTTGGGAATGTGCCATCGGGTTCGCGTTGTGCGGCCACACTGTGAACTTGCGTGAAACCCGCATCCGCCAGTAATGTTTCGGCCATATCTGCCCCAACACCATGCATCGCGGTATAGGCAATCACGAGGTCTTGTGGTTGCTGATGATTATTAAGCAATGGATTGGCATTGATGGCTGCACGATAGGTATCATAATACTCATCGCCCAACATGGTGAGTAAACCAAGCCCTTTAGCTTCAGATAAATCTAATGTGGTGATTGGGTGCTTGGCGGCCGTATCGATTTCGGCGGCAATGCCTGAGTCATGCGGCGGAATGATCTGGGCGCCATTTTCCCAATAGACTTTGAACCCATTGTACTCGGGAGGGTTATGGCTCGCGGTTACGACAACAGCCGCCGCAGCATAGAAATGCTCCACCCCAAAGGCGACAATCGGTGTCGCTGCCACATCGTGGGTTAGATACACGTGAATGCCTAATGCCGTAAGCACACTCGCGGTGTCTTCTGCAAATTGTTGGGAGTCTGGGCGACCATCATAGCCAATCACGACACCCCGTTTTTTGGCATCTTTAACGGTGGTGAGTAGGTAGTTGCCAAGTCCAGTTGCTGTTTCTTGGATGACAAGACGGTTCATTCGGTTAGGACCAGCCCCAACTTTGCCGCGCAATCCAGCGGTACCAAATTGCAACCGAGAAGCAAAACGCTCTTCGAGTTCATCGGTCATTTGTTCGTCGATTAAATAGTTTAATTCTTCGCGACTTTTTGCATCAGGGTCTTTCTTTAACCACTGAGTGACGTAACGCATCATAAGTGTCACCTTAATTTATTACTAGCAATGAGATTGATTATAAAAAATTTTATTTCAAGATACTGAGGGCGCAATCGTTAAACATCGCTCTCAATTCTAAGGACAGAAAAATAGTGAGAAGCGCATAAGCAATTTTGCATTTTGTCATTAATAAAAGAAAGATAAAAATGTGATGTAAACCAATTTTTATGCCTACTTATCGCGATTTATACTGAGTGATGAGACGAATATCATTGACGTGAATCCGCTCAGTTGCGCATGAGTGTCTGCGTGTTAAAAGTAATAAAATGATAATAATCAATAAATTAATTATTTAAATCTGCTGCATTTCTCGAGGTTTTACAAGTGTAAAGTTAATTTTACGATTCTGTAATTAGTGCTTTTTAGTTTAAATATTGCATTTAAAGGAAATAACTGGTTGCCATTTTTGGTGATAATCGCTACCTTACTCGTAAAGCAGCGAACGGACTGCTAATAATCTCTAAAATAGAACGAGTACGAGAATAAACTAGGATGATGGACGCGATGTATCAGAACGATGACGTAAGAATAAATGAAATCAAAGAATTACTACCACCTGTTGCGGTATTAGAAAAGTTTCCTGCAACAGATATCGCCGCCTCCACAACATTTAAAGCCCGTGATGCGATTCATAACATTTTAGAAGGTCAGGATGACCGTCTGCTCGTTATTATTGGTCCATGTTCTATTCATGATCCACAAGCCGCCCTTGAGTATGGGCAGCGTTTAAAAGCCATGCGTGAAGAACTCGGTGATAAGCTAGAAATTGTCATGCGTGTGTATTTTGAAAAACCTCGTACGACGGTAGGGTGGAAAGGTCTAATCAACGACCCTTATATGAATGATACGTATGCAATTAATGATGGTTTGCGTATTGGCCGTAAATTGCTGCTCGATCTTACGGATATGGGAATTCCAACGGCGAGTGAATTTTTAGACATGATTACGCCACAATATGTCGCAGATTTGATCAGTTGGGGAGCGATCGGTGCTCGGACGACAGAATCTCAAGTCCATCGCGAATTGGCATCAGGTTTATCTTGCCCAGTTGGCTTTAAAAATGGCACCGATGGCAACATTAAAATTGCAGCGGATGCGATCCGCTCAGCCGGTGCACCACATAACTTCTTATCTGTCACCAAGTCTGGTCATTCTGCCATTGTCGGAACGCATGGTAACCCTGATTGCCATATTATTTTACGCGGTGGTAAAGAGCCAAACTATAGCCAAAAACAGGTAGCAGAAGTAAAAGAGAAAATGGATACAATGGGTCTGAGACCTAAAATTATGATCGACTTTAGCCATGCGAACAGTTCTAAACAGTATCAACGTCAATGTGTGGTTGCGGAGGATGTTGGTGCGCAGATTGCACAAGGTGATGACGCTATTTTTGGTGTGATGATTGAGTCGCACTTAGTTGAAGGTCGCCAAGATTTAGAACCAAACCAAACACTGACGTATGGTCAGTCGGTGACGGACGGTTGTATCGGCTGGGATGATACCGAAGTGGTACTACGTCAATTAGCGGCATCCGTAGAAGCCCGTCGTCAAAAATAACGATTGAGCCATTCACTCGGCAATAGAAAATAAAAAGCACCGTTGAGCGGTGCTTTTTTTGTGCTTAAATGAAGGGGCGAGTCAAACACTCGTCCGACTTACTTAGATTTAGTGGAAGGCGCAGACGTAATGCGCTTTTCTACCTTACTCAATGCAGAATCGTAGAGTAGGTAAGCAATCACACCCGCGAGAAGGTTGCCCGCGAAAGCCCCCCAGAAAACCCCGTGTAATCCGCCCCACTCGGCACCTAGCCATAAACAAGGAAGGAAACAGGCAAATAAACGTAATGCAGAAATAAGTAGGGCGACATACGACTTTCCGAGCGCATTAGATACCGATACCATGAGCATACAAATGCCCAATAACCCTAAACTAAATGGTACGATCGTTAAGTGCCAATTCAATATGTGCTGAACATCTGGTTCGCTCGTCATAATATTGGCCAGTGGTGTGGCAAAAAGCCAAGCAACAACAGCGATAATAAGCTGAAAGATAAAGATGAACTTCACCGCAATTGAGACTAAAGAACGAATTTCTGCGGTATTTTTGGCCCCGAGAAGGCGACCCACCATAGGCGGCATCGACATCGTTAATGCCAAGACTCCGACAATAGAAAAGAATTCAAAGCGAGATCCCACTGCCCACGCAGCCACGGCCTCTGTACCAAATGAGGCGAGGAGTTTCGTTGCCAGCATTGAAGATAGTGGCGGGAGTAGCTGGCTGAGCATCGCTGGGCCCATAATATGAACAATATCAACAATACTGTTTTTAATATGTATATCGTGCCAATCAAAAAGCATCCAATGTCTCATCGATACTTTGGGAGCGACGATGAGAATACCGATACCAAAGGCGGCACAAGTGGCGAAAGCGGCACCATTTAACCCCATATCGAACGTAAAAATAAATAAAGGGTCAAGAATCAAGTTGAGTAAGCTGGTGACCATCATAATGGTACCGGGTAACATGGTATTGCCATTCGCACGGCATAAGCTATATAGGAAGTACAAAACAGCTCCAATCCATGCGCTTGCAAGCCACCAAATCCAATAAGTATCAATGATAGGACCAATGTCCTCAGGAGCACTGAGCAACGCAAGAATAGGATCGCGAATCCAATAAATCAGTAAGCAAAATATAGCAACGCCAAAACTCCCCATTGCGACGACTAACCCACCTAGCTGTTTGGCATAACGGGTTTGACGTGCGCCTAATGCTTTAGAAATGACGGCAGTAGTCGCAATACCTAAGCCTACTTGTAATCCGATAATGATCATCTGGATAGGCATAGTAAAGCCCTGAGTCGCGAGCGGTAACACACCTAACTGGCCGATAAATGCACTGTCCACGAGTTGAAAACTCATTAACGACAGTACGCCAAACATCATTGGCCAAGTCATTTGAAAAAGCTGTCGCGCGAGCGATGTTGTATGTTGGGTTTGCTGCATGTGAAAAATCTGTGCCTTACAAAGGAAAAAACAAAATCGTCCCTTAAATTAAACAGGGTAAAACCAATACTTGAGTCGTTTAGTCAAGTTTGGGCGCGTATAGTAGCAACCAATGATAGTCTCGGCTATGCCTGTGAGGTATTTTCCTGAGAATCGCGGGAGAGAATTCGCCAAAAAATAGTCGAGGAAAGCAAATAAATTTGATTAGATTTATCAGCTTAGTGGGGGTAAGGTAAACAATAATGATAACCAAAATAATCACAGATCTTGGAGTATGATGATGGCAACAGGTTTACGCGAGCAGTGCCACACTTTTCTTTCGGGGAACCGAGAGCAGACCCCAGCGGAGTTGTTTTCCGCCATGGCCACTTGGTGCGAACAGAATAACATCAAACATGATGTTTATGGCGATGGCGAAGCCATTGAGCAATTTGAGAACAAAATTGCTCAGTTACTTGGGTTTGAATCGGCACTATTTGTGATTTCTGGCACCATGACACAGCCTACAGCCCTGCAATTAGCCTGTCAGCAACGCCACTGTTTTAATGTCGCGATGCATGAAACTTGCCATGTTATGCGTCATGAAGGGCAAGGGTATCAGCTTCAACAGCGCTTTAATGTTTTGCCGGTGGGCGATGCTTATCGTCCTTGGTCGGTCGAGGACTTAAAAGCTTGGCCAGATGAGCTAGCCGCGGCTGTCTATGAATTGCCGATGCGAGAATTAGGCGGGCAATTACCTGGTTGGGATGAGCTTGAGAAAATCAAATCTTACTGTCATGACCAAGACATCCATTTACATATGGATGGAGCACGGTTATGGGAAAGTGCGGCTTACTACGAATGTTCGTATGCCGATATTGCCCACGGGTTCGATTCTGTTTATGTTTCTTTATACAAAGGTGTGAATGGCCTAGGTGGCTCACTATTGTTGGGTAATCACGACTTTATCAAAAAAGCACGGCTATGGATGCGCCGCCAAGGGGGGAATGTATATCATCGCACGCCGTATATTGTGTCGGCAGCGATGCAGTTCGATGAGCGCATTGCGCGTATGGGGGCGTTGTTTGAACGCACTCAGCAAGTGTATCAAATTTTTCATGACTATCTGGATTTTGAGCTTAACCCTCGAGCTCCGCAGGCCAACATGTTTCACTGGTATTTACCTGTCAGCTATGAAAAAGCATTAGTACTGCGTGATAAATTAGCCAAAGCGAAAGGTATTTGGCTTGGTAATCCCCAAACTGCCCCACAACCGGATCGTTGTGTTATTGAATGTTATGTCGGCGATCGTCTGCTCGACATGTCTGATCATGATTTAATTGATATTCTTGAATGGGTGAATGATTATGTGCATGAGTAGATTCCCATGTTAGAAAAAGAGAACATCATAAAGTTAGCGCGCATGAAAATGCCGTTTGGTAAATATGCTGGGCGCTATCTTATTGATTTACCTGAAGCCTACCTATTGTGGTTTGCCAACAAAAGCGAATTCCCTCAAGGAGAACTAGGGGAACTCATGCAGCTGTGTTTGGCTCTCAAAGTCGAGGGGTTGGATGCTGTTGTTAAGCCGCTTAAATATAAGCGTGATGAGTATTAATTAATGCAACTGTTCAAACAAGATGCGGTGCAATGGTTAGCGACATTGGAGGCGGGAAGCGTCGATCTTATGATCACCGATCCTCCTTATGAGTCGCTGGAAAAGCATCGTAAAATAGGCACAACTACGCGGCTTAAAGTTAGTAAATCATCAAGTAATCAATGGTTTGATATTTTCCCTAACGATCGCTTTGAAGCATTGCTTAACGAAGTGTATCGCGTGTTAAAGCCTAATGCGCACTTTTATCTATTCTGTGACCAAGAAACCATGTTCGCGATTAAACCGATTGCTGAGCAAGTTGGCTTTAAGTTTTGGAAGCCGATTATTTGGGATAAAGTTAGCATTGGTATGGGATATCATTACCGAGCACGCCACGAATATATTTTGTTTTTTGAAAAGGGTAAACGTAAGCTTAACGATTTAAGCATTCCCGATATTCTCACATTTAAGCGTGTCTATCGCGGTTACCCGACCGAGAAACCCGTGGGCTTATTAGAAACGTTGATTAAGCAAAGTAGCTGTGAAAAACAAACCGTGGTCGACCCCTTTTTTGGCTCTGGGGCGACGTTAATTGCCGCCCATAATCTTCAGCGACAGTATTTAGGGTGTGATATATCTGACGCCGCTCACCAACATGTGCAAACCCGTTTTTCCGAGCAACTCTGAGTAAAACGCCCGAATATAGAGGGCGTTTTTTGCATGTGGTATCAACACGTTGGCTGTTCAGCGCTGGAAAACAGTGGCCGTGTTTGATACATAAAGAGCTGCGCCAATGCTTGCGCTATCGGCGTAAGCTGGCTTGATTTTCTCGACACTAAATAATAGGTCGCCAATGGTAGAGGCGGATCTAAAATAATTTCATCGAGTTGATTGGAGTAAGTGTAATGATCGAACGCGGTTTCTGAGACTAGGGCAATGCAATCGGTTTGACTAACAATGGCCAATGTCGATAGATAAGACTCACACGTGATAGTATTTTTTAAGTGACGGCTGTGCTGACTTAACGCATCGTAGACTGTATTGAGATAGCTACTGCGAGTGGTCGGCATTATCCAATCATAATCTTGTAATTCTTCAATTGAGCACTCCCCATTGAGCTGTGGGTGGTTTTTACGTACGACTAACTTAAATGGAATTTCCATAATTTTTTCGCGTTTAAAATCATGAAGTTCCATATTAGGCTGAAGTGTGTTGATAGCAAAGTCGAGCTTTCCTTGGCGTAGGCTTTCAATGTGCGCTTCTAATTGTCCTTCTTGTATTTTGATTTTGACATGCGGATACTTTTCTCTAAATTTACGGATCACTTGCGGCATCAACTCACAGGCCACACTTGCTCCAATCCCCACATTGACCGTTCCGTACTGATGCCCCGTAGCTTGCTTAAACGATTCTTCAGCAAGGTGCAGTTCTCGCAGCACTAAATGCGCATGAGCAAGCAAATGTTCACCAGGCTCAGTTAGAGTAATGCCCTGTGTACCTCTAATGACGATTTGTGCACCTAAATAGGCTTCGAGTTCACGTATTGCGCGCGTGACCGCTGGCTGAGAAATAGCCAGTGCTCGACTGGCCGCACGAATACTTCCGTGTTCCGCTACCGTTACTAAACATTTTAATTGATTGATCTTTATTGCCATATTTCATCCGTGATAACGATTGGTTATCCCCCCATTGTATTCGTTGTCTTGTGGGGTATTCCTTTAATCAATACATTGAGTTTATGCATTGATTGCTTCGTTCTATGGTATCAGGAAGAAAACCAGAAGCGTCAAATAACATTGTGATATTGCGAAGGATTGTTGATATGTCTCAATTTGAAGCCACAAAAGTAGCTCGTTCATCAGAACCAAGTGGTTTATTTAAAACCATTGAACGACTGGGTAATAAACTGCCAGAACCGATCGTGTTGTTTTTTGTTCTTGCGTTAGTCGTCATTGCCGCCTCGGTATGGGCCGCGAGTGAAGGTGCGTCCGTCATCCACCCCGCGACGGGTAAAGATTTACCGATTCGCAGTTTGTTATCCCACGATGGCATCGTATTTATTTTTACCCATATGCTGAACAACTTCACTGGATTTGCTCCACTTGGGTTAGTGTTGGCCATGCTGATTGGCGTTGGGTTAGCCGAGCGTGTTGGGCTGCTTGAAAGTGTGGTGAAACACACAATTTTAAATGCGCCTAAGGCCCTCATTACGACCGCAGTAGTGTTTTCCGGCATTATGATGAACATTGCGTCTGATGCCGCGATGATCGTTTTACCTCCACTGGCGGCATTAGTTTTTATGTCGGTAGGCCGTCATCCAATTGTCGGGCTCATGGCAGGCTTTGCCAGTGCAGGCGCGGGGTTTACCGCGAATTTAGTAATTGCCGGAACAGACGCATTACTGTCGGGGATTTCTTCTGAAGCGGTCAAAGCTGTATCAAACGATCTCACGGTAACACCCGTTGATAACTGGTATTTTAATATTGTCTCCGTGTTTGTATTGACCGTCGTTGGCGTACTCGTGACGGATAAAGTCATAGAGCCAAAGTTTGGTGAATATCAAGGAAAGCGTAAAACCGTCAAAGAGCATGCCCCAGGCGTGGAAAAACGCGCATTACGTAATGCAGGTATCACCGCGATAGTGTATTTGAGTGCCATTATTGCGCTCGCAGTTTGGCCCAATTCGCCTTTACAAAATGCCGATGGAGGTCTAATTCCGTCGCCGTTTTTGAAAGGCATTATTCCGATCATTCTATTCTTTTTTGTCGCTGTTGGTTTGGCTTATGGCATTACCATGGGGCTGATTAAAAACAGTAAAGATATGACCAAATACATGTCAGAAGCCATTTCTGATATGTCGAGTTATATTGTTCTGATTTTCTTTTGTTCTCAGTTTATTGCTTACTTTAACTGGAGCCATTTAGGAACATGGATTGCGGTAAATGGTGCTGATTTTCTTGCTAGTATCCATTTTGATGGCATTGCCGTTATCCTCGGTTATTGTGTTTTTACTGCGGGGCTTAACTTTTTAATCCCTAGTGGCTCGGCCAAATGGGCGTTAGAAGCGCCAGTGTTTGTACCGATGTTTATGCAGTTAGGTTACCACCCAGCGTTTATTCAGTTGGCGTATCGCGTAGCCGATTCCTCCACCAATATTGTGACACCGCTAAGCCCTTATTTTGTTGTGATTTTATCGATGATGAAAGAGTACGACAAAGACGCGGGGATGGGCACGATGATCGCCTTATTAATTCCTTATTCTCTGGCGTTTTTAGGTTCTTGGTTAGTCATGCTATTGATTTTCTTCACGTTTAATTTACCGATTGGCCCAGGCATTTATCCTATGTTGTAGTGCTTGTTGGCTTAAAAATAATCTAAAACTTAGGGGGCTCACCCCTTAGTTTTCCCTCTATTCCGTTCGTTAGTAACGCTTGAAAGCAAATTGGAGAATCCATTATGTCAGCAACAGAACACGACTCTCAGCTCAATGCACTGACCGAAAAAATGGTCGCTTGGCGCCGTGATTTACACAAACACCCAGAGTCAGGTTGGGTTGAATTTCGTACCGCGACACTCGTCGCTGAAGAACTCGATAAGTTGGGGTACTCCTTAGCACTCGGTCGCGACGTGATTTGTGAAGAATCGCGCATGGGAGTGCCCAGCGCCGAATTTTTAGCGGCACAAAAAGCGCGTGCGCTGCAGCAAGGCGCGTTAGAAAAATGGATTGATGCGTTTGCTGGTGGCTTTACTGGAATCGTGGCGACGCTAGAGACTGGCCGACCTGGTCCGACAGTGGGTGTACGCGTTGACATGGATGCATTGGACTTAGAAGAATCATCCGATTGCGCTCATGTTCCTGAGCAGTGTGGCTTTGCGTCGATTAATCATAACATGGCCCATGCTTGCGGGCATGACGGGCACACCGCGATTGGCTTAGGGGTTGCGCATTATTTAATCGCAAATAAAGCGCAGTTATGCGGAACAATGAAATTGATTTTTCAACCCGCGGAAGAAGGCACGCGCGGCGCTAAATCCATGGCGGATGCCGGTGTCGTCGATGATGTTGATTTGTTTATGGCGATCCATATCGGAACTGGTGTACCGGATGGTGAAGTGATTTGTGGCAGTGATAACTTTCTGGCCACGACCAAGTTTAATGTGGACTTTCATGGCGTGCCTGCTCATGCAGGCGGTAATCCAGAACAAGGCCGCAATGCCATTTTAGCCGCTGCTCAGGCGACCATTGGCTTGCATAGTATTAGCCGTCATTGTGATGGCGCCTCCCGCATTAACGTCGGCGTGTTCAACGGTGGAACGGGACGTAATGTGATTGCTCAGCATGCCCACTTACAAGTGGAATGCCGCGGCGAAAATAACGAGATCAATGATTATATGTTCGCGCGCAGCAAAGCCATTATTCAAGGTGTGGCGCAGATGTATGAAGTCGATTTTGATATCGATGTTGTGGGCGCCGCCCAGCGAAGTGTGCCGTCGCCGGATTGGGTGACGTTTATTGCCGATAAAGCGACAAGCTTACAGCGCTTTAAACAAGTGCATCATGAACTGAAAGGCTCGGCAGGATCGGAAGATGCGACCTACTTTATGGAGCGGGTTAAGCAACATGGCGGTCAAGCCACCTACATGATTTTTGGCACTGAGCTGGCTGCAGGTCATCATAACGATAAATTTGATTTTAATGAGTCGGTATTACAAAACGCCATGGTGTTGCTTTCACATGTTGTGATGGACGCAAAAGAGTTCGCTTAACGTTACGTGATTTGGCAGAGGGATGCTCAGTGTATTTGTCCCGGTTTTCTTAGAGAAGGAATGAGTATGTCAGCGACTAATAACACGATTTATCAATCACTTTGGCAGGACATCGATGATCATGCTGAGCGCTTAATTCAGCTGAGTCAGGCCATTTGGGGATATGCCGAAACGCGCTTTGAAGAGCACCAATCGTGTGCGGCAATAAAAAACTTTTTAGGCGCGCAAGGCTTTACGATTACCGCGCCAATTGCCGGCCTTGATACCGCCTTTAAGGCCACTTATGGGCAAGGGTATCCTAATATTGGCCTATTAGGAGAATATGATGCCTTGCCAGAGTTAAGCCAACATGCGCATGAAGCCCATCCGTCATGCCTTGAAGAGGGGGGGAATGGGCATGGCTGCGGTCATCATCTGCTGGGGGTCGCGTCTGTGGCTGCGGTTTTAGCAATTAAACAGCACATTGAAGAAAAACAGTTACCAGGTCGTGTGACTTTCTATGGTTGTCCGGCAGAAGAAGGCGGCTCTGGAAAAACTTTCATGGTGCGCGAAGGCGTTTTTTCCGATACAGACATCGCGATTACTTGGCATCCACAAACGTTTATGGGGGTATTTAACACACCAACTCTTGCTAATATCCAAGCGGATTTTCACTTTCATGGTAAAGCGGCTCACGCTGCTGCAGCCCCCCATGTCGGACGTAGCGCATTAGATTCCGTTGAACTGATGAATATCGGTGCGAACTATCTGCGTGAACATATTCCTACCGACTCGCGCATGCATTATGCGATAACGAAAACGGGCGGCTCTGCCCCGAATGTGGTGCAAGCCGACGCCTCTGTGCGCTATTTAATACGCTCTCCACGAGTTGCTGATGTTCAAGATATTTATGAACGTATTCAGCAAATAGCGCAGGGGGCAGCCTTGATGAGCGGTACCACCGTTAAGGTTGATTTCACGAAAGCCTGCTCGAGTTATCAACCTAATCGATATCTAGAGCAGTTAATGTCTACGCATATTGAACGTTTGGGGATTCCCGAGTATACCCATGAAGAATTTACTTACTTGGAGAAAATGCAGAAGACCTTAACCTGTGACGATATTAAAGCCAATATCGATCAAGTTCTGGCTGCTAATCGCAGTATAGCGCCGAGATCTCTGGATTATTTGTATCATTCACCAGTGATGCGCAACATCGTCGCTTACCAAGCCAGCTACGAACTTCTGTATGGTTCTACTGATGTGGGCGATGTGAGCTGGGTGGTACCTACGGTACAATGTTTAGCGCCTTGTTACGCCTTTGGCACGCCATTGCACACTTGGCAGGCGGTGTCACAAGGAAACACATCGGTTGGTTTTAAAGGCATGTTTGCCGCAGCAAAGGTGATGGCAGCGACAGGGTTAGACGTACTACTTAATCCTAGCCATGTTGATCAAGCCAAGCAGGAATTAACCCAAGAGCTTAAGCGTCATCCTTACGCTTGTCCTATTCCTAACGATATTCACCCAAAGCTTTAATGAAAACCAGGGTAATGGCGGATAGTACAGCAACTGACTGATCGGAGGCAGTAGTATTGCTATTTTTATATTGATAAAAAGTCGAAGTTCAACAAAGCTTATGCAATAGTATTGGCGTGAATGAGTCAACCGTTCACGCCAATTGTGTATTGACGAAAAGGTATCCTATGACTTCATCCTGTTTATCTTCTAAATTGCCTAACTGTCAAAAGTGCAAAAGTGATGAATCATTGCCGTTTGATTTTACTATGGCATTTCATCCGATCGTGAATTGTCAAACTCATGAGGTATTTGGTTATGAAGCCCTCGTTCGTGGGCTGAACAATGAATCGGCTTTTTCTATCATCTCTCAGGTGAATGATGATAACCGGTATTTATTTGATCAGCATTGCCGCATAAAAGCGATCGCACTCGCCGCGAAGCTAGGAATCACCTCGATGTTGAGTATTAATTTCTTACCTAATGCTATTTATAAACCCGAACGATGTATTCGCACGACGTTAGAAGCGGCCGAGCAATATGACTTTCCTTTAGAAAATATCATGTTCGAGTTTACTGAGAACGAAAAGCTACAGAGTAATCAGCACATCAAAAAAGTGGTTGAGTACTACCAAAAGCTCGGTTTTAAAACGGCGACTGATGATTTTGGATCGGGGTATTCGGGATTAACTCTACTTGCTGACTTTCAAACCGATATTGTCAAATTTGATATGGAGCTTATCCGTGGCATCGACAAAGATACCGTGCGGCAAACCATTTTTATACACAGCTTAGCCATGCTGGATAGCTTAAATATCACCGCGTTGGCAGAGGGGGTAGAAACTCTTGCAGAGTACTCCTGGATAAAGGCTCAAGGTGTTAGGTTAATGCAGGGGTTTCTATTCGCGAAACCTGGCTTTGAATGTCTCCCTGACGTGCAATTTCCGGATTGATTGCTCTGGTTTAACATTTGAAACGTTGTCGACGAAGATGCTTAAGTGTCGGTATTAAGCATCTTGAACCTCTTAGTAACACATTGCGAAGCCTTCCCTTAGTATTTGCTGACGATCGTGTTTAGCGCTATATAAATGTGATCTTATTCATAGTAACTCCTATTACTTTCTCGCGGCCTTCATCACTTCCTCTGAATTATCGAACAGAAAATATTGTTTATTTAATTGATTTTTATGTACTTAACATAAATTTCATGAGGCTGTTAAGTGTGTTTTCTGCGCAGCAAAGCGACGGATAAACGAGTTGACACATTTTGAAACATCATTAGAATGAGAATAGTTATCATTATTCTTGGTGTTTGTATTTATGTTTTTTGTTCCTTTTTTGATAATGCTGCGTGAAGGGTTAGAGGCTGCTTTGATTGTCGTATTAATCGCCAGCTACCTTAAAAAAACCGGTCAAAGTCAGTGGATGAATGCGGTATGGATCGGCGCGTTTAGCGCAGTAGCCTTGTGCCTGGGATTAGGGTTTTTTATTGAAGCAACCACCGGCGAATTTCCTCAGCAGCAACAAGAATTGTTCGAGGGCATTGTTGCTGCGATTGCCGTTGTTATGTTGACCTACATGGTTTTTTGGATGCAAAACGCCAGCAAAAATATAGGCAAAGATCTGCAAACGGCTATTGATGGCGCAATCAGTCAGCAAGATGGAAAAGCCAAAGCGCTCGTGATAATGGTGTTTTTGGCGGTAGCACGTGAAGGATTAGAGTCCGTTTTCTTTCTGATTGCGGCATTTTCTCAAGACGTCGGAGTGATGGCACCGCTCGGTGCGATGACAGGACTTATCACTGCCATCTTATTGGGGGGAGTGATGTATTTTGGCGGTGTGCGTTTGCCTTTGGCGGCGTTTTTCCGCTGGAGCGCTCTGTTGATTCTTTTCGTGGCCGCTGGCTTAGCAGCGGGAGCGATTCGTGCCTTTCATGAAGCAGGGATTTGGAATCATTACCAAAATATTGCTTATCATTTTGGTGCCATATTATCGACGCATAGCGTGACAGGCACTCTTTTACAGGGCTTGTTTGGTTATCAAGAAGCCCCGACGGTCAGTGAGGTGTTTGTTTACGGTCTGTATTTAATCCCCGCGTTAGCATGGTTTAGCCTCAACATGCGTCGTACTCGGACTGAAACGTCAACGCCATCCGATTAATTAACAACGGCAGAACACCAAACATAACGAGTACATTATAAAACCATTAACTATAAAACCATTAATTATAAAACATAGGAACGTTATTATGACACACCCTTTCAAACGTCTTGTCTTACCCGCGCTACTGGCTTCGTTTGCAGTGCACGCCAATGCCGCGAGTGACTCGGCTGCGTTAGTACAACCGATGACAGAATATAAACTCTATGTCATCGATGAAGTGCATGAGCTTGTCAACGATACCCGAGCGTTCACCCAAGCGGTGGAAAATGGTGATATTGCCAAAGCCAAATCACTGTATGCCCCGGCGCGTATTCACTACGAGCGTATTGAACCTGTTGCTGAGTTATTTGCCGATTTAGATGCCAGTATGGATGCCCGTGAAGATGATTATGAAAAAGGCGTGAATGATCCTAACTTTTCTGGTTTTCACCGTATTGAATACGCATTGTGGGCACAAAACTCAACGCAAGGAATGGATAAATTTGCCCAACAATTGATGAGTGATACCCAAGAGCTGGAAAGCCGCTTAACCAATTTAGCCTTTCCACCAAGCAACGTAGTGGATGGTTCTGCGGCGTTGATTGAAGAGGTGGCAGCAACCAAAATTAGCGGTGAAGAAGACCGTTACAGCCATACGGATCTTTGGGATTTTCAAGCCAATATTGACGGCGCGAAAAAGATTGTCGATTTGCTGCGTGAGCCTTTACAAGCAGAACATGCTCAGTTTCTTGCCAAAATTGATCGCAACTTTCAACGTGTCGATACCATTTTAGCGAAGTATCGAGAGGGCGACGGTTTTCAATCTTATGAAGCATTGTCGACGCAAGACCGTAAAGCATTGCAAGGCCCGATTACCGTGTTGGCTGAAGAACTTTCGCAGATGCGAGGCATGTTCGGACTGAATTAATCCAGTGAGTATTGACCATTGGATTTATCTAACTTGCTCTTATGAGCCACTCTAGCATGAGAGCGGGTTGTGTTTTTTGTAGAGGAAACACATGAAAAGACAATTACTAACACTTGGCATAACAAGCCTTGTCAGCATCGCCGTGCACGCTCAAGATATCCCACAAGTGCATATCGCGGTTACCGATAAAAAATGCGAGCCAATGAACCTCGAGGTTCCTACCGGAAAAGTACAGTTTATTATCAAAAATAAAAGCATGCGCGCATTAGAGTGGGAAATCTTAAATGGCGTTATGGTGGTGGCAGAGCGTGAAAATATCGCGCCGGGTTTCTATCAAAAAATGACAGTGAATCTTGAGGCTGGCCAATATCAAACCACTTGTGGGCTGCTGACAAATCCGCATGGCACGCTGACGGTGTCGGGTGAGCATGAATATCGCATCAAAGCTCAAGATTTAATTGCCATTGCGGCAGAGTATAAGTTTTACTTGATTCTTCAAACTCGTCAGTTACAAAAATGGCTCGATGGCGATGCAACATCCGTATCGGATTCGGTCAAACAGGCCTATTACAGCGTTAAAACCATGCTCCCAGCTTATGGTCAACCTAGCCCTAAAGATTACTTACAGCCTATGGCGAGAGCACAGCTCAAACAACAAGTGACAGCGTGGCAAACGTTAGTTAGACAAAAAACATTAAGCCTGATGCAATTGAATACCCAGTTAAGTGACATGCTCTTACAGAACATTAGCGATGATGGTCAATCGCAGGGGATCGATGCCAACGTAATGAAGTGGGTTGATGTTGTGACACCATTAGCCAAAAAAATCGATGCGCAGACGGCTCAAGCGTTGACCGATCAGATGCAGAGCTGGCATGAGCATCCGGATAAGACTCATCAACAAGCGTTTAGAAAGCAGATTCGTCAATTTATGCAGCGCTTGCAGCAGGAGAATGAATCATGAGCTGTCCCTTTCACTTTTTGACGAAAAGAAAAATGTCAGCTAGTGCTGAGCAGCAGCCTAGCCGTCGTCAGTTGCTCAAAGGTATGTTGGGTGCCGCTGGTGGCGCGTTGATGTATTCAGGTGCGGCGCAAGCGGCCGAGAAGGTAGCAGGAGGGGCTGAATCCAGAGCGGATGAGGCGACGACCTTCAGTAGCGAATTACACCAACAGCCTTTTTACGGATCGCATCAAAGCGGTATCACGACGCCGCAGCAAGCCAATGTTGCCCTAGTTGCGTTTGATGTGTTGGCGTTGAATAAAGCGGATTTAATCGATCTTTTTCACGTTCTAACTGAACGGTGTGAGTTTCTCACGCAAGGTGGCAAAGTAGCGGAACGTAACCCTCAATATCCACCATTGGATTCGGGAATATTAGGCCCTAACATTCATCCTGATAATTTAACGATAACGGTTTCTGTCGGCGCATCGTTATTTGATGAGCGCTTTGGTTTACAGCACTTAAAACCCAAGCACTTACAGACTATGCAAGAGTTTCCGCATGATGCACTAGATTCGCAATGGTGCCATGGCGATCTTATGCTGCAAATTTGTGCAAATAGTGCCGATACGACGATGCATGCGCTGCGCGATATCATTAAACATACACCGGCCTATTTGGCGGTGCGCTGGCGTCGGGATGGGTTTATTTCTTCCCATGCTGCGGCGTCCATGGGGCAACGCACTCCGATTAATTTATTAGGGTTTAAGGATGGTACGGTAAACCCTAGTCGAGATGATGAGTCGACCTTAAATAACATGGTCTGGGTGAACCATGAGCAAGAGCCGCAATGGGCGATAGGGGGGTCGTATCAAGCGATTCGTTTGATACGCTTCTTTGTTGAACACTGGGACCGCACTCCATTACAAGAACAGCAGACCATCTTTGGACGCGAACGTGATAGTGGTGCACCTTTAGGCAAGATGCATGAGCATGATGATCCTGATTATGCCTCTGACCCACACGGTAAACGGATTCCGTTGGATGCGCACATGCGCCTCGCTAATCCAAGAACGCCAGATTTTCCAGAGTTTCTTTTGTTACGGCGTGGTTACAGCTATTCGTATAGCACCAGTCCGTCAGGGCAGCTTGATGTCGGTTTATTATTTGTGGCTTATCAAGCTGATTTACAAAAAGGCTTTATTGATACCCAGAACCGACTGAACGGAGAGCCGCTAGAAGAGTATATTAGCCCATTTGGTGGGGGATACTTCTTTGCGTTGCCTGGAGTGCAGCAAGGTCAGTATCTCGCGCAATCATTACTTGAATCGGCGTAAAATATTGATTTATATTCTCATATAATATCGCCATAAAAAAAGCCCACTTTTGCATCATCAAATAGTGGGCTTTTTATTGTGTTCAGTGTTGATTAGCTATTTTGTTGGATACTGCTTAATCTTTTACGTAGTTTTTCATCGGATTGGAGCGCTCGCGCGATACCATTGAAGTCTTTGACCGATAACCCTGTGTCTTTGACAGCATTGACCATTTCTTCATTCGCCTTTTGGCGAATATTTTCCGCCGCGTCTTTATCTTTGGTTTGACCTAGTTTTTTGATCGCACGCTGACTGATCGTTTGCACAGATTGCTGCGCATCAAAAAATTGACCAAGCATATCATCAGAAATAGGCGCATGTTGTGCTTGCTGCTGAGATTGTGCTGCCGGCTGAGAGTCGGCAGCCATCGCCATACTAGAGGTTCCCGCGGCTAACACGGAAAAAAGAGTCATCAAGGCAAATTTGCGCATAGTGTGGTTCCTCATCATATCCGGCCTCTGGTTTTACCTTCTGTTAAAGGTGGGAGCGGATAGTTAAACAATCCCGCCTCACACTGAGGCGGGAGCTTGCCGTTTGGCAAATACTAAGACGTTAAGCGATTAGCCTTGTTGGATTTTCATTAGGCGCTCACGTAAACCTTTATCAGATTGAAGTGCACGAGCGATCGTGTTGTAGTCTTCAACAGACAGTCCTGAATCTTTAACCGATTCCACCATATTTTGATTCGCTTGTTGCTGAATCTTCTGCATCGCGTCTTTTTCTTCAGTTTTGCTGAGTTTAGAGATAGCGCTCTTACGGATCGTATTAACCGATTTTTGCGCTTCTACAAATTTAGACAATTGCTTATCTGACACGTCGACTTGTTGCTGCTGAGCTTTTGCTTGCGGTTGAGCCGTTTGTTGAGTGTCAGCAGCCATTGCTGATGTAGTAACGCCTGCACCTAGGGCTGTAGCGAGTGCGATTAACGCGAGTTGACGCATAGTGTAGCTCCTTTCTCATAGGTTTTTTCAAATACGCTTATACCATTGCGATAACTATGCCAACATGAAAAATATTTTTTAAATCATTGATTTTAAATGCATTTTATAGTTTTGACAAAAATATTGACGATCTATAGACAGACATTGTGTTTCTTTATGTCACACTTTAGGATTAGAAAGTGTGACATATTTACACAGTGTTCCCATTACCTTCGGGAGGTTATGTGGCTAAACGCAGACGACTGACGTTAGCAACTCGAATGCTAATACTGGTATTTCTACCGCTTTGGGCACTTTCAGGTGCCTCTATCGGGATTGGTACCTATTACATGGCCGAGCAACAAACACGCAAGCTTAAAGATGATATTAAGCTGATCGCTCGGGCAATCCGAGTACCGATTGGTGAAGCCATTGATAAAGGCGATTTGACCACGGTACAACGCACACTGGATGCGGTGTTTTCAATAGGGCAGGTCTATGGTGCATCGGTATACAATAAAAACGGTGAGCGCATTGCGGCGGCGGGTATTGCCCGCCACGATCAAGAAGACAACCCGTTAGCGGAGAAAATGCTAAAAGGTGGTGAAGATGGTGATGCATACCAGCATCAGGCCGGACGACGAGTTTACTCTCATTTTGTACCCGTGAATGATGGCGGTGCACAATTGCCAATTATGATCGAAGTAACACGACGCGCCAGTGATTTTTCTACTTCGGTCGACCGCTTAGCGTATTGGGCTTGGGGAAGTTGGGGCTTGGTGGGCTTTATTACCTTAATCATTGTGCTGTTGGGTTATCGTCAAGCGGCGGGCCGTGAAGTGGCTCAACTGACGCGCGTGATGGGCGATGTCGGACGCGGTCAGCTAAAATCTCGCGCGAAAGTACGTGGGGCAACCGAATTGGCAGGCATTGGTGAAGCTTTAAATCAAATGTTGGACGAGATAGAAGCGGCACAAGCCGCGATTGAAGCGCATCAAGCTCATGAAATTTCACTTAACCAGCGTTTAGAGCGTCAAGAACGGATGGCCGCATTAGGTCGGCTTGTGAGTGGCATTGCCCATGAATTAGGTGCCCCGCTCAACGTGATTGATGGACGTGCACGGCGGCTGGCGAAGCTCGATGACGACCCGAAAGGCGCCAGAGAGCTAGCCGCGATACGTGGGCAAGTTGCGCGCCTCACGCGCATTGTGCGTCAGTTACTCGATTTCTCGCGCAGTGGAGTGCAGTGGCAAACAGTGACCTTGCAAGCATTAGTTGCGAATGCCTTGGAGTCTGTGGGTTATGAACAGCAAGACACCGCACCAATCTATGCTATTGATATTCCGGAGTCATTGAAAGTGTGTGTTGATCCTGCTCGACTGGAGTTGGCTTTGGTTAATATTCTACGCAATGCCACCCAAGCAGCCCATAGCAAGGTGGGTGTGAGCGCGAGAGCCATACCAGAAACGTCACAATGGGAGCTCGATATATGGGACGATGGTGATGGTATTGACTCGCAACTTGAGGCAGAGCAACTTTTAGAGCCCTTTTTTACCACGAAACCGAAAGGCGAAGGTACCGGCCTGGGGTTGGCTATTGTACAAAATGTCGTTCATGACCATGGTGGCCATGTGACGTTAAGGCCGAGTCGAGAAGGTGGCTTACATGTGTCTTTATTGTTTCCAGAGGAGAATCCCTCATGAATATCTTACTTGTTGAAGATGACCGTGATCTAGCGGAACTACTCTACGAAGAATTGGAAGGCGAAGGGTATTCAATGACATCGGTAGCGTCTGCAGAGGAGGCATCAGCAGCGTTGGAGCACGACACCTTCGATTTGGTGATTTCAGACTTACGTTTACCCGGCAGAAATGGTATGACCTTAGTCCCTGAAATTAAGGCGATGAACAATGCGCCAGCGATTTTGCTGATTACCGCATTTGGGAGTGTGCAGCAGGCGGTGGAAGCATTGAAAGAAGGCGCTGATGATTTCTTAACTAAGCCATTTGATATGGATCACTGCTTGCTTACTGTGCAACGTTTACTTGAGCATCGTCAGTTGAAAAGCAAAGCCGAAGGAAGTCAGTTTTTCGGCATGCTGGGTGAGAGTTCTGCGATGCAGCATTTGTTTAAAAATATCCGTCAGGTTGCCCGAGCAGAGAGCCCAGTATTGATACTCGGAGAAAGCGGTACTGGTAAAGAATTGGTCGCCCGCGCCGTGCATCAACAAAGTGAACGTCGTCAGGGGCCATTCTTGGCGGTGAACTGCGCAGGGATACCTGGCGAATTATTAGAAAGCGAATTCTTTGGGCATGCTGCAGGCGCTTACACTGGCGCGAATAAAGCCCGCCAAGGGCTCATCCGAGAGGCTGAAGGCGGTACGTTATTACTCGACGAAATTGGTGAAATGCCTCACGCACTGCAAGCGAAGTTATTGCGAGTATTACAAGAAGGTACGATTCGCCCTGTGGGAAGCGATAAAGAAATCGCGGTCAATGTACGTATTGTAACCGCGACACATCGAGATTTAGAAACCCGTGTTCAGCAGGGAGAGTTTCGTGAGGATCTGTTCTTTCGTTTAGAAACGTTTACGCTGCAAGTCCCGCCACTGCGTGAACGCGGTTACGACATCGCGCTTTTGGCCCGTCAGTTTCTAGGGCGTCAGCAACAAGCGGGTAAAACGAATGCATTGCAATTGAGTCATGCTACTTGGCAACAACTGCTGAATTATCCGTTTCCTGGTAATGTGCGAGAGTTACAAAATGCGATGGAACGAGCAGCAATCTTTTGTGAGGGGGAGGAAATTTTACCTGAGCACTTACCCCAGCGTATTCGCAGCTCCGTCAATGTGAATACCACGGGACTGTTTGATTCACTCAACACCAGTACGTTACCGCCTTTGTTAACGATCCAAAAAGATTATGTGGGGTATGTACTTGAACAAACACAGGGTAATAAAGCGCAAGCCGCAGAAATCTTAGGAATAACAAGACGAACGTTATATCGCTGGTTAGAAGAAGCTGACCGCGTCGAATAAATGTTGCTGCGATATTATCTCACCTGTACGGTTACGTGTCTGCCGTACTGGTGAGGTATATCTACCACAGGCCAAGAGCCTCTATCTTGGTTGTCATCCTGTTACGTGACATGTCTCCTTCTATTATACGCCCCAATATTGTACGTTTTCTCGCAGCGATTTTTTATTAACCCCTTGTTCATGCGGATGCGTCGCTTCATAAGACAGTTTTTTGAACAACGACACGCTTTTAGGCAATTTTAGTCGCTACGACGTGATCACTAAGTCAGTTTTCGTGAAACTCAAACCTTGCTCCCATCTATTACTATTCCTATGTTCAAAATTCCATATTGGTTCCAATGTGAAATATACATTTGTAATATCAATAAGTTAATCCACTACTCTAGGAATGGCAGTGCACTAACTTTCCGACATCGATGTTCTGCACTGCTATGTAAATAGGTTTAAACATTTATGTATTGAATGTAATCATTAACAAAGAGGTAGCGACATGAAAGTGGCTAAAACAATGACAATCAAAGCATTAACACTCGCGATGACAATGGCGTGTGGTAGTGCTTTTGCTGCCGTTCCCGCGCTGACAACCAGTGGTAGTCAAATTTTGAGTGGCGGGGAGGTTAAAAGTTTCTCAGGTAACAGTTTTTTTTGGAGTAATACCGGTTGGGGCCAAGAGAAAATGTACAATGCAGAGATTGTCAAATGGCTGAAAGACGACTGGAAAAGCTCCATTGTACGGGTGGCTCTTGGGGTTGATAATGGCGGTTCCTACTTAAACGATCCAGACAGCAATATTCAACGTATTGAAACCGTTATCGATGCGGCTATTGCCAATGACATGTATGTCATTATTGATTTTCATACTCACCATGCAGAAGATCACCAACAAGCTGCGATAGAGTTTTTCAAAAAAATGGCGAAAAAATATGGGAATACCAATAACGTCATTTATGAAATCTATAATGAGCCGCTACAGGTAAGTTGGTCGAATGTGATTAAGCCGTATGCTGAAGCGGTGATTAAGGAGATCCGTGCGATTGACGCTGATAACTTGATCGTTGTTGGGACGCCGAATTGGTCGCAGAAAGTCGATGATGCGTCGCGAGATCCGATTGACGATCCTAATGTTGCGTATTCATTGCATTTTTACGCGGGTACTCATCACCAGAACATTCGTAACAATGCGGTGACCGCTTTGAATAACGGTGTTCCGGTCATGGTCACCGAATGGGGAGCCGTTAACGCGGATGGCAACGGCAGCGTCGCACAGCAAAGTGTGGATGAGTGGGTTGATTTCATGAAAACAAACCATCTCACGAATGTGAACTGGGCGGTCAGTGATAAAAATGAAGGGGCGTCCATTATTAAACCAGGCGTAAGCCCAACCGGTAACTGGTCAAACAGCGATTTAACAGACTCTGGTCGTTATGTCCGTGGGATTGTTCGTAATTGGGGCACGTCGGTTGATGGGGATGGTATACCGCCAGACACTCATGATGATGATGCCGATTCAGGAGATACTGGTACGGGGGGCGATACGGGCAACGGTCAAACAGAGCCGACAGAACCGTCACAAGGGAATGGCGAATTTAGTTGTAATTATAAGCAGTATGCAACGTGGAATGGTGGTTTCCAAGGTGCGATTGAGGTGACCAACCAAAGCGATCATCCCGTCAGCGGCTGGGATATTCAGTGGACCTTTAGCTCTGGCGCAAAAGTGGTTGATAGCTGGAGTGCGAATGTAAGTGGTAATGGACCTTATACCGCAACAGGTATTTCGTGGAACCAAACGGTTCAACCGAATCAAACTTTTGAAATTGGTTTTGTTGCAGAAGGTGGGGTCGGTGCGCCAACTATTTTAAGTGACATTTGCCGATAATCACGTTGAGGTCAATCCTCGCGCAGCGCTCCCATTGGGAGCGCTTTTTTGGTTGGGATAGGCATAACATTCATGGTCAGTGTTCCATGATGAATTTATTTCATGTTCATTATGAACAAAATGGAGTTAAAAGGCACTGAGTCATCCGTTATTCTACGTTCTTATACGATCAATAGAGATAATAGGATTTACTCATGACCACTCGCGCTCCATTTCGCTCCGATATTGTTGGTAGTTTTTTACGACCTGAAACGGTTCATCAGGCACGCCGTGATGTTGAGAGTGGGTTAATCTCGGCCAGTGATCTCACTGAGATTGAAGATCAAGCCATTACTGAATTAGTCGAGCAACAACGTGCTGCCGGTCTGAACGTGGTGACGGATGGAGAATTTCGTCGCGGTTTTTGGCATATCGATTTTTTAGAGCACTTAAACGGCATTGAAGGTTATGTGCCTGAATCTGGTTACAATCAGCAGTTTAAAGGTAAAGCAGCGCCTTCTTATAATATTCGTGTTAACGACCATATTTCGTTTAATCCTGACCATCCGTTTCTTGCTCACTATCAATTTCTTCATCAGCTTGTGGCCGATGATGATTCTGTGATTGCTAAAGCGACCATTCCTGCTCCAACTATGATCATTCGTCAAGAAATTCTCGCCAATGACGGCTCATCGAATCTTGACAATATCTATCCGGATGTGCACGATTTTTATCGCGATTTAGCGAAGACTTATCAAGCGGCAATACGCGCCTTCTATTCATTAGGGTGCCGTTATTTACAGTTAGATGATACTAACTGGGCGTTTTTAGCGGATGCCTCTAAGCGTCAAGCGCTGGCCGATAAGGGAATCGATGCAGACGAGATTGCACATATCTGTGCTAACGTATTGAATGAGTCATTGCAAGATAAGCCAGATGATTTATATGTGACAACCCACGTGTGCCGTGGAAATCACGCTTCATCTTGGTTGTTCTCTGGAGGTTATGAGCCGATTGCTGCAGCGTTATTTTCGACCAATTTCGACGGATTCTTTTTAGAATATGATAACGAGCGTGCTGGAGATTTCTCACCACTGCGTCATTGGAATAATCAAAAAAGCCGAGTCGTGCTGGGCTTAGTGACATCTAAGTTTGCTGAGCTTGAAGACAGTGACAAAATCAAAGCGCGCCTTCAAGAAGCCACCGCATATATTCCGCTAGAAAATTTGTGCTTGAGTCCGCAGTGCGGGTTTGCCTCAACATGTGAGGGCAATAAACTCGCAAATGGCGATCAATGGAAAAAAATCGGATTAATTAATCAAATTGCTCAAGAAGTATGGGGTGATGCTTAAATTACACGCAAAACGAGCGCACCATGTGCGCTCGTTTCAATTATGGTACTAGTGGCGTTGACTTGGCCCATTTCTGACCATATCAGCACCCGTTTCCGCAATTTCTTGTGTCACCCAACGACCGAGCAGTAATTGATGTTTATCATCTAAGACCGCGACAAATGGCTTGCCGCTTTTATTATCGGTCGCCAGTGCGACGCCAGCCGCATTATTTAGACTCAGGCCGCCACTTTCAATTTGAATTAGAAAGGTTTCGAGTTCATCTAAGGTCGTAATCAGACTATCGTTCTCAATCATTTTGTTTATATCCGTGATTTATTATGCGCTAAGGATACCAGTTCCGTATCAGAATCCAAGGCTGCTATCACTCTATCTGGTAAAATGCTGGGGCGAGCAGAAGGTCGAGCACAGGCTCTATTAGCGGCAGATAAGCTAAGCATCATCCGTGAAAGTGAGAGACTATGTCGTACAAATAAAAACGTTGGCCTTAAGCCAACGTTTTTATTTTCAATGGGTAAAGAAAGAAAAATAGCCGAGAAAATTAGTGTGGTTAACTCTTATAAGCGTTTGCTTTCTTTCAATTTAATACGTTTACCGCAGTTGTTGCAAATATAAACTTCTTTTATACCACTTAGTTTGTCCCAAATGCTACGGTGCTGCCGGACAAGTTGGTTTTTGTGGTCACAGTGATTTGCCATTCTGTTTTGCCTTATTTATAAAAGCAGAAAGCACATTATTGTTATTATTTAGTGTTTGTAAGCTCAGTCTGCGGGTGTGCTTTCCTGTGAGTCTGTGTGTTATATGCATAAAGAGCGATTGGATACTAAATGGTATCCGGAAAAATAACGTCACGGTAATGTCAGTTTTCGACTAATTTTATTGGTCTATTTGTCGTTTTTTGCTGTTTCACTGCAAAACATAGCGCTAACTGTTATTTTTATCACTTTTGATACAAGTTGTGACGGTGATAAGAGTGGACACGACATATCGTCACTGTGACATTACCTCGATTTCTAGTTTTTGATTGTGCTATTTTGTTACACAGGCCGTTTGTAAAGGACCCTTCTTTTTCAGTGATGAAAGCAATAACGAGAGGCCATACATCAATTAAAAGGACACTCCATCATGACTAGTGCAACGTCAAATGAATCCAAGACGATATCTCCTATCAATGGTGAAACGGTCGCGACCTACCCATTTGATAGCGAAGAGCAAATTGAACACGTGTTACAGGACAGTTTTTCTGCCGCAAAACGCTGGAAGCAAACACCACTTGCCGACCGAGTGACCGCGTTAGTTTCTATCGGGCAGGCTTTGCGTGATAACAGTGAAGAGCTGGCGCAAATGATGAGCTTAGAAATGGGCAAGCCCATTGTGCAAGCTCGTGGAGAAATCACCAAAAGCGCCAACTTGTGTGATTGGTATGCCACCCATGGCCCAGATATGTTATCGGCTCGTCCTACCATGGTAGAAAATCAGCAAGCAGTATTGGAGTTTCGTCCTTTAGGTGTGGTGCTGGGAATTATGCCGTGGAATTTCCCATTGTGGCAGGTAATGCGGGGCACCGTACCGATGTTGTTGTCAGGCAATACCTATGTGCTTAAGCATGCGCCAAATATTATGGGATGTGCATATCTAATTGAAAAGATTATTCATTCATCTGGTTTGCCGCAAGGGGTCTTTTCATTGGTTCATGCAACGAATGAAAGTGTAAGTAAACTGATTGCCGACGATCGCGTTGCCGGTGTTGCGTTTACAGGTAGCGTCAAAGCAGGCAAAACGATTGGTGCGCAAGCCGGAGCAGCGTTGAAAAAATCCGTATTAGAATTAGGTGGCTCAGACCCCTTTATTGTTCTTGCTGACGCTGATATCGATGCGGCCGTAAAAGCCGCTGTGGCAGGGCGTTATCAAAATTCTGGTCAAGTATGCGCCGCGGCGAAGCGCTTTATCGTTGAGGCTCCAGTGGCCGATGAGTTTACACAGAAGTTTGTCGCCGCCGTTGAGAAGTTAGCTATGGGTGATCCTCGTGAAGATGATAACTATGTTGGCCCGATGGCGCGCTATGATTTACGTGATGAATTGCACGACCAAGTACAAAGGACTGTCAGTCAAGGCGCTCGTTTGCTACTTGGCGGTGATAAAGTATCGGGGGCAGGGAATTATTATCAACCTACGGTCTTAGCTGATGTTACCGCTGATATGACGGCATTTCGCGAAGAAATGTTTGGTCCAGTGGCAGCGATTACCATTGCGCAAGATGCACAGCAAGCCTGTCACTTAGCCAATGACAGTGACTTCGGCTTATGTGCCACTATCTATAGTGGTAATGAACCTCAAGCGGAGAAGCTGGCGGCAACACTAGAGTGTGGCGGTGTCTTTATTAACGGCTACTGCGGGAGTGATCCGCGGGTCACCTTTGGTGGTGTTAAGAAAAGTGGTTACGGAAGAGAGCTATCTGATTTTGGACTCTATGAGTTTTGTAATGTGCAAACGGTCTGGAAAAACCGCCAATAATAGGTAACCAATCGGCACTTCGTCAGGCGATAAATAGCTGACGAAGTGCTCGTTGATTTAAGTCTGAATACGAGGATAATGACGGCAACGCAATGCTCTAAATAGTCAATCTATTGCTTATTTGGCACAGCCCGCATTTTTAATTTTATACTAATGATCTCAGTCACTAATCGTAATGATAAGGTTAGGGATACTCTGATTTCCTCCATATACTCGCCCCATACTTATTATAAAACAGACCGTTCGGATCTCTGCCGTTGCATCAGCATTGAATGACATGTGTTTACCTAACATGTTGAAGAGCGATTAAGATGAGAGAGCAACCAATGCCCCATCTTAAGTGTCGTCAACTCTTGTATCTTTGATAAGCGGACATTAAACGGTTCAAGTCACCGATCATCATCACAGGTTAACTGGGGATATCGATAGGGATGCGACTTGAATAGTCATTTTAATGGGGATCTTAACAATGTTCGAAAATATCAATCGTCCGAAAACACTTCTAAAAACAGCCATTAGCGGCGCGTTACTGATGCTAAGTAGCTATTCAGTGGCGGGCGAGTCTACCTTTGCTAATCCAATACTCGATAATGGTGCTGACCCTTGGGTAACCTACTACGACGGTAACTATTACTCGGCAACTACGACGTGGGGGTCAACGCTAACTATGCGTAAGTCGCCAACGTTGGCAGGGCTACGTGATACTTCAGCGGTCACGGTGTGGTCGGAAACAGACCCGAAAAGTGGTTTTAACTTTTGGGCGTTTGAATTTCACCGTTTGAAAGGGCCTGACGGGTGGCGCTGGTATATGATGTATACGTCTGGCCGTGATGGTACCTATGATTACCAGCATTTATCAGTGTTAGAAAGTGCCGGTGATGATCCAATGGGGCCATATGAATTTAAAGGCGCCCCAATGCCAGATAGTTATAACATCGATGGTAGCTATATCACCATTCACGATCAATTATACCTGATGTACTCCCAGTGGCAGGGGGATGAACAGCGCAATATGATTGTGAAAATGAAAAATCCGTGGACGATTGAGGGTGAACCTTCGTTGCTGACACGACCAGAGAAAAGCTGGGAGCGCGTTGGTATGAATGTGAATGAAGGTCCAGAACCACTAATACACGATGGAAAAGTGTATGTTGTGTATTCGGCGAGTTATTGCGCGACGCCAGATTATAAATTAGCGTTATTGGAACTTGTTGGGGATGACCCATTAGATCCGGATGCGTGGCAGAAATCAGATGAGCCAATTTTCACCAAAGGCAATGGCGTTTATGGCCCAGGCCATAACGGATTTTTTGTCTCACCGGATGGCTCAGAGCAGTGGCTTGCCTATCATGGAAACCCAAGTGCTGAAGATGCTTGTGGTACCAAACGTGCATTACGAGCTCAGCCGTTTACGTGGAATAAAGATGGCTCGCCAAATCTTGGCGAACCCGTGGCGAGTGGTAAAGACATTGCCGTACCGTCTGGTGAAAATGGCCCACTACGAGTTAAACCACAAGCCCCGATGATGCGCTTGAATCACTTTGTGACGCGTACTCATAATGATCAAACCCACACCATCTTGACAAATACTACCCCAGCTATCGTGGACCAATTACCGGACGGTAGTGTTCGTTTTGCCGATTATGCTGGCGGGTTTTTGACCGGTGGGCAATGCGCTGATTCACCTAGCTTCCAAGCGTGGACCAATCAAGCGTGTCAGCGCTGGGATGTGAATGTCAATGATGCAGGTCTACTGACTTTCACCAATAAAGATGATCACGTGAATTATGGGCGTGAGCAAGGTGAGGGTTACGATCAGTGGAGTCTATCGCCACTGCAAAGTGTTGCCATTGTCAGCGCTGTCAGCGGGAAAGTAGTCACAGGGACGAAAACGACCATCGAGCAGCAAAAGTGGACCAACGACAAACTGCAACAATGGTGGTTACAACCAGAGCAAGATGGCACGGTGACGATGGTAACTCAAGGTGAGCCGACGCATTGTTTGAATGCGATTGATCATAAAACTCAATGGGGAATGTGTGTGGGCGACCAAAGTCACTGGTATTTATACCCACGTGACAAAGGTGGTTACAGCATCGTCAATAAAGCGAGTGGTCAATTATTGGGTGTGGAACAATGCTCAATTAACAATCACGCTAAAGTCGGTGTATCAGATGATGCAGGTAAGGAATGTCAAAGCTTCTATCTACGTAATACCAAATAATATCATGAGATGATATGTCTCAGGCGAAGCAAAAAAAAGCCCCTTTACGGGGCTTTTATTCGTATATGCCGTGTGTTTATTCTGGGATGGCAGCGCGACTTAAACGGTCATTGACCGCATTCCAGTCTTCCCCTTGAGGGGGACGTTCTAACCAAATTTCATCCGGTTTTAATGTATCGGCTTCGGCCAGCGAACGATATAAACATTGTCCATAAGAGCTCGCATCGTTTGGCATCACCATAGATTGAATGCCAGTTGGCAAATCATTGACAGATGAATGGTGCAATAATGCATAGGTTGCTTGGGTATCTCGCATTTCAATCGCTTGCTGCACATCATGAATTAAGCGTAATACTGTTTTGGGCTGATAATGGCTACCGACATTGCCTGGTACCGATACATCATGATGCTGTGGATAGCTCACCTCAGCCCCAAGGATCTCACTCAGCTCATGTGCGGTCACCGGGCCTGCACGTAATACATTGGGTTGTGGCGATGTCATGTCGATAATGGTAGATTCTAAGCCAAATAAGCAATCGCCTCCATCGACCACTGCTTCAATTTTTCCCTCTAAACCTGAGATCACTTGTTCTGCATTGGTTGGACTCAACTGTTTATACGGGTTGGCGGATGGCGCTGCAACGGCCAAGCGATGTTGTTTTAATATCGCCAACATCACTGGATGCGATGGAATGCGTACCGCAATCGTATTGAGCCCGCCAGTCACAACCGGTGATACATGGTCGGCCTTGTTGAGGAGTAAAGTCACTGGACCTGGCCAACATGTTTTCGCTAAATCAAACGCTTGTGGCGGAATATCTTTCGCCCAATCTGATAGCTGTTCCACACTACCAATATGCACAATCAATGGATGATTGGCAGGGCGTCCTTTCGCCGCAAAAATGCGTGAGACTGCCTCTGGCTGTGTTGCATCTGCTGCCAGTCCATATACCGTTTCCGTCGGTAACGCGACTAATTTCCCTTGCTTTAATAAATTCGCGGCAATGTCTAAGTCTTGAGCCTGAGCGCTCAATTGAAGCGTTTTCAACTAACAATCTCCGTCATAATAGAGTTTATTGGGCAAGCCAGCCATTACGATGGCGCTTCCACACTTGGTGGTTATCATCGATGTGGTAGATAAATAACCATTGGTTGTCGACAAGAGACGCCACATCTTGATGACGTTCGATAATCTGATCAATTGCCTCTTTAGGGGCTTGTATAAAAGCACTCAAGCGTACCGGTTGGTGGCGATATTTCTCACCATCGTGTACCGATTGAGTCGATAATCCAATACGTAAATCGCCGCCATTTCCTTCAAAGACGCCGATATTACCCCCGACAATGTTATGTAGCAATTTATTACCGCTACTGTATTTGTTTGGCACCGCAACCGACGCATAATATTGCATATTAATCCAGTTGGTCACGAGTAATGGTGCCGTCATTATTTTCTCTAACTGAGTGAAATCGGGGTCTTGTTTCACATCGTATTCATGTAAGAAAGAGCGCCCCTTTAAGTCAATATGCTTAGTTAGCGAGCGTGGCGCGATAAAAACCCCCGCATTATTACATAATCCCCACTCTGGGCGCATTTGAGCCCAGTTGGTTGCGCGCTTTTTAAAAAAGCGTTTCACATCGGTGGGCGTAGGAGTTGAGCCATGATCAAACTGCTCAACGCGGGCACTGCGTGCCTGATGGCTTGCGCTAATGATCCAATTTTGCCACGGTGTAAATGGCGCATCATAGACCTCAATTTCATCGGTGGTGGTATTATGCATCGCCGCATAGAATACCGTGTCTTGTGGCACCGTTACACCGTATTTAGGCATCTGTTCACGCACGCTGGGTTCGTTCAGTAACTGCGCAAGAACCTTGACATTGACCTCGCCAGTTTGGCCGCCACAAGCCCCGCAGTCTAAGCCGGATGAGGTGTGATTGTTACAGGTTTCACTGCCGTGACCTGTGAGCAAGAAGGCAGGAGCGAGACGCTCGCCTACGCCCATAGCATTCAGAATGCCAGCGCCTAACTCGGCTTTTTCGTCAGCGGTTAAAGGCACATCATGACGCTTTAAATGCCAATGATCGTTATGACGAGCATCACGGTTGATTGGGTTGGTGCTGCCTTGTTGTAATACCACACGTTTAAATAGGCTCACCAGCTTAAGCAGACCACCCGCTTCAATCATACCTAAGTTTGATGCTGGCTTTTCTAAACTATTTTGCCAGCCTAACTGCGTCAGACGCAGCCATCGCTCTGGTTGCAGCTTGGTTTGCTGGGCGACCAAGCTGGGCGCAAGTAAACCGGGTAATTGAGGACGTGAAATACGATTATCATGGGTGTGATAAGCAATGGGGAGACCGAAAAATCCAGCAAAGCCGAGTGTTTCTACGCCTTCGTCTTGCTGTTCTAATGCTCGACGCATGGGTTCAGAGCGAACATCAATACAAAATACCGCCTGCAAATTTGGGCGCGCAGTCGATTCTTGTTGTGTGGTTTGCTTAACTTGTTTCACCCAAGGCTGATGAATACTCAGTTCTAGAGCACGTTGCCATACCCACATTGGTGCTAATTGACGCTCTGCCAGTTGGTAGTGCTCTTCAATCGATTCAGATTGGTCGGCAATGGTGGTTGAAATCGTCGTAAAAGCAGACGTTGAGTTGTCTTTTAACCATTGCCAAAGCACATAATTCCAAGCCAATACAATCGTTGTTAACCCCATTGTATGAGGAATATCGATGTGTTTATGATTGAGGTTTGCTTGCCAGTCTAACCACGCTTGCCAGCCTGCCCAACCTGACAATAAGTGTAGTGCGGCACGTGTATACGCATACGCTCCATCTCTTGTTTGTAACATGCTCGACCATTGTTCGGCGCAGCGTTCAAGCATGGTATCTAAACGTGTTGGCAGCTTGGCAAAGTAAGGCAGTAAGTCGACACCTAGCAAGGTCTCGATACCGCGGTCACGAGTCACGACTTCTAACCAGCTTTGATAAAGGTGTTCGCCATTTTTGCCTTCGGCATCGAAACGCTTCGGGTACTGATGATATAAAGCGACAAATTGACTGATTTGTTGGAGCACTTCTTGTGGCCAGCTATGACCTTGTGCTGAAGGGATCTCTTGATCCATCAACGCACCTAGCGTCGCCCATCGGGGGAGAGCTGTATTCGGTACCATTAACGATTGTTCGAGCTGTTCGGCGGTAAACGGGCTGTTTAATTCTGTAATCGCCTGTTGCAAATGCTCTGGAAGAATGTCTGTTTCCCAACGCTCAAGAAAGTAGGTGCGCTCCATTAATCCGGTTTCCCCGGTTAATACCGCTTGCTCTGCAAAGGCACGCTCAATACGGTCGTGGCGCTGTGGCCACCATGGGTTAACCGCCACAGAGCGATCTAATGGCCATGCGGGGGCGATAGAGGCAGACGCTTCCCGTACGATACTCTCAAAAGGGAGGGTTTCAATCAAAACAGTCATTATTTTACCTCAGGGTTGGTGTGCCATTGATGTTGACGCAGCTCAATTAATGATTCGCTTGGCCATAACTTTAGCGTCAGTCGAGTTGCCCACTCATCAAGATATCCTCCAGCGTTTAGCCAGATAAACAAACGTTTAATCAGTGGAGCATGAGGCCAATATTGCAATGCTAATGACAACACAAATAATGTCACAAATAAGAAGGCGACGAATCCATCAGCCCAAAGATTTAACGTAGGATCGGGTAGAGCAAAGGCGGCTAGGTGATGCTTTGCGGTCGTATATAACGTGAGTAGTGCGACGCCGAACCCCATGGTGAGAAAGATTTTAGGTACACGGCCGTTGTCTGCGTGAGTAAAACTTGGCACTAATAATCCCGTGAGGGCAAATAGCACCAACGCAATAGCCGCCAAGCTAGGTAGAATCGCAAACTGCCATTGTGCAATGGCCATCATGATAGAAGAAACCAGTAGTGCATAAAACCAGTGTTGCAATTTCGGTTTCTCACTGCCCGCCAATTTTGCCGCTAGATAATGGTTAACGGTATTGCCACTATTTAAGAATGAGTAGGCTTTATAAAATGAATGCGCAAAGAGATGTAGTAGTGCCATTTCATATAAGCCGAGCGCGATTTCGACTAACATTAAGCCCATTTGCGAGCTGGTCGACCATGCCAGTTTGACCTTGATACTAATGCGAGTCGTGCTGACTAGCCCAGCCACAATGGTACTGATTCCAGCTAATACAACAAGTAACCAACATGCGACGCTACTTGCTGCCAAAATAGGTGAAAAGAATAACAGTAGTATACCGCCTAAATTAACGATGCCAGCATGCAACAACGCAGAAACTGGCGTTGGAGCCTCGACCACTTGAATAAGCCAGCCATGCATCGGTAACTGCGCACACTTGATAAGCGCAACAAGCGCGAGCAACACCGCGGCAAAATTAACGGACAAGTGCATGGTTGAGTCAGACGCTTGACTAACGATTTGGTTGATATAAGGCGTGTCAAACTGGACATACAAACTGATAAACGCCGCCGCTAGCATTGTTTCGCTTAAGCGAGCGAGTAAGAATTTTTTATGGGCGGCTAATTGTGCTCGTGGCCTGTCAGGATAAAACAAAATCAAACGGTGGAGCGATAAACTCACGCACACCCATGCCGCCCAGAAAATGGCTAAATGGTTAGCGGTGATCACCAGTACCACGGTAGCGATGGTCAATAATAATGACTGTATAAATCGACGACGATCTTTTTCACCACTGAATGCTACCCAGCTGTATCGCAGAATCGTGAATCCTAGGATTGCCACTAAACTCAGTAACATAATACGCAGTGGCGTAACTAGAAATAAAGAAGACATGATAGACCTCACAGTTTTAACAATGGTGGCTATTGTGAAAGTGTATGAATGTTAAGTAAAATACATAAATAATGACAAATCATTCTGTTTAAGAGAACTATGAGCCGACTTAACTATCACCACTTGTACTATTTTTGGCAAGTGGCTAAGCAGGGTAACCTAACCCAGGCAGCGCAAAACTTGCATATATCTCAGTCTGCTTTATCTTCTCAAATCAAGCAGTTAGAACAATCTCTCAATGTTCAGTTATTTGAGCGTAAAGGACGACGTTTACTCCTCACCGAGGAGGGTTACCATGCCCTTAATTACGCGGATGACATCTTTCATAATGGTGAAGAATTAGAAAAATTACTAACCAGCGGCAAAGGATTAGCTGGTTCGACCATTAGAATTGGTATGCTTTCAACCATTTCCCGTAACTTTATTGAACAATTTATCCAGCCTTTGATCAAGCAAAGTGATTGTCGTTATGTGTTGCAGTCGATGAGCCAAACCGGTTTATTGGAAGCATTAAATGAATTACAAATTGATGTGGCACTGACGAATACGCCTTTACATGATAACAGTAAACCCTATTGGCAAAGCCGGGTACTTGCTCGTCAAGCCGTGGCTATTATTGGCCCTCCGGGATTAGATCTCAATGAGGTATTCGATGAGCGTTATCGAGGCCAGCGCTGGGTGCTGCCTTATGGTGAAAACCCACTGCGCGCTGCATTTAACTCGTTTTCGGCCCAGTATCATTTACAACCAGAGATTGTCGCAGAGTCTGATGATATGGCGATGCTACGCTTGCTGACTCGTGATACTGGCGCGTTAGCCGTCATGCCGGAGGTTGTGGTAAAAGATGAATTAGATAATGGCACCTTAAAGCGTTACATGTTACTACCGGATGTGTATGAAAGCTTTTATTCGGTTACGGTAAAACGTAAAGTGGTCCACCCGAAACTGGATAGCTTGTTACGACCTTTGTTATAACCGATGACGCTTAGATTGAGCGCGTAGTGCGTTGATATAAAACCGCGCACTTATATTCTAATTGGTTATTTGGCTTGCAGTTAAGTATACCGCTACTACCTAAAAGCTGATAAAATACTGCGGAAACGAAGTACTTATACAGGAACCTGAAATGTCAGACTTTAACAAAATTTTAACTCCTGGTGATTACAACAACGGTATCGTAAACGTTGTTGTTGAAATTCCAGAAGGTAGCAACCATAAAATTGAATGGAACCGTGAACTTGCTGTGTTCCAATTAGATCGTGTTGAACCAGAAATCTTTGCTAAGCCAACGAACTATGGTTTTATTCCACAAACTCTTGATGAAGATGGCGATGAGCTAGACGCCTTAATCATCACTGATCAACCGCTAACAACGGGTATCTTCCTTGAAGCCAAAGTTATCGGTGTCATGAAGTTCGTCGATGATGGTGAAGTTGATGATAAAGTTGTTGTAGTTCCTGCAGATGACCGTAACACTGGTGATGCTATTGAAACGCTTGCAGATCTTCCTAAGCAGCTTATCAAGCAAATTGAATTCCACTTCAATCACTATAAAGATCTGAAAAAACCAGGCACAACAACGGTTGAAAGCTGGGGTGATGTCGAAGAAGCGAAAAAAGTGATTGCAGAGTCGATCACTCGTTGGAACGAAATGTAATATTGCCGTTCGGCGGTGCACAAAACGTGGTTTTTTGTAAGCCTCACGTCTAAATGCAACTGATATTACGATTCCGTCCGCTTTACTCTTATAGTGAAGCGGGCGTTTTTTGTTGTTTTATTGAATATTGGTTCGTCATATCACGCGCGGTGCTAGCCGCTAGCACTCTACATTATTGACCACCTTATTATGGCCTTTGCCGCACATCACGGTTGGAATCGTTAAGCCCGACGAGTGATGATTCACTTTATTTAGTTTAGTTATCAATAATGAACACACATACGCCGCTTTTTGATAGATTTAAAAACCACCTGATTATTGTCGTGGCTTTTTCGGTACTACTGGCCACTATTTCACTCTTATTGTACCCATTGGATTTACTGTCTACTCCCCATACTGTCACGGGCTTTGTGTGGAGTAATCTATCGGCTACTGCCTCAAACCCGGGATGTATTTTTACACTAATTACCTTAATGATCTGTGTGTTTTACAAGTCCAAATTTAGTGATGAATTTAAAGTGAATGCACTCATTCAATTGCTTTTATTACTGGTTTTGAGTTTAGGTCTGAAAACAGCCATGAAACAAATGACGCATAGCCCAAGACCTTATACCGTTGTGATGGCGGAGTCGACGGTGATTGCTTCGCCCCGTGATTTTTATACGTTTAGTCATAGTGATAAACTCAATAAGATTGCCCAGATGCAAGGAACCGTATCACAGTGGCGTTGGTCGAACTGGCAAACAGAAATGAATTATGCGTTCCCCTCAGGCCATACGACGTTTGTAACCTTATGTTTATTGTTTTTTAGTCGCTTGTTTTTAATGAGTAAACGGTATGTGTTATGTGCTGGGTTACTGTGCTGGGCGGTGGGGGTGGCCTATTCAAGGCTATGGTTAGGTATGCATCGCCCCGCTGACTTATTTGGCGCGGTAGGCTTAGAAAATGTCATCTTTTTATTGGTGCCTTATCAATATCATCGTTTAACCCCGTGGTTAATGGAAAAATCGCAAGTGATGAAACAAAAGTGGACCTAGTTTTGCTCCGTCGTGGTAATTAAGTGATGACGCAGTATAGAAAAGAGCCACCGCGGTTAAGCGGTGGCTCTTTTTATTGGTAAAAGCAAGTTGATGAGCGCTAAGATTACAACGGCGGTAACTGAGCGTTCGACGGCGATTTTTTCCGCTTTTTAGCTGCTTTATCTAAGCGTTTTACAACACTTAATAATTCATCTCCACCTTCAGTGTTGGCATTATTTGAATACAACGCCTGATCAAATGCTGTTTTTGCTTGTGTTAGCGTGTCGAGTTCCTCATCTGAGAGGGTGACGCTTTGTTGCCATTGCGATAAGGCTTGGCTTGCTCCAATCCCGTCTTGTTGCATAATTGCAGTCTGAAGAGCTTCATACGGCGTTTTTGGCGGTGTGGGCGAGGCTGCAGCCTTAGGCTCTAAGGAAGCATTAGCTTTAGAGGCAGAAGAACGTTTCCAATACACGGCTAATAGTAAGGTTACAATCCATAATAACGCTAATCCGCCAGTGAGGTAGGGCCAAAAGCCTGCATCAGTTTTGGTGATGATGGTGGTTTTTTGTGGCGTACTTGGCTGATTATCTGCCGGTAATGGTTGATTATCATCGCTCGGGATGACTTGCATCGTCAGCCCTGACACTTGGCTACGTTTTTCTTGGTTAGTGGTGGAGTTCCACCAATTAACGCTGACAGTGGGCAGGGTTATTTTACCGGATTGACGAGGTATGACGACTTGTTTCAGTGTCATCATAACATCGCCATTTTTCAATGTAGAAAAGTGCGGTTTATCGTTGTAAGAGCGAACCGATTTTGGATTATCTATATGAATATCCGGCAAGCGATCTTTCGCGATATCCGATACTTGCATGCTAATGGTGCGAGTGATTGAATCACCGACTTTAACATCTATCGCATCGCCTTGAATCGGTTTACCATCCGGGTCTTGCCAACGTTGTGTAAGGCTGAGTTTCGAGGTAGGTAACCACACACCCTTATAATTTTTCGGTTTAGGCTTAACGTTAATGGTATAAGTTTTTGGTACCGTATTAAGAGGTATCACACGTGTACGTCCGCCATAATTACCTCCAAATACGATCGAACCTTCAAATTTTGGCTCAGTTAATTGAAAGCGGCCTGGTTTGGTGGCAGTAACACGAAAGTTTTGATCAACCATGGTGACTTGCACGCCATTAATCACTTCTTGATGTTGATCAGGTTCGCTAACGGGGGTTAATTCCATGCCGTCGACTTTTGGGGGATCGATATTTTGACCCTGTAAACGACGCGGGTCGGCTTTGACAATCAAACGTGCTTTCAGTAAGGCACTTTCATTTGGGTACAAAGTGGTATTGCTTAAATGGCTTTGGACTTCAACGATATCATGAGTACTTGGGGCATCACTGTCTTTGCTGACGTGAATGGCAATACTTTGCGTATGCTCGCCGTCCACGGTAAAGCGGGGAATACGTAGAATACCCGTCTCTTTCGCCGCTAAAGGGATGGTCCACTGACTGTGTTCACTGCGGTCACCGTTAACAATTCGCGTCGATGTGCCAAAGTTAGGTCTTCCCATTTGAAAGTCTTTTTGCAGAACTGAAAAATCGATGGCATCCGACGAGACCTTATGATCAATGGTGACAGTTAATTGAAACACCTGATTTTGTACCACCTTGTTCTGACTAACGGTGGCATCAAAATCGCCTTTTGCATAGGCACTTAGGCTAAATAAGCCGAGTAACAGAACTGTACAGTACAGTGATAGGGTATGGGTTATCCGTGTCATAGTTACCACTTCTTAGCTTGCGTATCGGGTTGTGGTTGTAATTTCGATTGCAGGTAAAGCTGTGCACGCAATAGTTCACTTGGATCGCGTGCACTTTCTACTTGGTCGAGTTTTCTTAAAGCGGGGTCAACGTGTCGAGTTGAGGCTTGCGTGGCCGTCACTGACTTATCACCTTGTTGAGTTTGGTTTTTTATAGGATGAGCTGACTTTGCCTGAGCCGCAGACGCTTTGTCGTTATTGCTATTACGCGTTTGCTTATTGGAACGTGGCTGTGACGCGGCATCGGCGGATTTTTTCTGACTATCTGCATCTTTGGGACGAGAGGCTTGGTGTTGTGACTGCTTAGTCTGATCGGCGGCATGTGGTTTTTGCTGAGCCGATTTTTTCGCCTTAGATGAGGATGGCGATTGCGCGTTTTTAGCAGCGTTGCTATTGGGTTGATGAGAGCGGCCGTTATGAGTGTCTCCTTGGTGCCGATGTTGCGCAGAGGAGTTCGGTGATGAAGATGGCTCAGAGCGCTTCGATTGATTTTTTTGCGAATCAGACGATGACGGTTGTTTATTCCCTTTGTTGTTGCGATCGGATTTAGAATTGCGCTGTTGCTGTTGCTGTTGCTGTTGCTGTTGCTGTTGCTTTTGACGTTGCTGCTGAGCACGTTTCACGACAGATAGGTTTTTTTTCGCATCTTGATTGTGAGGATCGCTTTTTAACACTTGCTGGTAAAGTGCTTTGGCTTTATTGAGATCGCCGGCCTGTGCGTAGGCGTTGGCTAGGTTATAACGCGTATTGTTGTCAGGCTGTTTGACTTTAGACAAACTGTCGATCGCGCCTTGGTAATCGCCGGCTTTATAGCGTGCGACCCCTTGCCATTCTGGGTTAGTGAATTGCTGCGCGGCTTGCTGGTATTGCTTGTGTTGAAACGCTTGATGCGCTTGTTGATCCGCCGTCAAAAATGCGGAGGCTTGAGCTGATGGTGGCATCATCCAAGGTGTAATAACTAAAAACGCGGCAAACACTACCCCTCGACGAAAGAGCAATAAGGCTGGCACAAGCAAAATCAGTACAATCCAATAACCGTTATTGGCATGCTCTGTCACCGTTTGTCCTCCTTGGCTTTCTGTTAATGCTGAGACACTTTGGGTATGGCTTAAAATCGTATCGATATCTTTACCATCGCCACGATAGGGGACATAAAGCCCGCCAAGTGATGATGTTAACGCCTGCATAGTTGTCGTATTCATTTTAGCGATAACAGTATGACCTTGATCTTGTAGCATTGAGCCATTGTCTAATGGAATAGGTGCGCCAGAAGCGGTTCCTACCCCGAGTACGATTAAGTGCCAAGGCGTCCCGCTTAAGAGTGTTTGCAGTGCTTGGCTTTGTTGCTTATCAATACTATCGGTCATGAGAATAATATCGCCGCTAGGTACCTTGGCATCGGTCATGAGCTTGATGGCTTGCTTGACCCCCGCGACTACATTCGCCCCCTGATCAGGCATTATTTTGGGTGATAGCTCAGGCACTAAATTGGTAATCGTGCGAGTATCACTCGTCATTGGGCTAACGGTATAACCGCCTTTAGCAAAAGCCACTAATCCGGTTACCCCATCACGCCAACCTTTGAGAAGATCCAAAGCTTTATAACGCTGCTGGGTTAAGCGGTTTGGTGATAAATCGGTAGCGTATTGCGAACGAGACATATCCATGACCAATACGCGCGCGCTATTATTTGAAAAAGTGGGACGCGCTTGTTTTTCAAAGCTTGGCCCGGCCAGTGCGATAGCGGCGAATAGCCAACTTATCGCTAGCAGAGCGATAAAGCCCGACTGCTTTTTTTTGTTCGCAATGCCCAAAGCCGACGCTAAGTGTGGTGCAATCAGCGAGGCTTGTTTATTCGGCATGGCCAACCAAATGACTAGGATTGCCAAAGGTAAGCATGCCCATAACCAATGGGGGTGTAAGAATACGAAATCAGACATGATTTCTCCTTAAAACCATAAGTACAACAGAAAGTAGCAGCGCCAATGCGAGCGGCACACCGAACCATTCGGTTTGTGGGCGCCATGTTTGCGCGGCTTTCTTAACGGGCTCTAATTGATTAATACTGTCGTAAATATTTTGAAGATCTTGAGCATCACGAGCGCGGAAATACCGACCGCCTGTCATCTTCGCCACTTGTTTGAGGGTCTTTTCATCGAGGCCTTTTGCGGTATTAACTTTACGAGCGCCGAATAAGCTACGCACTGTCATTTCACCAGCGCCAACGCCAATCGTGTAAATCGTGGTATGGTATTTTTTGGCAATTTTGGCCGCTTCTATGGGGCCCATTACACCAGCGTTATTGCTGCCATCACTGAGTAAAATCATGACACGTTGCGGCGCGTTACCATCGATAAAGTTTTTCGTCGCAAGCCCTATGCCTTCGCCCATCGCCGTTTTTGTCCCAATAAGTTTGAGTACGGCATGGTCGACTTGATGTTCAACAGTGTTCAAATCAAACGTTAGGGGAGTTTGTAAATACGCGTGATCGGCAAAGTAAATCAATCCTAACCGGTCACCTTTACGTTTCGCCACAAAGTCTTTAAGCACATGTTTAACGGCGCTTAAACGGTCAATATAGTCATCGCCATCGCGCATGTCTTTTTCACTCATGGAGTAAGAAAGATCGACCACTAGCATCATATCGCGGTGCTTAGGAGATACATAGACAGGATCCCCATACCAAACTGGTCTAGCTGCTGCGAGCAGTAAGCATACCCAGATAGCGACAACCAGCCCCTTAGTCAACCACCCATTGGAGGTTGGCAGCGAAGATTGAGCGGGAAGATAGGGCAGAGTAATGGCTGCGTGTGTTTGGCGTGCTGGTACCCATTTATAAATCAATAATGGGAGTGGTAGTAGGCATAGTGCCCACCACCATACGAGTTCAATGTTTGCCACCTTTTTCTTTTCTCCTTTTTGCTGGTGGTAACGCTTCATTCACCCACTGATAGCAATTGTCTACTAACGCTGAAGCTTGCTCACTAGTTTGTTTTTTATACAAGGCTTGTTGCCATTGTGCTTCATTAACCATAAAAACGTTTCGGCCAATCTGTTCATCAAGAAAGGCGTACCAGTCTTTACCGGTAAGGTGAGCAATTTCATTACGCGGGAAGTAGCAAAATGCTGCTTGACGGACTAACTCCATGGCAGAAGAAGGCGATTGTGAGCCAAAGCTAGGATCAAGCAAACGCAAAGCGGCTTTTTTTGGGGCTAATTTTTTACGTTTCCAACGAAGCCTTAAAGCGCTGATGAGTACGATAAGCACAATGCCACTACCCACAGCCCACCATCCCCATGCTAGAGGTAACCAAGAAGGCGCATCCGGAAGGTGCACATCCAGCAATGGTAATGGAGTCGATGAAGATTTTTGCATAGTTTATTATCCGGCTAGTTGTTTAAGTAAAGGCGTACCACTGGAAATAGAGCGGTAATCTATGCCCATAGATTGACACAGTAATTCTAGTTTTTCTTGATGAGATTCAAAGGCTTTTTTGATCCCATTCCTAGTATTTAATGCGGAAAAGTTGAGCCAGCGCGTATCTTTACCATTGCTAACCCATTCAGCGCCGCGAAAACGTGTGTCTCCGACTTCTAGCGGATCATAAATGTGAATGAATTTTAAGCGATTACGACGGTTTATTTGCCCCAGTAAGGGTTTTAAACTGGTGTCATAGCGTATAAAGTCGCTGATGACGATGACATCACAACCCTTCGGGCATAAACGATGTAACGCTTGTAGTCCATTTTCCATGGAGTGTGCTGAGCCAGATGCGATAGATTTCAGTGCGCTCTCTTGGCCTTTGACTAATTGCGCGATGATTTGCAGCGGCCCTTTTTGTCGGCTAACTGGCTTTATTTCAATCAACGTCACGCCTGTATCGATTACAGCACCAACACGATCATGCTCGCCCACCGCTAACCAACTCAAAATACTCGCCACATGGCTGGCCTGTACAGACTTGAGCATTAATGAAGAGCCAAATTGCATTGACGAACTTAGGTCGATATACAAGATCGTCGGTTTCTCGCGCTCTTCAGTAAACAATTTCGTATGCGGTTTGCCGGTACGGGCCATGACACGCCAATCAATGGAGCGAATATCGTCCCCCGGCTGGTATTGACGAACTTCAGCAAAGTCCATCCCACGGCCGAGCTGCTTACTTTGATGCTGCCCTAATAGCTGCGACCATAAGCTTTTAGCCGGTGGCAACCACCGAGGAGTGTGCAGCCGATATGGCAGTAATTCATCCACACACAAATGAACGCCATCGGCATGTTCTGGCAGTGTGTCTGTCATCTACTTCTCCTTACGCACTACCTACTAGAGACATTAAATGAGCAATTACCTGATTAGGATGAATATTTTCTGCTTGGGCTTGATAAGACAAGACCAAACGATGTCGCAATACTGGAAAGATCATCGCTTGAATATCTGCTGGGCTAACAAAATCACGGCCTTGTAACCAAGCATGAGCGCGGGCGCAGCGATCCAGCGCAATGGTCGCACGTGGGCTGACGCCCAAATCAATCCATTGCGCTAATTTTGCATCGTATTTCTCGGGCTGGCGAGTGGCCATAACCAAACGAATCAGATAATTCTCAATCGACTCTGCCATATGAATATTCAATACATCTTGGCGGGCAGAGAAAATTTGTTCTTGAGTCACATGAGGGACACTCGAAGTGTGTTCGCCTTTTGCTTCGCCGCGATTTAAACGCAGAATCGCCAGCTCATCTTCTGCCTGAGGATAGTCGACATCAAGGTGAATCAAAAAGCGGTCTAACTGCGCTTCTGGAAGTGGGTAAGTCCCTTCCTGTTCGATCGGATTCTGGGTCGCCATGACTAAGAATAGCTTTGGCAGCGCATAGGTTTTACGGCCTGCCGTAATCTGTTTTTCCGCCATGGCTTCAAGCATTGCAGCTTGTACTTTGGCGGGGGCGCGGTTGATTTCATCAGCGAGAACCAGAGAGTTAAAGATAGGTCCAGCTTGGAAAGTAAACTCCCCAGTCTCTGGTCTGAATATATCCGTACCGGTTAAATCAGCGGGCAATAAGTCTGGGGTAAATTGAATACGATGGAAGCGTCCTTCAATGCATTGCGCTAATGCTTTAACAGCACGGGTCTTGGCTAACCCAGGTGGACCTTCAACTAAAATATGGCCATCGGCAAGTAGCGCAACAAGTAATTGTTCAACTAGCGAAGATTGTCCGACTACTTGTTGATTGAGATATTGCTGTAATTTTTGAAAAATTTCTGACTGCATAACACGTTAGTCTCTGAGTTTATTCATCTATTAGTGCGATAGAACCTAAAAAAGTTCCGTTTTCATCTTAATAACGGAGCATAACAAAAAAAATCATAATGTAATCGGTTGTATTATATTCTTACCCTTAAGAAGGATAAACATTCGCATACGATTAATATACAATCCGCTTCTTTTACTAAATTTTACACTGGCGTTTATGAGAGTTCTCATAAAATCGGTGGGAATACTTAGTGATTGTTATAATGATACGAAGAAAACTAGCAGCCTAGGGGCAAAGAATGTTTCTATTCAATCGAATAAGTATAAAGCAGAAAGTGATCATCGGCATGACGTTAGCTGTGCTGGCGTCAACCATGGTTTTGGGATTTATTGCTCAGCGTGAGACTCACGATGTGTTACGCCATCGTCTTATCGATGTTGAGTTGCCTTCGATGCTAAAAGAAATCAGCGATAAAGTGAATGATCAAGTCCTCACTTTACAAAATACGGCAGAGCAGCTTTCGAGTAGTGAATATGTTAAGAAAGCGGTCAAAAGCGATCCGATAAGTGATGATGATCAAAAAGTATTGGTTCAAGAGTTACAAAATGTCGTTAAGCAGTATGGCTTAAATGATGCCTCGGTTGCCAATCGTGACACCGGTGACTATTGGAACCAAGACGGTTTTTTACGCCGTTTAAATCACCAGCAAGATAGCTGGTTTTACAACTTCGTCAACTCCAATCAAAAGAATTTAGTGAGCATTTTCCAAGAGAAAGATGGCACGGTCAAAATGTTTGTTAACTACCAATCAGTGAGTGACGGCACGTTATCGGGCGTGTCTAAGTCTATGGATGACATGGTTAACTTCTTAAACAGTTTCCAGATCCAGAAGACTGGCTACGTATACTTAGCTGATGCGCAAGGTAAAGTGAAAATTCACCGTACTAAGAGCAAAGTGGGTGACACGTTAAGTCAACTTTATGGCAATGGTGCGAGTACATTACTACAGAAAACAGGCTTTAATTTGATCGAAACCGAGCATGATGGTGAAGATATGTTTGTCTCCAGCTTGTATGTAAAAAGCATGGATTGGTTTGTGGTCGGTGTGGTCCCAAAAGCCGAGATCTTTGCTGACATGGATGCGGTAACTCATCGTTTAATCTTCTCCACCATCATTGTTGCTATTGTCTTTATTCTGGGTGGTATTTGGCTCGGTAACAGTATTGTGAACCCTATTCGCCAATTAGCTAAGCGCTTTACCGATTTAGGCAAAGGAGAAGGAGATCTGTCCCAGCGCATTACTATTGAAACACAAGACGAAATAGCGCAACTTTCTAAAGGGTTCAATAGCTTTGTTGAAAAAATTCATCTCTCGATTCGTGAAGTGGCCGAAACCAGTAATGAATTACAGAAAGCGGCACTGAGTGTCGCGGAGAAAGCGTCACATACGCATGATAATAGTCAAGTTCAACGTGACCAAACGCTGCAAGTGGTGACCGCAATTAATGAGATGGGCGCAACGATCAGTGAGATTGCCTCGAACGCATCGACCGCTGCTGAAAGCGCCAACCAAGCCACATCAGATACTGTGTCTGGTACTGAAGTCGTTGGCCGTGCTAAAGAAGTGATTGGACGCTTATCAACCGATATTGAAAGTACCGGAGTTGTGGTTGAGAAACTCGCGTCAACGACGATTGAGATTGGTACTATTCTTGAGGTAATTCGTGGTATTTCAGAGCAAACCAACTTACTGGCCCTCAATGCGGCGATTGAAGCTGCACGTGCTGGTGAACAAGGACGAGGTTTTGCGGTGGTTGCCGATGAAGTTCGTAACTTAGCTGGGCGTACTGCAACGTCTACCGATGAAATTCAGAAAATGATTACCCAACTACAATCAGATGCCAAAGATGCGGTTGAAGCGATGGAAGCCGGTAAACTGGTTTCGCGTGATGGTGTGGCAGCATCGGATGAAACCGCTGAAGTATTGCAGTTAATATCCACGCGTATTCATGAAATTTCAGATCGTAATATTCAGGTGGCAACGGCAACGGAAGAGCAATCAACCGTAGTACATACCATTAATCAAAATATCGAAGAGATTAATTCTATCAACGAAGAAACCACAACAACGGCTGAACAATTAGCTGATGCCAGTATTTCGCTAAAAGAATTGTCTGCACGTCTTGATCGCACAGTGGGAACATTTAAACTCTAGTCAGCATTCAGGGAGTTGGATAAACTCCCTGACAAACATACGGATAGGGTTATAGTTATGAGTGATTTTGAACAAGAACTAGCACAAATTTCGCAAGAGAGTATTGGTGAAGAGGAAGAAAAATTACCAACGTTAGAAGAGCAACAAGCCATTGTTGCTGAGCTAAAACGCCTAGAAGAAAAAGGGGAGTTAACTCCGGAAATTCTAGAGCATTACTTTGGTAAGTTCTCTGCAGATACCGATGCCCCAGTGCATTAAGATTTGCTTATAGCGGAAAGATTTACAGCACTCAATAAAAAAGCTGCGTTCATACGCAGCTTTTTTTATGATTCATCGACTTCACGTTATTAGCGTACTAATTCAGTGGTATTACGGTCGAGATCTTTTGGATTCACGGTTGGCCAATCGTTTTTCCATCCCATTTTTAGGATACGTAACTTTTGCATGCCATTATCGGCGGTTTCATAGGCGTGGAATACTAAGTAATCTTTGCCATTAAAGGTGTACGCACCATTATGTCCGAGCGCTACCCAGTTTTTATTGCCTTTTAAAACCAACGAGCCGCCGCCGTCCATCATAGATTTGCCGTCTTTATCTAAGTAAGGGCCTTTGATGTCCTTACTACGGGCAACACGAATGTTATAAGTGCTGTCCATTTTACGACAACATAAGTCGAAAGAGGCAAAGAGATAGTAATAGCCATTTTTCTTAAAGATAAATGGTGCTTCAATGGCATCCGGAGGGCTCTCTTTAGGATCCCGATGCGCTAAGTTATACCATTCTTCAGGCTCGGCAATACGCGTCAAGCTTGGATCCAGTTTGACTAATTTCAATCCCCCCCAGAAAGAGCCAAAGCTCATCCATGGTGTGCCATCATCATCAAAGGTTACCGCGGGATCAATCGCATTCCAATTATCACGATTAGGGACAGATTCTAGAACAATACCTTGATCTACCCATTGATAGTCTTTTGAATTGGGATCAAGGGTTTTATTGATACTGACGCCAATACCAGAGGTGTTTTGACCAAACGCAGACACAGAATAAAAGGCGTAAAATTTACCGTTATGATGGATAACATCTGGAGCCCATAAATGACCATCAAAGTCTGGTGCAACGCGTCGTGCCCATTTAGGTTCAGTTTTAAATACCTTTCCTGCTTTTTTCCAGTGCTCCATATCTTTTGATGAGTAATACGGGATCCCAGGGCCGGTACTAAAGACATAATAAGTGTCGCCCTCTTTCGCCATCACAGGATCATGCACTTCAACTTGCTTGGCTTGACTGATTGCACTCACTGAGCTTAGAGCGCCAATTACACATGCTGACACTAACCACTTTCTAGATGGTTTCATCGGTAAGTTTCCTCATTATTTTTATGGTGTAGTAGGGGGTTACAGAGGCCGTTATGTTAAGGCTTTTCAAGAATTTGAATTGAGATCTATGTTGCCAATGTTAAATATTTTTATTTGAAATCAATGCATTGTGATGAAGTGCAAAAAGCAGGAAAGTTAGCGATTAATGTCGGGTATTTAGCAAATATTGACTAACCGCATCGGTCAATGTTTTGCCAAGCGTGGCACTATCAAACTCCCCAGACACAATCTCTGAACGGTTAATGATCATCGTTGGGACGGCATCAATACCTGCTTTTATCCATTGCGTCTCAATATTAATCACCGCCTGGCTCCAATTATCATCCGCTAGAACTATGGCCGCCTCTTGGCGATTTAAACCAACGTGAGACACGATAGTGAGCAATACTTGGCTGTCATCTAAGGGAAGATGTTGAACAAAGTAAGCATGATATAACTCGCGCGCTAATGCCGCTTGCTTGTTATATTTTGCAGCCCACAACAATAGTTGATGAGCCTTTCTTGTATTATAGATGTGTGTGTCGCTATCAAGAGAGAAAGGTATGGGCAGTGGTTGGCTATGTTGGGTTGCACGTTGCAAGCAAGTTTGTGCGGCTAATGCGCTAAGATTATATTTCTGCATCAAGTGAGCGACCAAGCCATGACCACCGCTTGGCAAGCTCGGATTAATTTCAAACGGGTGCCAATGAAAGTCGATGTGAATATCATCGTCTAACTGTGCTAAGACTTGCTCGAGTTTTTGGTAACCAATAAAGCTCCATGGACAAACGAGATCAATCACCCAATCAATCTGTAAAAATCGCGCCATAGAAGCAATCCTTCTGCTCATGTCATTACTGACAGCTCTTGGTTGCATGGTTATCGTTTTGACACCGCACAATGTTACGTACTTCGTATATCGTTCTCTTAGCATAATGATTGTGGTTATCGGTTTCTATAGTGTTTCTGTTAGGGTGTGATGAGTCGCGAAGTTGTTACTGAAATTGGAAGTTAATATACATGAGGTGGTTAAGGTTTCTGACCGCCAGTTTTGTGTCTTTATTAGCGGTAAAGCGCTTTGCAATAAAAAATCATACAATCTTTTCAGATAACGACATGAAAGCCATGACACTTCTAATAATAGTGATACAATCCGCGCCATCTTATAGTGATTGACTATACTTACCCACTTCTCTGATCATTGCGATTTATTAATCATTAGACGCTTGATAATCGACAGTATGGAAATTCCACGGGCAATATATTTCTTAGGATTCAATTTGAGAGTTTGCCTGTATTCTCAAGTACATTAACGAAACGATGAGAGTTTTAGAGGCTTTAATGGAAAACATTTACACCGCATATGACTTTTTAATGGCACACAAGCTATTGTTTACATCGCTAATTTTATTAGTGATTTGGTTTACTAGACGGACTTTGCTAAACCTTATTCGAGGTGATGTGGCATTTCTGAGTGATGACCAACGAGCGTGGATGTCACGAACTAAAAATGGCATTTTTGCGGGAACCTTACTGATTTTATTCGTATTGTGGCAATCAGAAATCAGTAATTTTGCGTTATCAGTAACAGCGATTGCTGTTGCTATCGTTGTCGCCTCGAAAGAAATTATTTTGTGTTTTACCGGCTCAATTCAGCGCGCCAGTTCTCGCTCATTTCGAATTGGGGACTGGATAGAAGTCGGTCAGTTGAGTGGCGAGGTCATCGAACACAATATTATGGCGACCGTGATTCAAGAAATCGACTTATTACATGGGCAGTATCACTATACGGGTAAAACGGCGACGTTACCCAATAGTATGTTTTTTGCTTACCCAGTGAAGAATTTAAACTTTATGAAGCGCTACGTGTTTCATAACTTTACAATGATCGTGCCGCATTTTGTTAATTTATATCCGCTTATTCCACATTTGCAAGCATGTATTGATGTGCACTTTGCCCATTTCATTGACGTTGCACGTCGTTACAACAGCATGATTGAAAAACACTCAGGGATAGATTTACCGAGTTCTGAGCCGCATATTGAAATTTTTAGCCATACGGCAGGTGAGCAACAATTGCATGTCCGTGTTTTTTGCCCAACAGAACGTGCTAATCACTTTGAACAACTGATTCGTCATGATTTTATGGTGTTATTTTCAGAGGCATTTCCAGGTTTGGTTGAACATGCCAAGTATACGCCGCTACCCGAGTTACCGGTTGAGGAAGAAGAACCAACAAAGTAGGCAGTGACATGCAAACTTAGCGAGCTGGGTAGGTGTGATCTAAGGATGGGTGGTTTTGAACGTCAGGCATTGATACATACCATCGATATTTGAGGCGCATCCTAATTTCATTAAATTGAAGATAAAAAAATAGCCAGCTTGCGCTGGCTATTTTAAGAAATCAAAAAGTAAAACTAGATTATACTACTTTGATGCTTTCAGCTTGAGGGCCTTTTTGGCCTTGAGTAATAACGAACTCAACTTGTTGACCTTCAGCAAGAGTACGGAAACCGTCACCTTGGATAGCGCTGAAGTGTGCGAAAACGTCTGGGCCGTTTTCTTGTTTGATGAAACCGAAGCCTTTAGTTTCGTTGAACCATTTTACAGTACCAGTAACTGGAGTAGACATAGTATATATCCTAAATAATTTTTAAATGTTGGCCTATCACGGCGCCCATAGCGTGGAAAAGTAAATTGCTATTGCGTACGACACGACGGGGGAGTTACAAGTAATCCAACGAAACAATGTGTATACAAAGAACTTTTTTTCTAGCTGCTGATGAGTCTAGAGTAATCAGAACAGTTGTCAATAATATCTTGTCTAATTGGGTACTTATACCGCGGTATTAACTGTAAAAGTTTGTGTTCGGTTACATATTTAGTGTAATGGTTTGCTGATACCCACATAAAATAAGTGAGCTAGCTATTGACAATTGCCTATGAAACGCGAATATTCACTGCGATGAAATGTCATCTTTAACGAAAATAGGTATAAGTCATGAGTAAGAAGAGCACCACTAGCACGGACAGTGTTGGTTTAGAGTGGGGACGTGGTCAAATCCAAGATAATGCGTTAAAAGCACTAGTGACCAGTAAAATATTTAAAACCCGTGTAGAGAAAGCGAAAAAAGGCAAAGGTAGCTACGTACGTAAAGCAAAACATAGTGGGACAGAGCCTTATGCAAAAGTAGCGTAAACGTTATTTTTGCATAAGGTTTTGAACCAAGGTTTATCTGCTGCTTTTTGTTAGATTATCCTCATCCATGCTAACGCTCTCACTTCCCCACATAGACATAAATTGTCACAGTTTCTATACCACTTTATGTTGGTATTCCATGTCACAGCTAGTAAAATTAAGTTAACCAGGTCTTAACGTTAGTGTGAATAAACCTTTTATTTTCCTTTTTTCACGAGCGGTTAGGTGACTGTTATGAAATATTTCATTATTTTAATGGTGTCATTGTTGGCTGGGGTCTTGGCTGCTGATCATATTGGTGCCTTTTTATTGGGCTTAGGTGTATCAAGTTTGGCGGTCGGTTGTTGCCACTGGTTTGCATTCCGTAGCTCGAAATTCCCACAATTAGCGCTCGCATTATTGATGTGTGGTTTATTTGCCAAAATCACGGTGACCGTGGTCGGCGTTATGTGGGGGGTGTCTGCAAACTTAATGTCATCTCCCTTCGTGTTCGCGCTGTCCTATTTATTCTTTTCAATCGTTGCGACCTATTTGTGGTTTCGTTATCAAGAATACATGACGAGTATTAAGCTCTCAGTGCGTCACTCGATGCAAAATGCGGACAGTGCCACACCCACAAATGTGTCATAGCCGGTGCGGCATAGCTCAAAATAAACAAGGCGTCACTGATTCAGTGACGCCTTTTTCTTATCCTCGTTGGTTCTTGTTATCCATAATGGTTTGTGCAGCAGTGTGTTAGAACACGTCACCATCACGCCTATTGATTGGATAAAAGCACTCATAACGAATACTGCGACGTTGATTGGCATAAGCGGTGTGAATTGAGGGAATGTTGCCTGTATTAATTGTTCCCCAAACCACATCGTTTTTAGAGACATTTTGGACAATAAATTGCCTTTGCGCGGCTTTAGCGAGACCAAGTCCTCGCCAAGGCTTATCCAGCAATATTTCATTAAAGTACACACCAGGATGACCGAGTAACTCATCCCTTTGCGCAGAAATGAGCCCGACTCTCTGTTGCTTAAAATAAATGAAGTACAGCAAACCTTGCTGCTGAGCTTCTGCAAACTCGTCGACTGAGTTTTGTTGGACGCGATCCTTCAATGACGGGGTGTCAAGATGAAACTGACGGTAGATAGCATCATACCAAGCATAATAATCATTATCTTCAACGGTTTTCAGTTGTATGTCGCTTTCTTGCGGCCATGCTAATTGAGCGATAATAGTGTTGGCGTGCGCTACCACATATTGCGCTTCAATGTGGCATTGAGGTAATGGTGCTGAGCGCCAAAAGACCAAGTGTTGTGGGTGAAATGCACGAAACAGATCATCAGTGGCCGCCTGTATAGCCGCCAGTTGCTGGGTATGCTCTATCACAAAATTGGGGCGTACCTGAATAAACGGTTGATGTGGATTCCCCCCTTTATGGCGAATGCCACAGATAATCGATTGTGTTTGACTTAAGGCAATACAATACTCTTGATAGTCGTCGGGTGTGGTATTTTCTATATTAAAATAGTCATGTCGTGCTTGCATTACCTTGGGTTGATTGAGTTCATGCCACTCGTCCAGAAATTCGCCTTGTAGCCATTGATGTGCTTGGGCAGGGTTAATTGGCAGTGTATTTAAATCATAGCTTTGTAAGTCAGCGTCGACGAATGATGTGATGGTTTGCTGTGAAAGTTGGTTCACGGTGTAGAATCCTTTTTATATGAAAAAAAGCGCGCTGAGCGCGAATGATGAATCTAAGTGGTGAGTGGATGCGCTGATTATATTTTTTCATAGGATTCTCCTTGTTCGTTCTTTCCTTTGGTTAACTTAGCAATATTTTGTTTTTTTCGTCAATGAGATGGTTGTGAGCTTGATGGGTGAGCCGTGATAGATGTCAGATTATTGTCCCATAACAAGGCATTTTGGTTATGGGTCATCTATGTTTAGAAATGCGCCTGCTCTGCATAATTGAGAGACTACCTGATAATAGCTTAGTTAATTCAAAATATTGTTATAAATCTTGTCGATATAAGTTTATGAAAAAATGGGTGTTTTTGTGTGTTAACCTGCTAATTTAGTAGGTTGTGGTGTATTATTTCTTAACCATAGATGACCATAAGGTGGTGGCATGTCTTTCCCCGTCCTCATTTGCGATGATTCCGCATTAGTTAGAAAACAAATGGCACGTTCCTTACCCGCTTCGTTGAACGCCGATATTACGTTTGCAGTTCACGGGGTGGATGCGTTAGAGCAATTTGAACAAAAAGAGTTTAAATTGATGTTTTTGGATCTCACCATGCCAGAGCTCGATGGATATGGCACATTAGAAGAGCTCAAAAAGCGTGGTATTGAAACCCCTGTCGTGGTGGTTTCAGGCGATATTCAGCCTAAAGCCAAAGAACGCGTATTAGCGCTCGGCGCCAAAGCTTTCATTCAAAAACCACTCGATAAAAGCACACTGAATCTTGTGCTTAAAGAGGTGATTAACCCACCTCAGCAAACACAAATCGTAACCCCCACGACACTTGAATTACCGATTTTGAAGCGTCGTGATATTTACATGGAAGTGGCGAACGTGTCGATCGGACGGGCAGCGGATGCGTTAGCGCGCCATTTTGATGTGTTTGTGCATTTACCGCTGCCGAACGTGAATATTTTTGAAGTGAGTGAACTGCACATGGCGCTGCGTGACTTGGCCGATAACGACCAAGTCTCAGGGGTATGTCAAGGCTTCAGCGGCGAAGGTATCGCGGGCGAGGCATTGGTGTTACTCAGTGATTCTAGTGTGTCAGACTTAAAACAGTTAATGCAGGTGCCAGCGGAGAGTGAAGAACTGCAAGAGCTGGAATTGCTGATGGATGTCTCCAATATTTTGGTTGGCTCTTTTCTCAATGGTCTAGGTCAACAAGCGGAAGTGCGTTTTTTCCAAAGTTCTCCGGTATTACTTGGACAACATATATCGATCGATAACATCATTAAATCAACCACGGGTTCTTTTTCAAAAACCATGACGTTTGAAGTCAGCTATAACATTGATCAAACGTCGATCCGCTGTGATTTACTCTTTATGTTTGTGGATGAATCGCTACCGTTACTAGATGATAAGTTGTCTTATCTAATGGAGGATTTTTAATGCTTTCAATGCCGGCAGAATTTGAACAATTTCACTGGATGGTCGATATGGTACAGAATGTCGATATGGGTCTAGTGGTATTAGATAAAGACTTTACTATTCAAGTGTGGAACGGATTTATGACTCATCACAGTGGCAAACAAGCAGGTGATGTGATTGGTAAAACCTTATTTGAAGTGTTTCCTGAAATTCCTGAGCATTGGTTTCGTCTCAAAGCTAAACCTGTTTATGACTTAGGATGTCGTAGCTTTATTACCTGGCAACAACGCCCGTATTTGTTCAAATGCCGAAATGTTCGGCCTATTACTCAACAAGCCGATTTCATGTATCAAAATATTACTTTGAACCCGATGCGAAACCCGACAGGGCAGGTTAAGTCATTATTTTTATCCATTGAAGATGCAACATCAGAAGCGCTCGCTTCATTAATGGTGAAAGAAAATAATCGCTAACCCAAAGAATTATCGTCAAAAAACATTTAGCATGGTGTCCATTTAGTTACATAGTGTCTGTCATTTTCCGTTTTTTATAGGTGGTCATATGCCTCTCCCAAGTCGCTTTTATACTGCGCAGCAAGTCAAAAAGGGTGAAGCTTCATCTGCTCAGATGAAAAGCTTACCGATGTTTGCTTTAATGGAAAGAGCCGGGCAAGCCGTATTTACTGTCGCGCTTGCGCAATACCCAACCTCACAGCATTGGTTGATTTGTTGTGGCGGAGGAAATAATGGTGGCGATGGTTACATTGTGGCTAATGTGGCAAAAAATATGGGCCAACGAGTCACGGTTTGGCATTCAAGCAACCCTGATGATCTACAAGGTGATGCTTTACGTGCTTATTATCAATGGGTCGATAAAGGTGGTGAGGTGTACCCCTTTGATGATGAAATTCCTGACGATGTGGATCTCATCATTGATGGTTTGCTTGGTATCGGACTAAGTGGTGAGGTACGCGAACCCACGTATGGGCTGATTAATATCATTAATCAGAGTCAAAAACCGGTCGTGTCTATCGATATTCCTTCTGGATTGAATGCCGACACCGGGGCCGTACTTGGGGTAGCGGTGCGGGCGAGTCACACCATCAGTTTTATCGGAATGAAGCAAGGTTTGGTAACCGGGCAAGCGCGTGAATATACTGGCCAGTTGCACTTTGCGGGGCTTGGTGTCTCGGATGTATTTGATGAACAAAACGAGCCGTCAATGCAAGCAATCGAAGCGCGTTGCGTACATGAACATTTACCCAAACGTGAGGCGTGTGCCCATAAAGGTTCGCATGGCAAAACATTGCTAGTGGGAGGGGACATCGGTATGGGCGGCGCTATGCTGTTAGCGGCGCAAGCGTGTGCGCGAGTTGGCAGTGGCTTAACGGCGGTGGCTTTGCATGGGCATAACGTCATGCCACTACTAACTACGATACCGGAAGTGATGAGTATCGACTGGCAGTCTGATGTCGCCAAGTCTCGATTAGATTGGTGTCACGTGATTGGTATCGGGCCAGGTTTGGGAAAAGGTGAAACTGGCAAGTATTGGTTTGATTGCGTGGCCGAACGAGCACAACCCAAAGTGATGGACGCTGATGCATTGTTTTTCTTAGCGCACACTCCTCATTACGATGATAACCGTATTATGACGCCACATCCTGCGGAAGCGGCGCGCTTGCTAGGTGCCAGTGTGGCGTTTGTCGAAGCGGATCGTTTTAAAGCTGTACGTTCATTGCACGAACGTTACGGAGGGGTGATTGTATTAAAAGGCGCAGGCACTTTGGTATACGATGGTGAGCAGCTCTTAGTGTGTACAGCGGGGAATCCGGGCATGGCAACAGGTGGCATGGGCGATGTTCTTACCGGGGTAATCACATCGCTGGTGGCGCAAGGGTTAGACCTGTTTAGTGCTGCGCAAGTTGGCGTATGGATCCATAGTAACGCGGCGGATAAAGACGCCGCATTACAGGGGGAAAGAGGCTTACTCGCGAGTGACTTAATTGCTCATTTACGTCAATTCGTTAATTAGCGGTACGCCATGGGAGAGTGCATTAGTCAATTAACTCATTGCCTGAGCGCTCGCCTGTCATAAATGCGCGGATACTGGTTAACGTCGTCTGTGCAATATTGTGTAGAGCGTCCTCGGTTAAAAACGCCTGATGCCCAGTAAACAACACATTATGGCATGAAGATAAACGTCTAAACACATCGTCAGTAATGACATCATTGGATTTATCTTGAAAGAACAGATCTTTTTCGTTGTCGTATACATCTAAGCCTAACGAGCCAATCCGTCCTTGTTTTAGAGCTTCAATGGCGGCAACGGAATCGAGCAATCCTCCGCGACTGGTGTTGATGATCATGACGCCATCTTTCATTTTTTCAAAAGCTGATTTGTCGAGTAAGTGTTGGTTGTTTTTCGTGAGTGGGCAATGCAAACTGATAATATCAGATTGTGCATAGAGCTCATCAAGAGCGATGTATTCTGCCCCCAATGCTAGGGCATCTGGGTTTTCAAATGGGTCATAGCACAACACACGCATCCCTAAACCTCGTAAAATCCGAATCGCAGCGACGCCAATTTTACCTGTACCAATCACGCCAGCGGTCTTGCCATGGAAGTTAAATCCGACCAAACCTTCAAGGTTGAAGTTCGCTTCACGGGTGCGTTGATACGCTTTATGGTAGCGACGATTAAGGCACATCATCAGGCCAATGGCATGTTCGGCAACGGCTTCTGGAGAGTAGGCTGGGACACGCACGACTTGCATGCCTAATTGACGTGCTTTGTCTAAATCGACCTTATCAAACCCAGCGCAACGCATTGCAATAAGCTGAGTGCCACCTTTGTGTAGCTGTTCGAGCACATCCGCGTCCAATTCATCATTGACAAAAGCGCACACTACTTGACAGTCATGAGCCATTTTTGCGGTTTTTTTTGTGAGTCGAAAATCATGAAAAGACAGGCAAAATTCGTCTGAATGGGCGAGTTGATTAAACGACGATTGGTCATAAGATTTCGCGCTAAAAAAGGTAACGTTGATCATTTGATCTCCTTAAGTGACTACAGGACGACTCACATCGATACTGACAATGAGTTATCGGGTATTCTGGATGGCGTAATGTATGCAAATCATGCCAAGCTTTAAGTGGTATATAGTGATTTAATGCAAAAATAAACCCCGTGTGGTTAGGGATATTAATTTTCTTGGTGTTTTTGTATGAAAAATGAGCGAGCGAGAGGCTTTTTTCAGGGTAAAATAAAGATATTTTGCGTGATAAATGTCACAAATTCATATTAGGGAAGGCTTGTTACTAAAATATACGGCTCTTGCTAACAATAAAGCCAATAAGCGCTATATGTTAAGCTATTGATTTTTAGTATATTTTTACGTTTTATCGAAAAGGAAAGATCAGGGTATGCTTTCTTGCTGATGGTATCACAAAAATTTTTCAAATATCAGTCTTGTGAGAAATAAAACTGAGCCTATAATGCTGAAAACCGGAGCGTCTGCCAACGCTCCGGTTTTTTTGTGTCCGAAAAGTTTTTACGTCTGCCAACGTAATCACGAAGCACTATGCGGGACACTGTAGTTAATCAGACTAGGAATTGCACAATGCGTATCGAACAAGAACTTAAGTTAGGTTTTAAAGATGTCCTGTTTCGCCCGAAACGTTCTACCCTTAAAAGTCGTTCTCAAGTAAATTTAACCCGCGAGTTTACATTCAAACACAGCGGTCGTCAATGGTCTGGTGTACCTGTTATTGCCGCGAATATGGATTCTGTCGGTACTTTTGACATGGCGACAGCATTGGCTGCGCACAATGTAATGACGGCGGTGCACAAACACTACACGGTGGAGCAGTGGGCGGACTTTGTTAAGCAAGCCGATGCTAACACCTTAAATAAAGTGATGGTTTCAACCGGCACTTCGGATCGCGACTTTGATAAAATCCAACAAATCTTAGCACTGAGCGATGAACTTATCTTCGTGTGTATTGATATTGCCAACGGTTACTCTGAGCACTTAGTAGAATTTGTTGAGCGCGTTCGCGCTGCCTTTCCTGATAAAGTGATTTCAGCGGGTAACGTGGTCACGGGTGATATGGTCGAAGAGCTGATTCTTGCGGGTGCTGACATTGTTAAAGTCGGCATCGGCCCAGGCTCTGTGTGTACCACGCGAGTGAAAACCGGTGTGGGTTACCCACAGTTGTCAGCGATTATTGAATGTGCCGATGCGGCGCATGGCCTTGGTGGCCGCATTATCGGTGATGGCGGTTGCGCGTGCCCAGGTGATGTATCTAAAGCGTTTGGCGGCGGCGCTGACTTTGTGATGCTCGGCGGTATGCTTGCAGCGCATACCGAATCTGGTGGCGAGCTAGTTGAGAAAGACGGTAAAACCTTCATGAAATTTTATGGGATGTCGTCTGAGTCAGCGATGGCTAAACACTCCGGCGGTGTTGCCAAATACCGCGCGGCGGAAGGAAAAACCGTGGTATTGCCATACCGTGGCAGTGTCGAAAACACCATCCAAGATGTACTTGGCGGCGTGCGTTCAACCTGCACCTACGTTGGCGCCGAGCACTTAAAAGAGCTTACCAAACGCACCACCTTCATCCGTGTACAAGAGCAAGAAAACAACGTGTACGGCAAAGAATAGCTCAACTGAGCCTCGTAATATGAAAATCATCAAAAGCCGCTTTTAGCGGCTTTTTTACATCACAAATGTCAGTGTCGTCTACTGACGTAGTTGAGATTCAAAGTTAACTGTGACGACTTTAGTGCTGAAGCTTACCTTTTTACTCCCCACGTAAGGGGGAGAACCTCTTAGCGCTCGCCTTGAATCCACTTCCCATCCCCGCTTTGTTGTTATAACGGCGAATCACGCGACAGACCCTTTATTTTTATCTATGTATAAAAATCAATAAAAACAGTTACTTAAAAATTATCTCAAAAAAAGGGTCAAACTAGGGTTTTACTGTTAAGCGATTGGTATTAGACATTTTTGTGCTATATTATTCTAGTTCACTGCCGCACAGGCAGCTTAGAAAGCCAAGTAAGTCAGAATAGCAATTGACGTAAAGTTCACTGCCGCACAGGCAGCTTAGAAAAAAACACCCTGCCGTATCCGCTCGACGTGTCGGTTCACTGCCGCACAGGCAGCTTAGAAAAGCGCGTAAACTTTTTTAAAAAATAATTTGACGTTCACTGCCGCACAGGCAGCTTAGAAAATAGGTTCTTACCTATCCAATATCGCGCCATGGTTCACTGCCGCATAGGTAGCTTAGAAAGATTTCGTAATGCTAGATGAAGCGCCCATGATCGGGCGCTTTTTACGTCTAATGAGAAGCTAATAAGTTGTAAAGTACGGCGAGGAGGTTTCTTATTTATCATGCCACGTAATTGAGCTTATCACTCACGGAATCCATTATTAAGGAGGTGATTGGGTAGTGTGGATAAATCGCTAAATAGTTTGTTTATTGAACAGAGTAATTTTGACTAACGGTGAGTTGTAGCGAAGTAAATAAAATCAGCTGAATCACTACCGATTTCTTAGGCATCTTTTAGTTAGATAGAATAGACAGGTGTTGATGAGCCGCAGCTAAGCATGGATTCTCAAACAAAAATAATGTGGTTTACGGTTGTATTTTATGCGTTGGTGACAGTCATTGGCGGAAAGATATTCATAAAAAAGCCATACCGAAGTATGGCTTTATAGGTATATGAAGCAAGCGAGATAATTACAGGTTCGCCATCATATCGTTGATGCGATCTTGTGCCGATTGCAGAGCGTCTTCTACTGGAGTTTCGCCCGTGATGGCAGCAGCCAACTCTTCACCAATAATATCTTGCACAGCAAACTGACGTTTAACACCGTTTGGTAAGCCTTTACCTGTTTGGGTAATCGAAAGGATTTCTTTACGATGAGGCAGATCTAAGAACTCTTTTGTTTTCAACACAGAGCTGACACTTGGTAAGTGTCCAGTACGTGACCACTGAAAATCATGCGAGCTGAAGAACTTAAAGAATCGTCCGATGGCTTTTTGCTCGGCTTCTGAATGCTGTTGATTCGGAACTACCCAAGCGTGGCCGTCCACAAAGTGCGATTTCGATTTATGGTATAAGAACGGATAAGGTTCGGCATCATACGATTGGTATAGTGGACTTTTTGGGTTTTTCGATTGTTTATCGTAAGCACTAATCAACCAGTTACCATTTAACAGAATGCCACCTTCAGCATGGCTAAATGCGGCAACAGTGGCTGGATAATCCATGTGTTTTGTTGTTAGGTTTTCATCATAGATTGTTTTGAATAGATTCACGACGTTTTTAGCTTCAGGCGTTACTAACTTCACTTTCTTAGGGTTAGCAAAGAAATCGCTGTCTTGTTGGAACATATACGTATAAAACAGACGTGCATACGCTGCGGTTTCATTACTTAAACTTTGGATCATGTAAGGTTTACCCGTCGCTTTTTTAAATTGACGAGCTTGCTCAAGTAGTTCTTTTGGCGAATTAGGCAACACGGGTTTGCCATCTTTCATTAACCCTGCTTTGGCCATTAATTTGGTATTAATGTGGAAAAGCATCGTCCACGTGTCTAAAGGTAGGCCATAAAAATGTCCGTCACGGGTAACGCCACGGGTTGCCGTTGGCGTAAAGATGCTTTTCTTGATGCCTTCGTCTTTCAGGTACTTATCAATAGGCACAATCAACTTGCGCGATTGATAATCTGAAATTACTGAGTCATGCATAGTGACAATATCTGGTGGCGTACGAGCGGCCATTTGTGCGGTTAATTGGTCGTAGCCCGGCCATGCCACAGTCGATACTTTCAAATCAATATCAGGGTTTTCTTTTTGAAATTTATTCAGTAGCGTGGTCATAATGCCACATTCACCCGAAGCGTCAGCAACGTCGGTTGAGTTTCCGTACTCAGCGTTACACGCACCAAAGAAGCGTTGTAATTGTATTTCTGTTTTTGCTTGTACTGCTCCCGCGGTCATCAGACAGCTTAAGGCGAGCGTTAATGTTTTCACTCTAGTTTTCATTATATAAACCTTCTGTTTCTTTGATGTTATTGATTAAAATAACTTTCTCTTTGTAGGGTGAGAAAGATGTCCTTATTGTTTAACTGCGCCGCCCGCAACCGCGGTTACGATATGACGTTGGAAGAAGATGTAAACTAAGATAATTGGAATTGCCGAGAAGATGGCTTGAGAGCTTAAGTATCCCAATCCTTCTGTTTGCGCAAAGTTAGTTTGCGAAGAGGCAATCCCGACAGTGATGGTATACATCGATTTATCCGTCGCCGAAATCATTGGCCAGAAGTAATCGTTCCATGATGTTAAAAACGTTAATATCGCAAGCGTCGCTTGTGCTGGTATCGTTAACGGTAATAACACTTTAAAGAATATTTTGAATTTAGAGGCATTATCCATGATCGCCGCTTCATCAATTTCTTTGGGAATGGCTTTAAAAAATTGCGTCATCAAAAAGACTCCAAACGGAGCAGAGAGCCCAGGTAAAATAAGCCCAGCATAGGTATTGTGTAGATGCAAAAGGCTGAATATTTGGTGACGAGCAATAATGACCGCTTGTTCTGGCACGGCTAACCCCATAAGAACGACGACAAAAATGACGTTCTTCAGAGGAAAGTCTAAACGGGCAAAGGCATAGCCTGCCAGTGATGACAGAGTAAGTACACCAAGTGTCATAAATAGAGACACGATGACGCTGTTTATAAACCATTGAAAAACTAGCGAATTATGGAAGATGTTTACATAGTTTTCTAAGGTGTATGGGAAGTGAAAAACTGCATCAGAACCTAGCATCAATTCTTGGTTATCTTTAAGACTTAACCCAACCATCCACAAGAAGGGTGCAATCATTAAAAGTGAGAAGATAATGGTAAGAATCAACCAAGGGTTCAGCGCTTTTTGGCTCCCAGGGCGGAACGTTTTATAGCGACCTTTGCCTTGATCTTCCTTGATATTGGTTTTTGTCGACATTTTTACTGTATCCATTGTGATTACCCTTTCTTACGGCTGAAGGCAAATTGGGCGAGTGCGGCTATCAAGATAATAATAAATAACACTTGAGAGGCAGCAGCAGCCATACCAATATCCCAGCGACGGAAGCCCGCATCGTAGATAAACATGACAATAGAGCGTGAAGCGTTATTTGGACCGCCATTTGTCATCAATAATGCTTGTCCGAACAATTGGAATTGCATAATGATCTGGATGATTAATACCAGCACGATGGTGCGAGTGATCGATGGGAACGTAATACTTCTAAACGTTGCCCATTTACTGGCGTTATCGAGTTCTGCAGCTTCGTACAATTCTTTCGGTATCTGCTGTAGTGCAGCCGTAAACAAAATCATCGGTAAGCCTAGGCACCACCAAATCGTAGCAATCGCAATTGAGCCTAAGGCCCAATCGGGGCTCGATAAAAACGGAATAGGCGTCATATCAAAGGCTTTAAATACCATCGACATAAAGCCATCATTAGGAATAAAAATAATACGCCAAATGAGGGTGACGACTGTTACTGAAAGGATCGTCGACGCAAAGAAAATGCCTCGCAAGATATTTGCTGTGCGCGTTTGACGGTTTAGTGCGAGCGCCAAAAGCAACCCAACGATAATTAATGCGGGAACAGTCAGTAAAACAAAGTAGAATGTGTTACCGACGGTTTGGAGAAAAATGTCATTTGAGAATAACCGTTCATAGTTTTTCCATCCGACATAATGACCAGGGCTAAATAGGTCGACTTTTTTGAAGCTGAGATCAATGCCCCAAACCAGCGGAACCGCAATCATACCGATAAAGATGCACATGTAAGGAGCAATAAACAGCATGTTACTCCAGCGCTCTTTATTTGAGCGAGCTTCAATCATGATGTCCTCCTTGATAGGCTTTTTCTTTCGAGTCAAAAAGGTGCATATTTTCGAAATCAAAATTAATCGAGACGCGCTGTTGGTTTTCAACTTCTTGTTTGCTTGATGTTTCGACAATGATGGTATGTTTATTTTCAAGTAACACGTGTACCAATGTACGATCGCCTAAACGCTCAATAAACTGTACTTCGCCGCTGGCGTGAGCTTTGGCTTCATCTTCTGTGATATAAATATCTTCAGCTCGAATGCCCATCTCAAATTGAGAATCGTCAGGAAGTTTTGCGGTTTCAATGGTCGATGTGATGGGTTTTACTTGATTAATGTGTACGGTAGCGAAGGGGTCATTACGATCAAGTTTATCAACCGGCAATATATTCATTGCGGGTGAGCCGACAAAGCGTGCCACAAATTTACTTGCAGGGTAGCGGTAAATTTCAATCGGTGAGCCGATTTGTTCAATGTGACTTTGGTTTAATATCACGATGCGATCCGCTAATGTCATCGCTTCAATTTGGTCGTGCGTAACATAAATCATGGTCGCGTTCACACGATTGTGCAGATCAGCAAGCTCGATGCGAGTTCGGCTACGCAAGGCAGCATCTAAGTTAGAAAGAGGTTCATCAAATAGAAAAGCGCTTGGTTGGCGAACAATCGCACGACCGATAGCAACCCGCTGTCTTTGACCACCAGACAGTTCCGCAGGTTTGCGATCCAGTAAATGTTCAATTTCTAAAATTCGGGCGGCATCTTTAATACGCGTTGCGATTTCATTTGGAGGTGTCCCAATATTTTTAAGGCCAAACGTCATATTGCCTTCAACGGTCATATGGGGATAGAGCGCATAGCTTTGGAAGACCATGGAGATACCGCGTTCACCGGGAGCGAGTGTATCTAGTCGATGCCCATCCATCCAAATCTCCCCATCTGAGAGGCTTTCAAGACCAGCAATCATACGCAGCAAAGTTGATTTTCCGCAGCCAGATGGCCCTAAAAATACGACAAATTCATTTTGTTTAATGTTAAAAGAGATATCGTTGAGGACGGTTGTATCACCAAATTCTTTAGTTAAATTTTTAATCTCTATAGAAGATGCCATGAACGGTTTTCCTTTTTATTATCTTTTATAGGGTGTGTCGAGTAATTAAGTAATGTTCCGGTGGTTATCATATGACTCATATTATTAATCTGAGTAGCTGTTTCGCTTAGAAAAGTACAATACCTCACAAAAAGAGGGTAATAAGTGTTCGGAATTATGTATTTAGTCACACATCGGCGATAAGAACTTAAATTAACTCTTGCTATGATTTTATGACGATTTTGTCTTAAATATGGATTAAATTGCTACTGGCCTTATAAACCTAATGAAAGTCATAACTTGCGAATACTATTTGCTGGGTTATGTCTGGTGTTTCTTGTTTTTATAAAACCAAGAAAAAACGGCTAAAGTATATGGGTTCTTTGGGTGCAGGCATTGAAGGTGCCAAATGATAAGTTTTATCTATGGTTACTTAGTATTTTGGTGTGTTGGTGCGTAAATTAGGCCAAAGCTTGTAAAGTGATAGTTTTCAGAGCAAGCGTCACTAGCGTGACCTGAATGTTTCGACATCCTTATTGAGGCGATCCATGAGACTGTTGAGTCATTATCGAAGAGTGCGACTTCTTTTCTATATAGGGTCATTTCGAACCGCCAATAGAACGAATCTATTGATGGTTTAATGCCGCTTCCACCGCATGTATTAATGATGGTTATAATTCACCAGGCCAATCAATAAAACTCTGTTTTAATTATGATATTTATATTTAATTCAAAGAATTAATTTATTTTTCAGAGAAGAACAACAGCGCTTGAATGAGAACAATTTGCGTTTATAATGCAAGGATGCATCTATATTGGCAATGTAGCTAAGAGATTGTTTTTAAGGAAGTTAATCATGCGAAATTTAGTAGTCAGTCTTGTTGTGGTATTGAGCAGTTTATTTTCTGTGTGCTCATACGCCACAACATACCCGCTTACAGTGACAGACATGGCCGGACGACACGTTAAAATTAACTCTGAACCACAACGTTTAGTGTTACAAGATGGTCGCGATGCGATGATGCTCGCCGTATTAGATAAAGATGCACCATTTAAACGTGTGGTGGCGTGGAACAATATTCTGAAAAAAAATGATGTGGGTCTATGGACACGCTTAGTCAAGCAATGGCCTAAAGGCAACGACATTCTTGATATGAACTTTGGGGATAGTGGTGAGTTAAATTTAGAAGAAGTATTAACGCATCGCCCTGATTTACTCGTTGCTGAATTGCGTTCAAAGCCAGCGCTTGAGCAAGGTGGTGTCATACGTACACTGAAAAAATTAGATGTGCCAGTACTGTTTATTGATACGGCAGAGCATCCAATTAAAAATGCTCCAGCAAGCGTTAAATTATTAGGCAAGGTGTTGAACAAAGAAGCGAACGGTCAAGCTTACTACGATTTTTACCAAGCTCATTTAAAGCATGTTAAAGAAGGCGTAAAAGCGGCGGTTGCTATGCAAGGCGGTAAGCGTACTAACGTATTTATTGAAGCTCATGCGGGACTAAAAGGCGCGAATGATTGCTGCTTTACCCATAATCATTTTGGTTGGGCTGATTTAGTTGAAGCCGCAGGCGGTCACAATTTAGGTTCTGAGCTACTGAAAGGCCCAACGGGCGTAGTCGCGATGGAAAAAGTTCTCGCGCTTGATCCACAAGTGTATGTGATGACTGGCAGTCAGTGGCGTGGTAAGAGTAAATCTATTGCCCTACCACTAGGGTATGATGTTAAAGAACAAAGTGTACAAACATCGTTCACTCACTTACTTTCACGTCCCGGTTTTAAACAAATGGCGGCGTACAAAAACCAGCGTATATACGGTGTTTACCACCAATTCTATAACCATCCTTACAATATCGTTGCCATTGAAGGGCTAGCGAAAGATTTCTATCCAGAGCAATTTAAAAATATCGACCCAACAGAAACGTATCAAACCATCTTAACTCGTTTCACCGATATTAAGCGTGATGACCACTTGACGTTATTTTCACACGCGAAGGAATAACGATTTCCTATGAATGATGTCTCTCAAACACTGGGCCACGTGCCCAGTTATCACGTTTATAAAAGTAATGTTCGTCGTAAAGTCGTGCTGTTAGCGGGCTGTTTTGTTTTAACCTTAATCGCCATCGCTGTTGATTTATTATCAGGTTCAGGAACGCTTCCTTGGTCACAGGCGTTTGAAGCACTGGTTCATCCTGAGCGTGTCTCACGTATGGTACAGGTCGTCATGTGGGATTTGCGTATGCCAGTGACTATTACCGCGGTCATTTCCGGTATTGGTTTGGCATTGGCAGGGTTATTAATGCAAACCGTGCTAGATAACCCATTAGCAGAACCATTTACCTTGGGAATTTCTTCGGCCGCGGGGTTTGGTGCCGCGCTGGTCATTGTCTTTCAAACGACGTTATTTAGCTTTCTTCCGGTTGACTATTTATTGACCGCTAATGCGTTTGTGTTTTCATTGGCGACCGTATTATTTATTGGGATTTTCTCTGCGCGTAAAGGCTTGTCGGTCGAGATGATTGTCATGCTTGGTATAGCGGTGCATTTCGTGTTTTCAGCGTTACTTGGGCTTGCGCAATATGTGGCCGATGTAGACCAACTGCAGTCTCTTGTATTCTGGCTGATGGGTTCTCTGCAAAAGAGCACATGGACCCAAGTGGGCATTAATACCACGATAACGGTTATCATTGTGCCTATATTGCTGTTTTTATCGTGGCAAATTTCGGCACTACGCGGTTTTGGTGAGCAAGCACAAGTGCTTGGTATTTCAGTGGCTCGCTTACGTATGTTGCTATTAGTCTTTGCCGCGCTATTGGCGAGTGCGATTACCGCCACCATTGGTGTGGTTGGGTTTATTGGCTTGGTGGCGCCTCATGTGGCGCGCATGCTCGTCGGCGAAGATCAGCGTTTCACCCAGCTAATGACGATGATTATTGGCGCATTAATTATGACGGTATCATCGATCATCAGTAAACTTCTGATTCCCGGCGTGATTTTACCTATTGGGATGGTGACATCGCTATTGGGAGTGCCATTTTTCGTTTGGTTAGTCTTCGGACGTAGCATGGGGAGACGATAATGCTCAGTGTCAATCAATTAGCCGTCACGATTGGTCGCAATGAGATTTTAAAACCTGTAAGTTTTGATTTAGATGCAGGTCAATCTCTGGCGCTATTAGGGCGTAACGGGGCAGGAAAATCGACGCTGGTGAAAGGATTAGCGGGCTTGGTTAAATCAACCGGCATGACGAAAGTGGATAGCTTGACCATTAATGACATGACGGCCAAAGATCGTAGTCAAATCATTGGCTATGTCGCACAAGATTTTTCTTCTACTAGTGTTCGCTTGTGTGTGTTTGAATTGCTTCTATTGGCGCAAAATAGCCAAAATATGAGTTTTCGTGCTTCGCCAGAAAGTCTGGTATTAGCTCAAGAAATGCTGGATAGGCTGGGCCTAGCGCATTTGAGTGATCGTATGTTGAGTGAAATGTCAGGCGGACAACGTCAAATGGTAGCATTGGCATTAGCCTTAATTCATAAACCTAAACTATTATTGTTAGACGAGCCGACATCTGCGTTAGATTTATCGAATCAACTACAGTTGCTACAGGTCGTGCGTGATTATACCAAAGAGCATGATATTTATACGATTATGGTATTGCATGATTTAAATTTGGCGCATCGCTTTGCCGATCAAACCATGATTTTAGAGTCGGGCGATATTGCGGCCGCAGGAGACACCCACGAGGTGCTGACGTCCGAGCAAATTGCCAAAAGTTATGGGGTCAATTGTGAGGTGTTTGTTGGGTCGGATGGATTTCGAAGTATTCATCCGCTCTCGTCGGTATAGATGAGCTCATTATTGACACATACTGAAGCCGTGACCTTGATGGGTTAAAGTGTGAAGTACGCTAAACGGTGGTGAGTGGCCTAATTTGACAATAAATAAACAACAAATCGATTGTTATAGGGTTTGTTGTTTATTTCTCATCGGTGTTTATGATACCAATAGGAATAAGAAGAAACTTTTCGATTCTGTTCATTCTTAGAGATCGGAGGCAATATGGCTTTTAACGTTCCTCCTATAAAAACGACGGATACTGATGACGTTCGCAACGTTGGATTTGAAATCGAATTTACAGGACTCACACTCACCCATGTCACCAGTATTTTGTCCAATGTATTTGGCGGCGAACTCAAGCAAAAATCTGAAGTTGAGTATGAGTTGCACACTTCAGAGTATGGTAAATTTAAAGTAGAGCTCGATTGGGAGTTTCTCAAAAATGCCGCTTTAGAAGCGAAAATGAACGACCATCGGCACAAACGTGTTGAGTTCTTACATCAGATGGCATTGTCTGTGGTGCCTCTCGAAATCGTATTCCCGCCCTTCCCATTAGATAAATTAGATAAGCTTGATGAGATCATTATCGCGCTGCGAGAAGCGGGGGCAAGAGGCACCGATGATTCAGTCGTGGCGGCGTTTGGTGTTCATATCAACCCTGAAATTCCATCGCTAGATGTGGCGACGTTCCAAGCGTATTTACGTGCTTTTGGGTTGCTCCAATGGTGGCTTAATGAGTCTCATGAAGTCAATTTTGCGCGTAAAATGAGCCCATATATCAAGCTTTACTCAGAAGATTATGTGGAGCGCCTTCTCGCCAAAAACTATGAAGATTTGGATGAGTTGATTGATGATTACCTCGCGCACAACCCAAGCCGCAATCGGGCTTTAGATATGCTGCCGCTGTTTGCGTATGTGAATGAAGATAAAGTTAAAAAAGTAATCACGGATAGTAAGGTCAATGCCAGACCAACGTTTCATTATCGCTTGCCTAACTGCTTAATTGAACACACCGGATGGAGCTTTGCCTCTTCATGGAATATTTGGCATAAGGTCGAAGTCTTGGCTGCCGATCCAGATGCATTGGCGTTTTTATCTCGTCGTTTTAAAGAGATGTCTTTGCCTGTCATTGGCGTCAAACGAAGTGAGTGGATTAGGGAAATAAATCTATGGATAAAAAGCCAAGAATAGGGGTAACGGGAAGTCATCGGCGTTGGTCTCCGTCGTGGTGGTGCACTCGGTTTGCATTGAAATTAGCCGGTGCACATCCTGAGCGGATTAGCACTCAACATCCGTGGTCTGGGAACCGTTTTGATGGCTTAATCATCGGCGGCGGCGATGATATTGATCCGGAACATTATGGCGAAACGTTTGGGGAAAGAGATAAATTCGATCCGGAGCGAGATCAGCTCGAAATCCAGTGGATAGAGTGGGCATTAAACCACAATATTCCGGTGTTAGGGATATGCCGAGGATCGCAGCTTGTGAATGTGGTTCGCGGCGGAAACTTATATGAAGACATCTCCAAGTTACGTAATCTTACCTATAATCGTCCAGGATTATTGCCCACCAAACAAATGTTCATAGATAGAAGCTCTACGTTATTTACGGTATGTGGTAAACCTAAGTTACGTGTTAATAGCTTACATCATCAAGCGATTAAAGAGGTGGGGAATGGTTTGCGTATTGTTGGTCGCGATCTTGATAGCTTTGTTCAAGCCATTGAAAGTACCGATGATAAGGCTATTTTTGGCGTGCAATGGCACCCAGAATATCTTTTTTACTTACCGAGTCAGTTTTCATTGTTCCGTTGGTTAGTCACTTCATCCGATGAGAATCAGTAAAGTGCCATACCGATTTCCTTGCTGTGTAGCACCTGATTGTTGTCATCACGACTGCGCCTTAATCGTGATTCATATCCAGCATACTTCACGATACTAGAGTCGGCCGTCTTCTGTGCTTAAGAATACGGCCGAATGATAGGTTGCGCCAAGCGGCATACTACTAGCGGCGACGCGGCTGCCCCCAAATACTTGCGGCACTGACCGCGAAAACCGACAAAGTGATTAATGACAATGCCGGAGCCAGTACCACCCAATAACTGCGTTCCACATAAGGCATGCCCTCAGCTAAAATGCGCCCCCATTCTGGGCTTGGTGGCATGGCTCCTAAACCAAGAAAGCCGAGTGAGGCTAAAGCTAATGCCATCCCAGGGACACGCAGCATGGCATGGCGTAGCAAGGGTTTAAAAATCGCCGGTAACACATAACACAGTTGGCGTCTTATTGTGCCTACCCCGATAAGTGGTAACATTTGTATATAAGATCGCGCTTTGACTTCTTCTGTCAGCGCCGCTGCGTGCGCCGCTAACGGTGCCCAGCTGACTAATAAGACGGCAATACTTGCGCCAATCATTCCCGGCCCAGAGACGGCGACAATCAATAGCCCTGTAATAACCGGCGGTAGCGCATTGGCCATTTCAATGGGACCGGCCATAAGGCGCGGAAATTGCCCGATGATGAAGCCAATGACTAAACACAGTACAGCAATGGTTAATGCGACTAAGCAGGTATAAAAACTGCCATGGGCAACGCGCGCGAGAATATCTCTTCCCATTGCATCAGCGCCAAACGGCAGTTGCCATGATGGCTCAGCTAATCGAGCGTATTGGATCATAAAGGGATCTCTAAATATTCCTACCGCAATAACAAGACTGAGCAGCAGTAAACAAATCCACGGGAGAGAGCGGGCTTTGCCTGATGGTGTTGTGGTGTGCTCTTTCGCCGGTGGTAAAGCCCCTAAGCGCAGCGCACGACCCAAAAGCAGGTAGCGCAAAAGGTTAACGCTAATACCAGTGATAAACGCGATGGTAAGAATAAACAGTATGCCCAATTGCAGTGTTGGCATGTCTTTAGCAATCGCGGCCCCCAAAGTGGCACGGCCTAAGCCAGGAATAGCAAACACTTTCTCGACCGCAATTGCCGCGCCCGTTAATGACACTAACACCAGTCCCATCAAGGGTAATACGGTGGCAATCGCACGCTTTAATACAGCAATAGTGATGTGCCAGCGACTGATACCGGCAACACTCCAAGTGGCAATCCAAGGTTCAGTAAAAACGTGAGCGATGGTGTCAGAAAGTAATCGACCTAAATATCCGCCCGCGGGTATCGCAAGAGAGAGCGCAGGCAGCACCGCATAGTGGACACTTTTCCAGCCAAATGGTGGAAACCACTGCAACCAAATAGCACCGATCAGAAGTAATAAGGAAGCCAACAGAAATTCAGGTAACGCGGTGAAAATAACGGCGATAATACCATGACTACGATACGCATCACCTTGTAAACCCCGTTTGATAGTAGGAGCGGCTATTACTAAAGCAATGACTAGTGCTGCCGTGAGCGCAAAGCCCATTAAACTCAATGACACACTCGCTGCATTGAGCATACCATCCATAATAGGCCTTCCTGATACCCAAGATACGCCGGCATCACCATGTAGGAGGCCTTGTAGCCAACTCATCATAAGGTGCATAGGACCTTGGTCTAGACCCAGTGCATCGCGGATCGCTTGCAGTGCCTCAGGGCTCGGGTTTTGCTCAGCAGAGCGAGCCCGCAATAATGCAAGAGCAGGATCGTGGCCGGACAGCCAAGGAAGCAGAGCGACGACAACCACAACGCCTGCTAGTGTTAGCAGGCGTGAAAGGCTAGAGAGTAACGTTATAAAACGTAAAGAACGGAACGCGGTAAAGCTCGTCATAAAATCAGATTATCTCTAAGAAGTTAAGGCGTTGTAATGTTGTCATCGACAAGATGAGTCGCGCTATCAATTAATACGCGTTCACGAGGATCGCGCAGCGCCCCTTTTACCTGTAAAGATTCACCTTGGATAACTCGTTCATGCAACATTGGGATCGCGGCATCGCTTTTAAGAATAAGACGTTCTGCTGCCATAATAGCGGCTTGACGCTCTTTTCCTGCAGGTAGCTGACTGGCCTTATGCAGTGCTTGGTCGATATTAGCTTGGCACAGCTGAGCAATATTAAATGAACCATTACAAGCAAAGTCGCTGTACATATAAGCCACCGGATCGCCTGAGTCTAACACGGTCGCTCGTGACAATATGAAGGCATCAAACTTGCCAGCTAACGCATCAGATTCTATCTGGGAGTATTCACGGACATCCTGCTTAACGTTAAAGCCGGCTTGGGTGAGTTGCTGGGCAAGGTACACGGCGACTTCCGGTAATTCGGTCCGATCGGTAAAGGTTGCAAGGGTAATGGTTTTTCCCTGAGGATTACCTGCTTTTGTTGGATTAGCCACGGGGTGGCGCAGTTTAGCCGCCCAAGGTATCGCAGGCCCAAGCAATCCGGTGGCAATATCAGCGCGTTTTTCATAAACGTTATTGACGATGACTTGACGATTAATCGCATCACGTACCGCTGCACGCATCGCCGGATCTTTCATGACACCACGCTTGGTATTAAGGTACAAAGTGTTGGTACGTGGCATTGGAACTTCGTGTACTAAAGCCGGATCTAATAATGGGGCTTGTGATACCGGAATCGCTTCCACAATATCAGCGTTGTTAGTACGTAATGCCGCCGCGCGGGCGATACCATCTGGTACGAAACTGACATCAATACCTGACGCCTGTGCTTTATCACCCCAATAGTGGTCATAGCGATCTAACGTGGCGCCACTCGTGCCTTGTATTTTGGTTAATACAAAGGGGCCAGTGCCCGCTTTTATCGGATTAATGATGCCATTTTTTCCGTATGCGTTAGGCGATAAAATTGCAAGCTGAGGACTTGTCATGCGTTGTGCTAATAATGGGTCTGCCACTTTGCTCGTCACAAGGACAGCATTGTCACCATCGGCTTTAATTGTTAAATCAACACCATCAAGAATACGCGGCTTAGGTGACGCTTGCGTGGCGGCTTGTAGCGCATTTACTACACTGACGGCTGTCAGTGACTCTCCATCATGAAACGTAACCTCAGGACGTAGCTCAAAGCGCCACTGAGTCGGACTTATTTGTTCCCATTGTTTGGCGAGAGCGGGTTGTAATTGGCCGTCTTTGTCTAACACAGTTAGGGTTTCTGCCGTGCTCCAACGTGACAGTTTAAACGCATCATCACTTAATGGCGTGAGACCTGAGCGCGGCGGTTGCAGCATGGCTAAACGTAAACGCCCGGAGTCAGTCACCGCGGATTGTTGAGCGGTGGCACTCGTGTTATCGGTATTATCAAAACACCCACTCAAGGTCGTGACGGACACCATGAGGCCTAACAGTGACCATGTTTTATAATGCGTTGATTTCATGAATGAGAATGTCCTTGTATTAGATGGCTCGATAATGGCCGATGATGGGTTAAATGGTGAATATGGCATGGCATACATGGCACCGCTGCCAATAATTGTTGTGTATACGGATGATGTGGCGCTTGCAGTACTTCTTGAGTGTGGCGGTCTTCGACTACATGACCCTGATTCATGACCAATAACCGATCGCATAATCCTGCAACCATTGAAATATCGTGTGTGACGACAAGTAGCCCCATGTGATGCTGCTCGCAGACATTACCAAGCAGTGTTTTCATTTGCTCACGTAACGGAAAATCCAATCCGCTGGTGGGCTCATCAGCTAATAAAAATTGCGGTTTGATGATAAGCGCGCGCGCTAATGCAATGCGCTGGGCTTGTCCGCCAGACAATTCCCCAATGGTTTTTTGCAATACATTATGAGGTAATTCGACTTGTTCGACGGCATTGTGTAAGTCTTGTGCGCTAGGCATGCGGCGCTTTAAACGCTTCATTGGCTCTATCAATACTTGTTGCACTGTTTGCTGGGGCGGCAAAGAATGATGCGGATCTTGAGGTATGTATTGTACTTGCTGGCGATACCAATTAAGTGAACGCCATGGACGAGCATCAATGACGCGTTGTTGACATGTTAAAGTACCACCGTTTGGGCGCACAAGACCTAACATCAGCTTTAGTAGGGTGGATTTACCACTTCCTGATGCGCCCACTAAGCCCACGCGCTCTTTATGCGTCAAAGCCAATGATAAATCAGCGATGATCGGCGTGGCTTGCGGAGCAAAAGTCACATTGGATAGTTGCAAAAACGTAGAAGAGAGACTCATGCTGGTTGTACCTTATGGATAAAGGGCGCAATGTATTCATCGGTGGTTTTTACCGCGGCAACCAACCGTTGTGTATACGGGTGTTGCGGGGCCGTTAACAGGTTTTCCATCGAGCCTTGCTCAACAATTTGACCGTCGTACAATACTATGGCTCGCTCGCAAAGCTGCGCCGCAACGTGAATATCATGGGTAATAAATAGCAATGAAAGCGGTGTGCCGTGTAAGTGCTCACTGTGGTCACACGCGTTATTTTTTGTACATTGTTTGAGCAAATCGACCACTTGCTGTTGATTAAGTACATCCAATGCGGTGGTAGGCTCGTCCGCTACAAGTAGATTGGCGCCACTGAGCAAAGCCAGTGCGATGCACAAACGCTGACGTTGTCCACCTGACAATTCGGCAGGCAGACGAGATAGCAATGTATCGCTATCGGTGATGTGCATTTTTTCCAATAAAGATGAGAGCTCATGCTGGGAACCAATATGAGTACTTAGGGATAATTGCTTGCCGACACTCATTAATGGATTGAGGGCACCAAAAGAGTCTTGAAAAACCGTCGCGACACGGCCTAAATTAGAGCGCTGTAGTATCGGCTGGTGGGTGACGTCATGCCCATTGACTGTCACTTTTCCTGAAATTTGGCAATGCGGTGGCAAGGTGCCACTTAACGCTCGCGCCGTCAGTGACTTCCCCGATCCCGATGCGCCGAGCAGACACACGCGCTCACCTTGGTGAAGCTGAAAACTGATGTTTTTTACCAGTTCTTGATGACTTATCGCAAGGGACAAATTGTCGACATGTAAAATACAGGAAGAGGGTAGTAATTCAGGCACTGAATGATCGTCATTAGGTTAATTTAAAGATGTTATAACATATCAATATAATCAACCGCTAGCGTCACAATCATTAGTTTGTTTCAAATTGTAACAGCCAATAAGTGAACGTGATTAACGCGAATATAATAAAGACCTGCTGTGTGAAAGCTTGCCTCTATGATCAGCTCGTAAATCAGGTATCATGCTAGTATGTCCAAGATTTAAGGTCCTCATGAATATACCGATTAAAACCGATTTACCGCCAGAAGAAGTGGCGTGCTCAAACTGTGAAGCATGTTGTTGCCGCCTAGAAGTGATGATCATTTCCGATACGGGTGTGCCAGAAAAACACATCAAGCGTGATGAGTGGGGCGGTGAAACCATGTTACGGTTAGAGGATGGCTGGTGTTCTGCCATGGACAGAGACACCTACATGTGTACGATTTATGAAAACCGTCCGTGGATATGCCGAGAGTTCGAAGTAGCTTCTTATGAATGTCTTGAAGAGCGTGCCAAGTTTCTCTAATTTACCCGGTCAGTTGCATTTGACCTAATCGCACAAGCCCGTATTTGTGACGGCCTTTAGCGAGTAAATCGTCTGCGGTGAATGAGTCTTAAGTGTATTTATTAAATCGAAAGGAAAGTATATGTCGAGTAAAGTCTATGTGTTTGCGCAATTTAAACCAAAAGAAGGCAAAGAAGCGGAACTTTTCGAAGTACTAAAAGCATTAGAGCCGGATGCACACAGAGAAGATGGTTGTATTCAATATACTGTGACGCGTCAAATTAGCCACCCGAGCGCGATGAACAACGATTATCCGATTGTGTTCAATGAAATTTGGCAAAATAGTGACGCGTGGGCTGCCCATGGTCGCCGTCAGCAAATCCATGATTTCTTTGCAACTCATGTGGCGGATGAACATGGCTTAGTCGCTGATGCGATGGTCACAGCGTATACCGATGAAGGTTATGATTACGATGCGCCTATTTTTGACTAGCCTGCTGGCTCGGTAATGAGTGTTTACAATCAGGCATAAAAAAACCGGCGCTCAATGAGCGCCGGTTTTTTTGCAATGCTGGGAATTAAATACCCGCACGCTTAAGAAGGCCTGCCATCAAGGCTGAGCTTGATTTTACTTGCTTACCTTTTTTCAACAATTTGTTCGACAAGTTAGTGTCGTTAATGTTTCTCGCAATATGTGCCATTGATTGGTAAAAGTTAGCGGCAGATGGGTTCGACTTGGTTTGCTGCAGTGGCGTCAGTAGTTTTGCCATTTCTGAGCCTTTCATGCCTTGCTTGTTGGCATATTTCTCAACCGAGTCTAATAAACGATCCATATCTTGCATGGCTTCGTTGGTTTCTGCGCCTTGTTTCTTCATCTCTTTCATGTTGCGCTTGCGGATCTGTTTGATCACAAAGCTTGGTGTGTTGAGTTTACGCACACCCCAGTAGCCAGCCGCGACAACCAGGATAATTCCCCCGATTGAATAGCCCCAGCCTGAATTCATAAAATCTAATACCGACTGCATAACAGACGCGGTACTGCTTGTATTTGTGGATACGTCAGACATTCACCGTCCCAACCTTTTACTTAATAATTTAAACAATTTGAATACGACACTGTCATTACAACAATTTCGCGTGAATGAGGCAAACCTTGCTTTGGTTTAGAAGTCCCTTTTATATGGACGCTATTAGATAAAAAACAACCGAGAATAGCAACCGAATATTTGAATAAGATAGTATTTGGTAGAAAGATCGAACAAAAACACAATGTTATTGCATTTTACTCGCATTCTGCCCGCGATTGTTATTGTTCTAAGCCCCGATTAGAGCTGATAGCGTGGATAAAAACTGTTATTATGCTCACATTCACAAGCCACTTATAATGGCTTTTTACGTTTTTGACCTCCAATTTAGGATTTCTTGTGCTATCAACTGCAAACATCACCATGCAATTTGGCGATAAGCCATTATTTGAAAACATCTCAATAAAATTTGGCAATGGCAATCGTTACGGCCTTATCGGCGCGAACGGTTGTGGTAAATCGACCTTTATGAAAATTTTAGGCGGTGAACTGGAACAATCGTCAGGGACGGTTATCACCGATCCAAACGAACGCATGGCGAAGCTAGGTCAGGATCAGTTTGCATTTGAAGATTACTCAGTCATTGATACTGTCATCATGGGCCATAAAGATTTATGGAAAGTAAAAGAAGAACGTGACCGTATTTACGCTTTGCCAGAAATGTCTGACGAAGATGGCATGCGTGTGGGTGATTTGGAAGTCGAATTCGCAGAAATGGATGGCTATTCTGCCGATGCGCGTGCCGGAGAATTGTTGCTTGGTTTAGGTATTCCTGAAGAGCAGCATTACGGTTTGATGAGTGAAATTGCTCCAGGCCTTAAATTACGTGTTTTGCTAGCACAGGTGCTGTTTGCTGAACCAGAAATCATGTTACTTGATGAGCCGACCAACAACTTGGATATGCATACCATTGCGTGGTTGGAAGAGATTTTGTTAGCACGTAACTGCACCATGATCATCATTTCCCACGACCGCCACTTCCTTAACACTGTGTGTACTCACATGGCTGATTTGGATTACGGTGAATTGCGCCTTTTCCACGGTAACTATGATGAGTACATGATTGCAGCGGAGCAAGCTCGCGAACGTCTACATGCCGATAACGCGAAGAAGAAAGCACAAATTGCGGAGCTGAAAACGTTCGTAAGTCGTTTCTCTGCAAACGCATCAAAAGCGAAGCAAGCGACCTCTCGTCAAAAGCAATTAGATAAAATTCAGCTGGATGAAGTGAAACCGTCTAGCCGTCAATCGCCATTTATTCGCTTCGATCAAGAAAAAGAATTATTCCGTAATGCGCTAGAAGTAAAAGGTCTAACGCAAGGTTACGATGACAACATGCTTTTCAAAGACGTTGACCTTATGGTGGAAGTAGGTGAGCGCATTGCCGTTATCGGTGCTAACGGTATTGGTAAATCAACCTTGCTTAATACGCTAGCTGGGGTGATGGAACCGAAAGCAGGTAATATTAAATGGTCTGAAAACAGCAACATTGGTTACTATGCTCAAGACCATGCTCATGATTTCAGTGAAGATATGACCTTACTGGATTGGATGGGTCAATGGAAAAATGACGGCGATGACGAGCAAACCCTACGTGGTATTCTTGGTCGTATGCTGTTTTCACAAAATGATATCAAGAAATCAGTCAAAGTCCTGTCGGGTGGTGAACAGGGCCGTATGTTGTTTGGTAAACTTATCATGCAACGTCCAAATATCTTATTGATGGATGAGCCAACCAACCACATGGATATGGAGTCAATCGAAGCCGTTAACCTTGCGTTAGAAAACTACAAGGGAACGTTGATGTTTGTGTCTCATGACCGTCAATTCGTTTCTTCTATCGCGACGCGCATTATTGAAATCACCGATGCAGGTGTCAACGACTTCCATGGTACGTACGATGAGTATCTTGCTAAGCAAGGCTTAGCGGGCTAAGCCATTGGTTTGATGGATGAGTGTTTTCATCACAACTTAAAAAAGAGCAGTGTTATCACTGCTCTTTTTTTATGCTTGTCTATTTGGGACATCTTTGCGCTCGCTGGGCCTCTTCCATCACGCTAAGATCTCGGCACGCCATTGGCTTATCTATCATGATCAATAGTTTTAATAGAAAATTTTTCTATTATTTATATTTAAAGAAAAATTTATTTATATATTTGATTAATTTAATAGGAAATATAGTGAAATAATTATTCGTTACTGAGGTTATAGTTGGTTATCAGCGCAATGCGGCGTAACGACAACTGGCGGTAAGGAATGTTTATGAATACACAACTTTGGACTCCCTTTATTAAAGTTCTGCAACATGAGGTGGTGCCAGCATTAGGGTGCACAGAACCGGTCTCTGTTGCGCTTGCTGCCGCTATCGGTGCGGCACGCTTATCGGCGCCGACTCAATGTATTACGGTCAATGTTTCTCCTAATTTGATGAAAAATGGTATGGGCGTTGGCATTCCAGGGACAGGGATGGTTGGCCTACCTATTGCCGCGGCGCTTGGCGCGATTGCGGGTAACCCTAATGCTGGTCTAGAAGTATTAGAAGCGATTACCCCGCATGATGTAGAGCAAGCCAAGCAATTAGTCGACGCGCAAGCGGTGTCGATGACAGTCGCGCCCGTCAATCATATTCTTTATGCCAAAGTGACGGTCAGTGATGGTGATAATAATGTGGCGGTCACGATTGCCGACGCGCATACTCACGTAATTTCAATCGAGGAAAATGGGCTTACGATGTATCAAGCGCCTGTTACCTCTGAGTCTTGCGAAACCTCAGCAATGTTAAACGTCACCGCAATTATGTCGGATGCGAAGGCGCAAGATATTGATGAGTTTGCCCGTCATGCGCCACTTGCTGATATTGAATTTATAGAGCAAGCCCAGCAATTAAATGATGCCCTTTCCAAAGAAGGTTTGCAGGGCGATTATGGTCTACAGATTGGCGCGACGTTACAACGCAATATTGACCGTGGCTTGTTGTCGAACGATTTACTCACCCAAGTGTTGATGCGCACATCGGCGGCGTCCGATGCTCGAATGGATGGCGCGATGAAAGCCGCCATGAGTAACTCTGGTTCAGGTAATCAAGGGATTGCGGCAACAATGCCTGTGGTGGCCACTGCACAATTTATCAATGCAACTCGTGAGCAAACATTACGTGCGCTTGTGCTCACCAATTTGATGGCCATTTATATTAAAGCGCAGCAACACAAATTATCTGCTCTGTGTGGCGCAACGACGGCAGGAATGGGCGCAACTGCGGGTATTACTTATTTATTGGGCGGCGATTATCAACAAGTCAGTTATGCCGTCAGCAGCATGATAGGGGACGTCGCCGGAGTAATTTGTGATGGCGCCAAAACCGCATGTGCGATGAAAGTCTCCTCATCAGCGGGGGCGGCTCTTAAAGCAGCCCTAATGGCGATTGATAATCAGTTTGTTTCGGGTCAAGAAGGCATCGTAGCCAATAATGTGGATGACTCTATCGCTAATTTATCAGCGTTAGCCAATGGCTCGATGATGCAAACAGACGTCCAAATTCTCGATATTATGGTTAGCAAGTCAGTGTAGGTTATCTTAGGTTAGGTTGTGACACAGTGCCATGATTTGAACTGGGTGGTAGATTTAGTACGTCAGTATGATACGGTGAGAACGTATATTTTGGTCGATTGTGTAGGAACGAATCTCAGAGCATTGCAGTGTTCTACACCATCACCGCCACTTAAGGAGTTCTCATGACATCAGCAGCACGAATTCAGTTTCACGATGGTCACTCAATACCGCAACTTGGTTTAGGCGTATGGAAAGCGTCCAATGAGCAGGCGGCATTAGCAGTAAAAGAAGCGATACAATGTGGGTATCGACACATTGATACGGCCGCGATTTATGGTAATGAAGAAGGCGTTGGTGAAGGCATTAGACAAAGCGGTATTTCGCGTGAAGATCTCTTTCTGACCACTAAGGTATGGAATGATGCGCAAGGCTATGATGCGGCGTGGGAAGCTATTAAGCAAAGTCTTAAAAAGCTAGGTACCGACTACGTTGATCTATTGCTGATTCATTGGCCAAGACCGAATAAATGTTTATATGTCGAAACTTGGCAAGCGCTCATCGAAATGCAAAAACAGGGATTAGTTAAGTCCATCGGTGTGTCTAACTTTACCGAAGGTCATCTCAAGCATTTAGTTGCAGATACTGGTGTGAAACCTGTGATCAACCAAATTGAGCTGCACCCTTATATGCAGCAACAAGCGATGCAGCAAGCGCACGAGTCAATGGGAGTGGTCACAGAGTCGTGGAGTCCGTTGGCACAAAATAATGCACTCAGCGATAGCGTTATCGAAACGATCGCGAAAAAGCATGGCAAAACGCCAGCACAAATCATCATTCGTTGGCACATTGAATCTGGGAATGTCGTTATCCCTAAATCAGTGACGCCGTCACGTATAAAAGAGAACGGAGATGTGTTTAATTTCTCATTAGATCAAGATGATATTACTGCAATTGCGTCGTTAGAGCGTGGTGAACGCCTCGGACCCGATCCAGAAACATTCAATTAATCATGTAACTATTGCTCGGTGAGCGGAAGGTTAACGGTTTCGCTTAAAACACATGAGCTAAAAAGGGCGTCCGCATGATGTTGCGTACGCCCTTTTTTACGTCAATTCTTGTTTATCGATGTACTATGAAAATAGCCCAGATGACAAGTAACGATCGCCGCGGTCACACACAATGGCAACCACAATAGAGCCTGGGTTTTCATCGGCAATTTTTATGGCTGCACTCACAGCGCCACCTGAACTAACTCCCGCACAAATGCCTTCTAAACTAGCAAGTTCACGGGCGGTCTTTATTGCGTCCTGCTCTTCAACATCAATCACTTGATCAACGTTCGCCGCATCAAAAATACCGGGTAAATATTCGGCCGGCCACCGACGGATACCCGGGATTTTACTCCCTTCAGATGGTTGTAAACCCACAATTGTGACATCAGGTTTTTGTGATTTGAGGTAACGAGAAACACCCATAATAGTGCCAGTGGTTCCCATACTCGATACAAAGTGAGTAATTTTACCCTGCGTTTGTTGCCAGATTTCTGGACCGGTTGATTTGAAATGGGCCTCGGGATTATCGGGGTTATTAAATTGGTCGAGCACGATGCCTTGGCCATTTTGTTGCATACTCAAGGCAAGATCTCGCGCCACTTCCATCCCTTCAACTAAAATAAGTTCGGCTCCGTAAGCCTTCATTGAATCGACCCTTTCTTGGGTAGAAGACTGTGGCATGATCAGTATCATTTTATAGCCTTTTATGGCTGCGGCCATAGCTAAAGCGATACCAGTATTGCCGCTGGTGGCTTCAATTAACGTATCACCAGGTTTAATTGTTCCGCGGTCTTCAGCACACTGAATCATATTAAACGCCGGACGATCTTTGACAGAGCCTGCAGGGTTATTCCCCTCCAGCTTCACTAATACGGTACTCGTGGTATTACCTGCCAAACGCTGTAAGCGAACGAGTGGGGTATGACCGATATAATCGGCGATAGTTGGAAATTCTGACACGAAGAAGTCCTTATGTAGTATTGATGGAGTCGATAATCCGATTAACAAGCGTCATTATGTTTGAGCTAGCGGTTATTAAAAAGTTCTTTAATATAAAAAACAAGGATTAAATCTAGAAACTACAAGGTTTGGTAAGGTGTTATATCAAAAGGTTATATTGTTTGGATTTATCATTCTTAGAAATTCTAATACTCTGTTGTGAATAATAGGAACAACACCGTATACGGAGTATTCATGAAATATCCATTTTCCAAAACGTTGCTAGCGAGCGTGTTACTGGCGAGCAGCTTTGCAGCATCAGCGGCAGAACAAACGTTACTTAACTCATCTTATGATATTGCCCGCGAGCTATTTGCCAGTTACAACCCATTGTTTAAAAAACACTGGAAAGAAGAAACAGGTAATGATGTCACGATTAAACAATCCCACTCAGGTTCATCAACCCAAGCGCGTGCTATTTTGCAAGGTATGCCAGCAGATGTGGTCACATTTAATCAAGTAACAGACGTTCAAGTTTTGCATGATAAAGGTAATTTGATCCCAGCAAACTGGCAATCTAAATTCCCAAACAACAGTTCACCGTATTATTCGACCACCGCATTTTTAGTTCGTAAGGGAAATCCTAAAAATATTCACAGTTGGAAAGATTTAGCCCGTGATGGCGTATCATCGGTATTTCCTAACCCAAAAACCTCGGGTAATGGACGTTATACCTATTTGGCCGCGTTAGGCTATGCACAAAAGACCTTTGGTAAAGACGATATTGCTGACCAAAATGCGTATTTGAAAAAAATGCTGCGTAATGTTGCCGTCTTTGATACCGGTGGTCGTGGTGCAACGACATCTTTTGTGGAACGTGGCTTAGGCGATGTGTTACTTACGTTTGAATCTGAAGTGAATAACATTCGTGATCAATATGGTTCCGACAAATACGAAGTGGTTGTACCTAAAACCTCGATTCTTGCTGAGTTTCCCGTCGCTGTGGTTGATGCCAACGCGAAAAGCCATGGCACTGAAAAATTAGCGCATGAATATTTGAATTATTTATATAGCAAACCTGCACAACGCCTATTGGCTAGCTTTAATTATCGTGTTGATGATAAAGATGTGTTGGCTGAAGAAGCCGATCGATTCCCTAAAGTGGATCTGATGACAGTGAAACAAATCACCGGCGGTTGGCCGAATGCGATGAAAACGCAATTCTCACGTGGTGCGCGCTTAGATCAATTACAGCGTCGTTAAACGTATAACTGTATGATGCCTGTATAGATTTACGGGCATCATGTGGTTGACATGTATGGATGAGTGTAAAGAGTCATTATGAAAAAACAATTGGGGTTCCTTTCGATTCCCACTGGTTCTAAGCATGTGTTACCCGGTTTTGGCATTAGCTTAGGTACCTCACTATTTTTTATTAGTTTGATCTTACTTTTACCAATGACAGGGATGATTGCACAAATCAGTGGGATGACATGGGGTGACTACTGGTTTGCCATTACCGATCCTCGGGTTGTCGCGAGTTATAAAATCACGTTGCTCAGTGCGATTGCTGCATCATTATTCAATGGGGTATTTGGACTATTACTCGCTTGGGTTCTCGTGCGTTATCGCTTTCCGGGGAAGCGTTTATTAGATGCACTTGTTGACTTACCTTTTGCGTTACCGACAGCCGTAGCGGGTATCACACTCGCGACGTTATATTCAAGTAAAGGTGCGTTTGGTAGTGTGCTTGCAGAATGGGGAATTAAAGTCGCGTATACCCCGTTGGGGATTATTCTCGCGATGGCGTTTACGAGCATTCCCTTTGTGGTTCGTACGGTGCAACCGGTATTAGAGGAGCTGTCCGCGGAAGAAGAAGAAGCCGGGATGACGCTAGGAGCATCCGACTGGCAAGTTTTTCAGCGGGTGATATTTCCTTCATTATGGCCGGCATTATTGGTCGGTATTGCCTTGTCGTTCACGCGTAGTTTAGGAGAGTTCGGGGCTGTTATATTTATTGCAGGTAACATGGCATACAAAACAGAAATTACCTCGTTAATGATTTTAGACCGCTTACAAGAGTTTGATAATGCCGGCGCGAGTGCCATTGCTTCCGTTATTCTTATCGTGTCACTGATTTTGCTTATGAGCATTAACGTGTGGCAAAGCCGCTACTTACGTCGTATTCATGGTCATTAGAGGGATCTATGCATTCAGATAACAATGTACGCCGTGTTGGGGATCACCCACTCATTAAAGCGCTCTTAATTGGTGTCGCTGTGATCATGGCATTCATTTTACTTTTAGTACCACTACTGAGTATTTTTGGACATGCGTTTACTGATGGCATTGTTCAATACTTTTCGTATTTTGAAGATAAAGATACTCAGCATGCCATTTTGCTCACACTCGGTGTTGCAATCTTGACGGTTCCTATCAACTTAATCTTCGGGGTACTTTTGGCGTGGACAGTGACACGTTTTGAGTTTCCAGGTCGTAAGCTATTGATTACCCTGACTGATATTCCGTTTGCGGTCTCGCCGGTCGTCGCAGGTTTAATGTACATATTATTGTATGGACGTACCGGATGGCTGGGGTCTTGGTTATTTGAGCATAATCTACAAATTATGTTTGCGTGGCCAGGCATCGTACTGGTGACAATCTTTGTGACCTGCCCATTTGTTGCAAGAGAACTCATTCCTTTAATGCAGCAGCAAGGGCGTAGTGATGAAGAAGCCGCAGTGGTACTAGGGGCATCATGGTGGCAACTTTTTAGCAAAGTCACGTTACCCAATATTAAGTGGGCATTAATTTACGGTGTCATTTTAACCAATGCACGTGCAATAGGTGAGTTTGGTGCGGTTTCTGTGGTGTCAGGGCAAATTCGTGGGGAAACCAATACGCTTCCTTTAAATGTGCAAGCATTATATCAGGGATATCAATCTCAAGCTGCGTTTGCTAGCGCCTCGTTATTAGCATTTATTGCCTTGATTACCCTCGGGTTAAAAGCGTTGGTTGAGTGGCGTCAAGAGCGGTCTCTACGTATTGATAATGCCAAAAATGAGTGAGTTTTATGAGTATATCTATTAATAATTTATCGAAAAATTTCGGTCAGTTTCAGGCATTAACCCCATTAGACCTTCAGATCCAAGATGGAGAAATGATTGGGCTTTTGGGGCCATCAGGGTCAGGAAAAACCACGCTATTACGGATTATTGCGGGCTTAGAGAACGCCAATAGTGGGTCGATTTTATTTGGCGAGCGAGACGTGACGCAACTGCATGTAAGAGAGCGTCATGTTGGGTTTGTTTTTCAAAACTATGCGTTATTTCGTCATATGACGATTGAAGACAATGTCGCTTTTGGCTTACGTGTCATGGATAAAGCTCAGCGGCCTTCTGCCCAAGAGGTCACCAAGCGTGTTGCACACCTACTAGAAGTGGTACAACTTGGACACCTTGCTAAGCGCTACCCGGAACAGTTGTCTGGGGGACAAAAGCAACGCATTTCTCTAGCGCGTGCTTTGGCGACACGTCCGGAAGTATTGTTACTTGATGAGCCTTTTGGGGCTTTGGATTCAAAAGTGCGTAAAGAGTTACGTCGTTGGTTACGTAGCTTGCACGATGAGATGAAATTTACCAGTGTCTTTGTCACTCATGACCAAGATGAAGCCATGGAATTGTCCGACCGCGTCGTGGTGATGAGTAATGGTCGCATTGAGCAAGTCGATACGCCAACCCAGTTATTTGCCCAGCCAAATAGTCAGTTTGTGTTTAACTTTCTTGGTAACGTTAATGTATTCAAAAGCCAATGGGACGGCAAAAAGCAGTGGTCAAACGATCAAGCTTGGGTGATTCCTCATGATAAAAAAGAGTTTCAACAAAATGGTCAGCTTTTTGTACGTAGCCATGAGCTGACACTTTCGGATAAAGCCAGCCCACAGATCAATTTGCCCGCTAAAATTATGTCAGTATCGCCTGTCGGTGCTGAAGTGCGTGTTGAAGTGGCGCCTATTGGTTGGCAAGCCGATGATTTTTGGGAGATCACGTTATCTCATCAACACTTTGACCCGAATAAGATTAAGCGCGGCGAAGACGTGTTCCTTATTCCACATGCCGGTTACTTTTTCCCTGAAGGTTCTGATACGCCGTATCAGCTTACTTGGCCATTCTTAGAAAAAGATACCGTGATGTTTGAGATTTAACACAAGTTACATACTAGAGTGATAAAAAGTTCAATCCCAGTCTTCAGCCTGAATGAAGACTGGGATTGTTTATTATTAGTGAAGCCACGTCGACGGTGTGATTAAGGTCTTACTAAATTGTTTAATCATGTGCCGAATATCATGCCCAGTGTATTCAATATTAATTAAAATAGATCGGTTGCATATATCATCAATCACATCAGGAAGGGTTTTATCACGAAGGTGGAAATGAAGAATATCTTCCTCGGTTAATTGATTCACTTCCTCTTCAAATAATTGAATAAAATTATGGAAAGTTGGTAACTCATGCTTTGCCAATGATATAAATGCGCAGACATCTCTTCTGAACATAAATCCTCCAGTGTGGGAGCGTTCAAATTATTTGATTTGTTGTTATCTAAATTACTATTATTGTTGCAAAGCAGTAAACTTCTATAAAAATCGTCATTCAATTGACAGCATTTGGTACTTAATCACATTCTGACAATAAGCTGGATTAGATTGACAGTGAACTGAAAGAAATAGTAACCAGACATCAATAAAAAAACAGAAGCCAAAGTTGGGCTTCTGTTTTTTAGTTGCGGTTATTGAGAGAGAGATTTTATGTATAAATCCTTGGTGTATATTTTCCCTTCTGCATTATGAAGAGGAAACCCACCCACGGTTGGCCTAATGAGACGCGCTTGCATGTAAAAATACACGGGAGCTATGGGCATATCTCGGCTCAACAGACTCTCCAAGTAGTTATAATGATGATTGCGTTCACCTTTATCTGTGGCTGTTTGCGCTTTTTTCAGCGCTGAATCGTACTTTATATTGGCGTAAAACGCATAGTTCTGTTCATTATTGGAAGAAAATAGACTTAAGAATGTTGAGGCTTCGTTATAGTCGCCACACCATGAGGCGCGCATAATGTCGAATTGGCCTTGTTTACGAGAGCTTAAGTACGACTTCCATTCTTGATTCTCGAGTGTGATATCAGCACCGAGTTCTTTTTTCCACATCGATGTGATGGCCACCGCAATCGCTTTATTACTTTCACTCGTATTGTATAACAAGGTGCCTGTTAATGGATGCTGTTTGTCATAGCCCGCGTCTTTTAATAATGCTTTGGCTTTTTCAATGCGCTGTTGTTGTGTGAGTTTGGCGTACGCCGGTTGTTTGGCCTTAAAACCAGCCACGTCTTTATGAGCAAATGTATAAGCAGGAATATTGCCCACTTGAGTGATGCCATTGGTGATGACATCACGGCGAATCGCATAAGATAGCGCCTTACGCACCTTAGGGTTATCAAATGGTTTATGCTTAGTGTTAAACGCATAATAATAAGTGCACAGTAACGGCGTTACCGTATAGGCATTTGGCATGTCTTTTTTCAATTTCGTGGCAAGCTGTGGCGGAACATCTGATGTAATATCGACTTCACCTGTTCTATAACGGTTTACCGCAGTAGATTGTTGCTCGAAAGGAATATAAGTCACGTGATTAATTTTGGTTTTGTCGTTATTCCAGTAGTACGGATTACGTTCTAGTTCAACCCGTTCATTGACGACCCATTTTTGTAACTTATAAGCTCCATTGGAGATCATATGTTCTGGCTTGGCCCATTTATCGCCAAATTTTTCTACTAATTTGTGTGGGACTGGCATCATCGAGGTATGCCCGGTCATAGCGATAAAGTAGGGGACGGGTTTGTCTAATGTGAATTGGAGTTTGTGAGCATTTAATGCAATAACTCCAAGCTTGCTGGGCTTTTTCTTTCCTTCAATAATGGCTTTGGCGTTTTTAATCGATGAAAGCTTGAGATACCAAGCATTAGGGGACGCCGAAGCAGGATCAACCACACGACGTAAACTGTAGACAAAATCTTGAGCAGTGACGGGATCGCCGTTTGACCACTGAGCATCTTTGCGTAGATAAAACGTAAAAGTGGTATTATCTTCATTGATCCAACGATAAGCGACACCTGGCACGACATTGCCATTTTTATCCTGAATCACTAAACCTTCAAAAAGATCGCGTAGTATATGCATTTCTGCCATACCTTCAGCTTTCATTGGGTCAAGAGTCGCCGCTTCGGCATCATTGCCTCTGACTAACACTTGTTGCTTGGCTAAAGGAGTATTCGGCGGTACATTTGCTGCTAAAGAGGGAAAACTTGATATCATGAAAAGCGTCGAAGCAACAGCCCCCACGGTTAATGTTTTAGTGTTTGAATTCATACTACGTCCTTGTGATAGCGTCGACCGAAATTTTTGCGATAAAATTTAGTGTACCTCTTTATACGAAAAGATTGGAGAGGCAGCACGATGATTAATCTCGTTTATCAGAGAGATGCCACAATAGAGTCAGAGGGAAAGGACATGACACAATGTATAACGCGTTCACAACGTGGGCAATTTTCAATGTTGCCAATCCAATATGGTACATCTTCATTAGGCGCACCACTGTACTATTTTCCCGCGCAATGCCAAGCTGAAAATGCAGGGTTATTATTTGCTGGCATGCATGGAGACGAAACGGCTTCTATCAGCCTATTATCGGCGGGATTAAGAACAATCGCTCATGCTCGTTTACGTCACCATGTGATTGTCTCGGCTAATCCCGATGGTAACCAGTTAGGCCTGCGTTCGAATGCGAACGGCGTCGATTTAAATCGTAATTTTCCAACCCAGAATTGGTCTGGAAACGGTACTGTATATCGTTGGAATAGTTATGCGGAGACCCGCGATGTATACCTAAACACTGGCGAATACGGTGGCTCTGAACCAGAAACCCATCACCTAATAGAGCTGATTGACAGTTTACAGCCCACTTTTATCTTGAGTTTTCATGAGCCTTTAGCTTGTATCGATGCCGGACAACACAAAAAATTGGGTAAAAAACTGGTTGAAATGTTCGAGTTACCGCTGATGGACGGAGTCGGTTACGACACGCCTGGTTCTTTTGGCACTTGGTGTGATGAGCAAGCAATCGAAAATATTACAATAGAGTTACCACCGATAGCGACAGACGATGTTACTGAGAAATATCTGAATACCGTATCTTCTTTACTGGTAGATGATATCAATCATCGCTAATTATCACTGCAACTTATTGATTATTAATATCGTCTTATAATTGAGAAAATTAACATTAAACGACATTAATCTGTGAATTATCATCTCAAACAGAGTAATTCATCGACGGTGCACATTGCTCTAAATTAGGAAGCTGATAGTATAAATATCACTCACGCGGAATAACTATTTGCATTCTTCACTTTAGGTCAAATAATTATTCAATTTACACGCATTAAATCGTGACTGCTGAGTAGAATAACTACAACAACGTCAAAGAGCGAAACCGTGCTTAGGCATGAGTGAAAGCTCGACAAACAGGCTTAATAATAATGAGTGCTTAACTCATAATAAAAATAGAAACATCCGGTGTCATGCTACTTTATAATGACACTTTAAAAGGCATTGCATAAGCAATGCCTTTTTTTATGCGAAAATAATCCTAGCGAACGTACCATATGGCGGTTATCAAGACTGGTGATGATTAACCAATTTTGCCGCTTGTATAGCGAGTATGGGACCAAAAATCAGCATAAACAGTAAGCGACAAGTCTGCATTGCCATAACAAAAGATAAATCGATGTTTGGTGTGCCTGAAGCAATAATAGCAATGGCGTCAGCCCCTCCAGGGCTCATCGCTAGGTAAGCGGTGAGCGGTTCAATGTCAAAGTAGTGCACTAACCCCCATGATAAGAGACCACAGAACCCAATTAACAAAGCGATAGATAGGAATATATTGGGTAAAATACGTAATGTATAGCGCGTCGCATTGCCGGTGAATTTGGCGCCAATATGCCAGCCAATAATAGCATAAGCGCATAGAAGTAATATTTTGGGCAACGTAATTGAAAAACCATGCCAATAGTTGATGGCTAATCCACCAGCAATCGCAATAATGAGCGGGCCTGCTGGAAATTTTACGATCTGATTAACCAGTAGTATGCAAGCGATAAGCGCAAGAGTGCACACAAAGCCTACGCTATTTATTGTGCCATCCATTAGTGTTAAATCGGCGGATGGATGGTGAGTCAGTGGCATAAAAATATGGGCGACTATCGCGGCGGTAAGTGTGACCAAAATAACACGCAGATATTGCATTAGAGCGACGACTTTCACATCCGCACCGTATTCTTGCGCAAGTAATGTCATAGCCGCGGCGGCGCCAGGGCTGCTACCCCAGATGGCTGCTGTGCCAGGTACCACGCGCCGGTAAGCTAATAACGCACTTAAAAGAGTACTGGCGATCAACACTGACAACACCCCACCAATGAATAACCAAACGTGATTACCAATCTCGCCGAGTGTTTGCAATGGGAGCATTTGAGCGATCATTAATCCTAATGTGACTTGGGCAATGTTCATTATCTGTTTATGAGGTTTTAGTACTATGTTTTTTTGAGCAAAAAAGATTGCCGTTAACATCGGGCCTAATAGAAAAGCCGCAGGAATAGAAAGGTAATGAAATCCTATCGCGATAGGTAAAGAAACCGTGATTAGTGCTAGCCACAGGAACAGCACACGAAAAGAAGGAAAGCCACGCATGGACGTTGAGTACTCGTATTAATAATCGAGTACGGATAATGGCGTATTTGAATGAAAATTTCAAAACACCATTATCATCGCTATAGGTGAAAGTCTGAGATAGTAAGTAGATTCATTGCTCGCTACAGGGCGACATGAGTTGCTGACAGAACCATTCGACAATGATTTTTATGGTCGCATCTTGATACCAGCTTTCATCACCATGATCCGCACCTTCAATCAGATAATACTCCGGATTATGGCCATGCTCTTTTAATGCTTCAAAGAGTTGAGCGCCTTGCACTGGTGATACAAGTGAATCGTTACTGCCATGCATGATCAGAAAAGGTGGTAAACCCGCACGCATATGACCTAATGGAGAAGCAAACAACGCTTTTGGTTTGTCACTATTAATGGTACCGCCAAGCTTATCATGAAACGCGAGGCCGTTAATCAGTAAAGCCTCTGGAACATTAGCCTGTTGATGACTTGCGTTAGCTTTGCCTTCATAACCTTCTCCAATATTTAATAAATTAGAAATACCATACAGTGTTGCTACCGCATTAACTGTCGAGGGTTGTTCTAAAAACCATCCCTTATCGAATTCCACTTCTTCATTGGTTGCCCCCATCATCTCTGCTAACCAACCGCCTGCCGAGTTACCTAAGACGCCAATACGAGCAACATCGATATTATAAGCCTCTGCATTGGCGCGCAAAAAGCGCACCGCCGATTTACCATCAACCAATGGGGCTGGAAATGTATGGGGAAGAACGCGGTATTCTACGGCTGCCACCACAAATCCTGCCTGTGCTAGGCTCATACGCATTTCTATGAATTTATTTCTTTGTGCACTGGTAAATCCGCCCCCTGGATAAAAAACAATGGCTGGTTTTTTATGAGCGGTTCTCGGCACCAATAACGACATTCTTAGCTGGATATTTTCACTTTGATGAGGAATTTGTGAATAAATCACGTCGCTAATTGAGTCGACAGGCGGCGCAGAAACCTTAGCGGCTTGCAGTACTTTGGCTCCATATGTATATCCCGGTAAGCTTTGTGTCCTAAAGTCAGGCGCTTCGTCTAAAGATTGATTATGGGAAGGCAAAGTCTGATAATTTGGCTTCTTGTTCGACATAATGGCACATACTCCAATATTGTTTGAAGGCAACGATTGGATAGTATAAGCATAGATAGGACTGAATAACTTTGATCAGCTTGTCTTTTCGTAAGCTGACTCACTAAATTTTTGTATTCATGACCTATGTTGTAGAACTGTTGTGTCGTTATGTGATCAAAAACACGAAGCTTATAATCATATTTTTGGCACTAATCACGTTTTTAATTTTATAAACGTTAAATTAAAAAATATAATTATCATTTACTTATTATTATTGAGTCGTAAAAATACAGCGTATTGTTATTTTTCTGTAAAGATGTATAAAATACTCCCTTCTAGTGATTCTCTATTAAGCACAAACAGCTTATTCTGTACCCAGATAAGGCATTTTTGTTGATTTTTAATAGAATAATAAGCGATTTTCTTATCTAGGTTGGGTTACTACTAAGTGTTGAATTTTCATAAAACGAGTAAACCTATGATAGTAGTAGAAATAAGTGAGAAAAATGAAGAGTGAATTTCTTGTGTATAGACGATATCAACAAATGTTAGCCTTCTGCAAAAGTCGAAATGTTAATACAGTCCTTGAGTACGTTATCATTGGTTTGGCTGTTGCCGCTGTGGCTATTGCGTTTCTTAACTCATGTTATGGGCTCTTTATGCAAGATTATATAGCCAAAATATTTTAATGATGAAAGGGCAGGGTTGCCGCCCTTTCATGATGACTAACCTAATGCTTGAGTGATTAAGCAATACGGCGTATATGCTAATTGCGGTTTTGGGCGTGTACCTAAATGCATCGCGGCAATATCGTCAACTTCAGATAACCCCCATGATTGCAGTGTCTCGGCTAAATGGTACTGCGCTGGAGTGTCTACTCGTACAAACTTCCCTTCATTATTCGCCAATAAATACGCTAACAATGCATGTGCGTCCTCACTATGGCTCGCTATGACCGGACCAATCGCATCACCTCGACCAAACGAGCGATAGCAGGCGACACCAGCGATGGCATTATCGCGTTCTAAAACGATGGTCTGTTGTGTTTCGCTCAGTACCTCATTGAATACTTTGTCTCGTTCCATACCACTCGCTTGGTTCAATAATGCGATGACGTTGTCATAATCACTAGGCTGAGTTTCCCTAATAAACGGTTGCGTACTAGTGAGTGGTTGATTATCGGGACCGCTCACATAACCTTGATACTGTTTAATTCGCGCATATTCTTTAAAGCCCAATTTTTCATACAAGGGTTGGCCAGCCTTTGTGGCTGAAAGGAAAAACGATGAGCATTGGCTTTCTTGCATGATTGCCGTGACAATTTTACGACCAAGTCCATAGCCTTGATATTCATCGGCGATCACCACTAAGCCAATACTTGCATAGGCTCCTTGTTCAACCGCACATGCGGTGCCAATCACTTTCCCTTCATGTTCCATAACGAGAGCAGCTGATACATTAAACATGGTCAACCAGTCTTCTTGGCGATGTGGCCACTGTAGATTTTGTGTGAGTTGATATGCTTGGGTGATATCACTTGCACACATTCTGCGTATTGTATAATTCAACGTTGCCGTGCTTACCGCCATTTCTCTGCTCCACTATGAATAATTTTCCTGACTATATTTCATTACTGAAATCTAAATGCAAGTACTTCTCATTAATTCGGCAGGTTGTACCGTATAAACATGTGGTAGTCATCCGTTAGTAGGTGGATGACTTATCGACGACACCAATGAAAGGTTCATGGTCAATCATTCGCCTCAAGTTTTCTTTTATCGAGTCAAAACCGGCGTCGATACGTGTAATACCGGCAATATGAGGAGTAATAAACAAGTTAGGGTGCTCCCATAATGAGCTATCTTCATCGAGAGGCTCATTTTGAACCACATCAAGAATGGCATGTCCGAGTTGACCGCTTTGTAATGCTGTCATTAAATCCGCTTCGTCGACGTGTCCACCACGGCCAATATTAATGACACAAGCACCTGTATTTAATTTATCGAACACGGCACGATTGAGAATATGGTGAGTCGCATCGGTCAGAGGTAGCACGCAGATAAGACAATCTAATCCTTCAAGAAAATCAGGTAACGCATTGTGGCCGGCATAACAGTCCACGCCGGATAAATCATGCTGACTGCGAGCCCACCCACGTAGAGAAAAATTAAAGGTGGCAAGTTGGTTGAGAACCGCGTTACCTTGTTGTCCCAATCCCATAACGCCGATTCGATATTGATGCGCAGGAGCAATATGTTGCTGCTTCCATTGATGAGCATTGTGTTGCTGTCGATAAAGTGGAAATTGTCGATAGACCGACAGTACCGCTGCACAGGCGTATTCTGCCATTTGCTGTTCTAAATCTGGGTTTATCATCCTTACTACTGTGATTGACTCTGGGATCTCATCAAAATTAATTTGGTCAACACCGGCTGAAGGCGTAAAAATAGCTTTGAGGCTGGGTAAGCGGGAGAGTAACTCTGTAGAAACTTTCCAAGTGATAAGTACTTCTATTTCTCTTAAATCGCCGGGCTCTGACCAAGTTCGGCATTCAAGTTCTGGAAACGCTTGAGTAATAGCGTCTTTCCATGCAGAACTGCGTGTTTTATCCAAGTACAGTAATATAGCCATGTTATGGTCCTTGTTATTCGTCAATCCATTTCTACCTGTGGAATGTTATCAGAATCTGACATTTTAGGTACACGTTCACTTTGCTGATTTTGTTCTTATTTAGTGCAACGCGTTTCCAAAATAGGTCATCTAAGTATATAAGAAACGTAAAGTATTAGGCACTATGTGCGAGCACTCGAGCATGTGTGCAGGCTTGACGGTTTTATTTAGACCTTGGGTTGGAACGATTTGTGCTTAAATATATATGGCACGGCGTACCTGACTTCTGGGGAGGCAGTTAGTATGTCGTGCCGTATTTAACACGGACAAGGGTAGGCAGGTATGAATAAATTACTCATTATCGAAACAGGAACGGCGCCGGAAGCGTTAAAGACACGCTTTGACGATTTAGCCGATTGGTTTTACGTAGCGCTTGGTTTTGCGAAAACCGAAGTTGAGATTATTCGCGTCTACCAGGGAGAGTCGTTGCCTCAGCCTTCGACTGAGTATTGCGCGATTATTACCGGGTCTTGGGCGATGGTGACAGATCATGAACCGTGGAGTGAGTATACCGCTGAGTGGATTCGTCAGGCATATGCGGTGGATATGCCGATGTTGGGCGTTTGTTATGGTCACCAGTTAATGGCATATGCACTAGGCGGTGAAGTTGGCTATTTTGCTAAAGGCCGAGAAATGGGCTGTTTCGCTGTGACATTGCAGCCTCAAGCGCAGTACGATCCGTTACTCCAGCATTTACCTTTACAGTTTTTCGCGCACCTTTCCCATTCTCAGCGTGTCATCAAGGCGCCTAAAACTGCCAAAGTTCTCGCGGCTTCACAGCGAGATCCTCATCAAATTATTCGTTACTCTGCAACGGCGATCTCCACACAATTTCATCCTGAATTTACGACAGCGTTATTAAAAGCGTCACTGGATATTACCCGAGAAGACTTAATTAACGAGGGAGAAAATGTAGAGATGCTAAAGCAAGGAGTCAAAGAAACCCCCGATGCATTATCGGTGTTACAGCGTTTTGTTGCTTGTTATATGCCGCAGCCCGTTACTGTCTAATTGATTGGCGCTGTCTTAGTGACGCCGTGTGCATGGACAGTTGATTCTTTATCCATATCCTTCAGATTATTCGATTTCCCCTGTCGAATTTATGGGTTGTCATCTTCAAATTTTATTCAGTATGATGTCATCAACGCTTTGAAACCAATCAAGGAGCAAAGAATGAGTCAAGATACGACTTACGTCCCACCAAAAGTGTGGACACCATCAGCAGAAAATGGTGGTAAATTTGCCAGCATTAATCGCCCAACTGCTGGCGCACGAGAAGCGAAAGAGTTGCCTGTTGGTGAACATGATTTGCAACTGTATTCGTTAGGTACTCCCAATGGTCAAAAAGTGACCATTATGCTTGAGGAATTACTCGAAGCAGGGATTGATGACGCAGATTACGATGCGTTCTTGATTAACATCGGCGAAGGCGAGCAATTTGGTAGTGGTTTTGTTGCCATTAACCCAAACTCTAAGATCCCCGCACTTATGGATTTCTCTCAAGAAAAACCGGTGCGTGTATTTGAATCTGGCTCGATTATGATGTATCTCGCTGAGAAGTTCGATGCCTTCATTCCTAAAGGCGTTGATCGTACAGAATGTCTCAATTGGCTATTTTGGCAGATGGGCAGCGCACCATTTGTCGGTGGTGGCTTTGGTCACTTCTATAGCTACGCTCCGGAAAAACTCGAGTACCCAATCAACCGTTATACTATGGAAACCAAACGCCAATTGGATGTATTGGATCAACAATTAGCCAATCATGAATTTGTGGCGGGTGATGAATACACGATTGCCGATATGGCAATTTGGCCATGGTACGGCGCGTTAGTACTTGGTGAGCTTTACGATGCAGCCGAATTCTTGGACGCAAGCAGCTACACAAACGTCGTTCGCTGGGCTAAAGCGATTGCAGAGCGCCCCGCCGTTAAGCGTGGTCGTATTGTTAACCGCACATGGGGAGAACCTCATTTAGCCGAACGTCACAGCAAAGACGACTTTAAGAATCTCTAATATTTTCTTAACGTAGCGTCATTGATAAGCGCTAACGCCTCAGCTTTCAAAGTTGGGGCGTTTTTGTTTCTTGTTTTATGTGCCAGCGGCAGGTAGTCTGCCTGCGTTATTGAAAAGGAAAGCTGGTTATGAAATCACTGCTAAAATTTACCGTTGTCACTAACGTGGCATTATTTGTGTTGTTGTGGATTGAAGAGCGCTATGTGCATTTTTTTGGGATAGTGCATTGGATTGATTACGCTTTTTTTATGCTAATTATGTTATGGGCTGCGGCGGTATTGATTTATTTAGCGCCACGTTCGATGGCGAAGGGGACTCAACGTATTAATCCACTCTATCGCCAAAAAGTGATGCAAGCCAAACGTGAGGCGAAAGAGCAGGCGCACAAGCAAGAAACATCACCTCATGCAGATGCGATCCCCTTGGCAGTTGCGGGGTTGCCATGTTTAGTGTTGGTAATATTTTATCACTTTGTTTTAGTGTAACGATATCTTCAATAAAAAGTCATGCTGGCGTGCTACGGTATAGCGCTGTGCATAAAAAAATGAAGCGTTATCATTTATTTGCTCATTAACTGCCCATCCTAGACATATTTTCGTCATAACTAAATGATATACAGAATAGATAGTTATCGCATGCTCTTAGTTTAATTACTGGTATGCGATAGTCGTTTTACTTCTATTTTGGGGTTTATCATGTATTTGTCACTCATCCACCGTGTGATCGCCGGATTTGCGGTAGTGATTTTGTTTGTACTAGGGATCAGTTTCTCGTCTTACTTGTCTCAACATAAAATGGCGACGCAACTGCAGTTAACGTCCATGACCTTGCCCGAAATGCTAGATAACTCCAATACCTTATTGGTCGATATTCAAAATATTAATCGTATTACTCTATCTCATGCGAACGCCCATGATGGCCAGCAACGCCAAGAGCTTGAAAATGCCTTTCATGAGGCGGTTAAACACTATCATCAATCTTATCAGAGTCTTGTCAGTAAATTTAAACACTACCCAAAATTAACAGCGCAACTCAGTGACCTTAATCGCCAAGCAAATCAGGTGATCCAAGAAGCAACCAACCACCTTAAATTACAGAATCAACGAGAAGACGCGCGTAAACAATCATCTCGAGAATTGAATGCATTCGAATTGGGTTGGAAAAACTTGTCGCGTGACCTTGGTGCTTTAAACTCACAAGCTGAATGGAATAACCAACAAATGGTGGTTATATATTTAGATGTGGCGGATGAGAAAGGCAAAAGCGTGCAGAATTTATTGCAAAAAGTGATGCTGGTTGAAGACGAGTCATCCATAAAAGACATCACTCTCAAGTTAAATGAGCATTTAGCTGATTTTACTCAAAAGTTACAGGATGTCATTAAAGAAACACCGGATAGTAAAGAGACATTACAGCCTTATATCGACCTTCTTAAACGTACGATCACCGAACCACACGGTTTACTCCAACAGCATCTGCGCTACTTGATGTTGCAACAGCGAAGCGCGAGCAAGTTACGTGACATGAGCCGTAATGTTGATGCGATCATTAGTCAAGCCGAAACGTTAACTAATCAAGTGCGCTCTATTGCAATGAAAGCAAGGCAATCAGCAGACGAACAAGCGCAATTTTCACTATGGGCGATCATCATTTCCGCGATCATTGCATGTGTTGTGGCCGTTGTTGTGGCCATTACCGTCGTATTTTCGATCAAATCTCCGCTTGCCGTCATTACGAAAGCGTTGGCTGAGCTCTCACAAGGAAATTTGACATGGCGGATTAAAGAAGACTATCGCTCAGAGATGGGGGAGGTAGTGAGAGACATTAATATTCTAGGCCAGCAGTTACACGAATTAATTGCATCGGTGCATAGTTCATCACAGACGTTGCGCTCGGTTGCCACCGATAGCCATACGATGATTGAAAAAAACAATCAGGATCTTGCCGCACAAGGTAAGCAAACTAACTCTATTGCCACCGCCGTGACCGAGATGGAAACCGTGGTCAACGAGGTGGCAAAATATTCGGGTGATACGAGTCAAGAAGTTGAAAAAGTGACGGCATTAGCTAACAACAATATCGACAATATGCAGAGTAACTTAAAGTACATTCAATCGCTTAAAACATCATTAGATGACGCATCCTCACTCATAACAACATTATCGCAAGAAACGGAGAGCATTAACCAAGTGATTGAAATGATACAAAATGTCTCTGAGCAAACCAATTTGTTAGCACTTAATGCAGCGATTGAAGCAGCACGCGCTGGTGAAAGCGGGCGCGGGTTTGCGGTGGTCGCCGATGAAGTACGCACTCTTGCAACGCATTCACGTCAATCTGCGGACGAGATTAATACCAAAGTGCTGGCGTTGCAGAAAAAAGCCCGTGACGCGGTTACATTAATGGCTCAGAACCAAGAATATGCCGATCAATCCGTGACACAAACACAAGATACGCATAAATCTCTTGCGGGGATGATTCATCGTTTAAGTACGATTAATGATATGAGTCGTTCTATTGCCACATCCTGCGAGCAGCAAAGTGTGGTCGCCAAAGATGTGGCAGAAAATATTGTCGGTATTTCTGATATGGCGAATAAAATTACGAATGAATCCCATACCCTCGCTCAGCATAGTCATTCACTTGATAAACTTGCCGCTGAGCAAGGAACACTCGTCGCGAAATTTACGATATAACACGCTTTGTGCGCCGTCTTAATGATGGTATGAGCGAGATAGAAACCATAATATTGTCCGATATTATGGTTTTTCATATAGCGCTCAGTGGGTATTTGGGGACGTTCTAGTTTTCTTGTCTATTTTTCACATCAAATGTTTACTTTTGTTAGATTTTTCATGGGAATGAAATGCCATTTTTGATATAACCTTATGCAATCGATTGGTATTCATATGCTTTGTTACTTGCAAGGTATGGCGGTAGCGTGGGGAATAGCACCTCATCGGTTGAGAGAGAACTCCCTCCCAATAGACTCTCACTGATTGAAGCGTGAAATGAGTGCAAAAGGCGTGTCCAAGGTTAACAGTCAGGGAAACCGCATGAACATCCTTGATTTTAAAGGGCTGAACTAAGGAGAGAATTCTTTATATCACCCCGATTTTATTGACCTTTCTCGCATGTTTTTACCTTTACAAAGGATCGATTTGTCGATCATTCTCATTGTTTTCTAATGGTTTCGTATTAAAAAACGGAGCTTTTTCATGACCAATTTAACGAACCCATTTATGCATTTTTCAGCCTTAACCGATTACCGACAAACGGGCAAAGTCACCCACAAATTATCAGACATTATTTTGCTGACGGTATGCGGAGTTTTAGCGGGACAAGATACATGGGAAGGCATTGTTGATTTTGGTGAAATGAGACGAGATTTTCTCAATCATTATGGCGATTTTTCAGCGGGTATTCCGTCAGCCGATACAGTGGCACGAGTAGTGGGTTTACTCAATCCGAAAGAATTCCAATCGGCCTTTATTGATTGGATGAAAGACTGCCATGAACTCACGAAAGGCGAGGTTGTCGCGGTTGATGGAAAGACGGTGAGAGGGTCTTACAATAAAGCCAAAGGTAATCAAGCGGTCCATATGGTCAACGTGTTTGCGACAGCGAACGGTGTTTGCTTGGCGCAATCAAAAGTGAACGAGAAAACTAACGAGATCACGGAGATACCTAAGCTACTGGAAATGTTAGATATTTCGGGTTGTTTAATCACAATTGATGCGATGGGTTGCCAACGAAAAATAGCTCAGAAAATCGTGGATAAAAGCGCTGATTACTTGCTAGCAGTGAAGGGAAATCAGGGTCGTTTAGAGCAGGTATTTAACGACTACTACAAGCCTTCGATGTTGATGAAGTTTGATGGAGATAGCTACTCAAGTCAGGACAAAAGTCATGGTCGATTAGAGACTCGATGTGCACTGGTTAATGAAGACTTGAGTGTCCTCGGTGACCTTGAGTACGAATGGCCGGAATTGAAGTGTATGGGCATCATGGTCAACGTAAGACAAGAAAGCGAGCACGCTTCAGAGAAAGAGGTGTCGGTACGCTACTATATCAGCTCGAAAAAATTGAGTGCAGAAGAGCTGCATAATGCTAGTAAAAGTCATTGGTTAGTGGAGTCAATGCACTGGCAATTGGACGTGGGTTTTAGAGAAGATAAATGCCGGATCAGAGTAGATGATCGAGCTGAAGAATTATCGAGGATCCGACAAGCTTGTTTTAACTTATTGAAGCAAGAGACGAGTGCGAAAGGTGGTATTCAGCGTAAGAGAATGCGCTGCGCGATGGATGAAAATTACTTAAGTAAGGTTCTCGGAAGCCTTGAATGACGGGAACGTTCATGCGGCTTCCGTGGGTCGCGGCATTAATTGTATTTATATTATCTAGATACATTAAGGTTTTTAAAGCGACCTCACTTTCAGATTTTCTGTTTTTTGTAATGATTGTAATTTGGGCGCTAGCAAAATTACTATGGGAAGGTGGTGTTAATAGTGAGATTTCTCGATATGATGACCCCGTAACAGACAAAGTATATGGTATGGTTAAGGGCTTTGATTTTGGAGAAGATGAACAAAATCGTAACCAGCAAAACTATAAAACAGGCTTAGTACTTTTTGTCGCAGGATGTCCAGCATTTTTAGCGCTGTTAGTAATACAATTTCTTTAAGCACTAGCTTCAAGAAATTGTATTATCCTTTATCATTAGCTCTCAAATTCAGGTATCTCATGTAATCCCCCTAAAATGGTATGCCGCTATTTAAAGGGGGGTGATTACAGTATTACTAGTAGTAAGATGCATCATTGAATGAGACTTTATATGCTAAAAGGAAATAGTTAATGGACATCATCATTCTCAACGGTGCAAGTAGCTCTGGCAAGTCTTCGATAGCGAAAGAGCTACAGTCCATATTACCCGATAACTATTTGCACCTTGGTATTGATACGTTTATCGAAATGATGCCAAAGCGTACTATCAATCTAACTGAACCAGATATACCTTCTGATGGGTTCTATTGGCAGACGGAATCGGGAAATAATCCACCCAGTTTGCGTATAAAAAGTGGCGAATATGGCGAACACATCAATCACGCGTACCACTCTACAGTAAAACATCTCGCTGATCTGGGATTAAAAGTCATCGTAGACGACGTTATGAATGGTGGTATTGAGCAACAATCTTGGTTGGAGGCTCTTGGTGATACGAAATGCCTTTTCGTCGCTGTTATGTGTAGTGACACAGAATTACGTAACCGAGAAAACCTTCGAGATGATCGTATCAATGGCTCTGCTGTTGAACAAAATTGTCGGGTACACAACGGTGTTGTCTACCATTTTCAAGTCAATACGACACACTGCTCACCACAACAATGTGCTCAAGAAATAGCGTCGTATATAGAAAAATAAACAAGACACCCATATTATAACTAACAAGGCCATGCACGCGACAAGCGCGTGATGGCGGCGTTAGTTTTATGGAGGAAGTAATGGACATTGAGATATGGATGTCTTTTGTATTGGCTTCAATGGTATTAGTTTTGTCACCGGGACCAACGGTACTTTTAGTTATTGGTCAAAGTCTAGCGTATGGTCGTAAATCTGTTGTACCTATGATTTTAGGTGTTATTTCTGGCGACATAGTGGCGCTGACATTCTCTCTTCTAGGGGTTGGTGCTGTTCTTTCGACTTCGTCGTTCGTTTTTAATACTATGAAATGGATGGGTGCTATATATCTTATTTATTTAGGTATTAAAGCATGGCGAAGCCCCGTATCTACGGGTGACGTAGATATTTATCCGATAGGTAAATCTTGGAAAGTGTACCGAGATTCATTTTTAGTTACGGCGTTAAACCCCAAAGGGCTGGCATTTTTCTTAGCATTTCTCCCGTTATTTATCTCACCCGACAAGTCTAATGTCGGTATGCAAATGCTAATTCTGGCAATGACTTTTATCTTAGCGTCATTTTGCAGTGTAAGTTTTTACGCTTATTTTGGTGGACGCATTCGTGGCTATGTATCTTCCGAGAAAGGGCAAAAGTTATTCAATAAGTTTAGCGGTAGTATGTTGGTCAGCGCGGGAGCAATTACATCAACGCTGAAACAATAAAACTAACAAACGAGTATGGCGTCAATCGTTAATTTTTCGCCATATTGTCATTCCACATAATACCGTCTCTTAGCATTGAATTTAAGATGACAACCATCTTTCTAACGCAGGCGATGATGGCGACTTTTTTGGGTTTTCCTGCCTCCAGCAATCGCTGATAGGTGGATTTAAAAACGGGGTTAGATTGCATAGCGGACATCATTGCCATATACAAAACGGTTCGAACTTGAGCTCGTCCACCTTGGATGATTCGTTTACCTTTGTAGCGGCCACTTTCTCTATTCATGGGAGCAACACCGATTAGAGAAGCGGCTTGTTTATTGTTGATATAACCGAGCTCAGGAGCATTGCTAATGATGGCGGCAGCGCTCACTTTTCCAATGCCAGGAACACTTTGTAAAATGATATTTTTGCTCTGATAATCCGGTGTTTTTTCGATGAGCGTCATGATGAGCATTTCGATTTTTTCGATCTGCTTTTTGAAGGCAGTCATAATGGGATTAATGGTTGAGTGAAGTGCTTTAGGAAGTTGTTGTAGACGGTTTTTCTCCATAGTTTGCATCGTTAATATTTGATGTCGCCTTGCGACTAAGTTACTCATTAATTGCATAATTTCTGGTTTCAACTGGGTAAGTTGAGGCTGGATAGCGTCGCTATAATGAGCGATTAATTGAGCATCAAGTTTATCCGTTTTCGCTCTACGTCCAATCGCTCCGGCAAAGCGTTTAATGTGAATAGGGTTGGCAATCACAAACGGTAAATTGGCTTTGTTGCAGGCGATAATAAAAGGCATTTCAAGTCGGCCAGTAGCCTCGATGGCGATGCGTTCTGGGTGATATTTTTTGATGGTTCTGATTACTTCTTTTATTCCTTTATCATCATTAGAGACAGAGAAAAAGATATCTAATGGACGAATATAGATATCTAGATTTGTTTTGCCAGTATCGACACCGACATTAATGTTTTGAAGTGTGTTTGTATTCATAATAAGCTAACTCTTGCTTGCGTAATGCGGGTTCGAGACCCAGTCGAGTATTCGAGTTTGGTGCTTGGAGTTCTATATCGCGTTCATGTTTGTTATCGGTCTCTCGATAGAGGAGCCAGCGTTCAATCGAACTACGACATAGAGAGCTTTAGTTGCAGCTAAAGCCTGGGTCTCACTTTACCCTAATTTGAGTTGTCATTATCCATACAAGCATTTAAGAGTGATTCCCAACGCTTGGCAGTTTCGCTTCGCTCAAGTATAGCCAAGCGTCGCTCACACCTTAATGCGGCGTTAAGCGTCAAAACGAATCAGAGAAATCATGCAAATAGATCAAGTCGGTAAATTTCAAGATGAAGGTGGCTACTGGGAAAGCAATCCCGAATCAATGGATGGTGCGATACTAAGCATCGAAACTGAGAGCATATCGGACAAACAGATAATGCTTGCTCAGGCTGTATGTAAAGATTGGGCCGGTAAAATTGAAGTTGCGCTGCAATATATTAAGAGTGTTCGAGCAGAATATAAGCTTGAGGCTCAAATTTTTAATAATCCAAATGCGTTTATAGACTCTGATAGCGAGTGGAGCATTTACTTTGACACGGAGTCTGAAACAGAGGCTGTAGTTGGTGTCGAATTTTCAGGTGATGCCCCATTTCAACTTACTATCGGAGACTAAACGCTTAATAAGGAGCTCAAGCAAGGACGCAGCAAAGCTGCGCCGCTTAGCTTGGCGTAAAGTCTCTATGAATATTGAATACTTCGAAAAATTTGAATTGGAACTAGAGTTGGGGCTTAAGAAGACGGCCGCAGCTTCGGTAAAACAATTTGTTAATTCATTTGAGAATGACGATGAAATAAAGAGCTGGGTTTGGAATTATTTGCCCAATCTAGAAAAAAACAGGCATAGCTGCATTAGGTATGAGATTTTTATTGATCTTGTTTATCCGCTATTAAAGAAGGGGTTTGAAAGCAAAGACTACAATTCAACATTGTGGCTAGGCAAGCTGATTCAGAATGTATATCAAACCAAAGGTATCTTTGAAGAGCTTGGCTCTAATGTTGAGATGGACTTTTTTAGAATATGCTACGAAATTGATCCAAACGTAGAAGAAGGTAAAGAATTGCTTTTACAGAGTATTTTGAATTGGTTGTCACATTGCGTGCATGAATGGCCTTCGGGGATACTATACGGTATGAATGGAGCCTCTATTGAACAATGCCAAGATATTAGATCTGAGGCCAATTTTGCAAAATTACTAGCAAGCAAAGAGAGGGAGTTATCATTTATTAATGATTTCCTCGTTAAATTAACCGAGTACGAGTTGCGACTTAACAAGGCAAGTAAATCGGACTCGTAAACTCGCCGTTTCTTGCGGCGTTATAAGGTCTGAATTATGCGAATACCCAAAGAGCTGGTTACTTTCATAAATCAAGCTGAAAGCCCAAATAAAATATTTAATTCTATTATAACATCGTCTGGCATTGAGCCTTTGATCTTTTGTTTCTGGAGCATAGAAGAAATTGAATCTGCATTAGAAATGCGAGAGGAATGGGATGTGACGAATTGTCTAATTCCATTTTATGGGGACTGGCATAACTTGTTTTGCGTGAAGTTAGGTTCAGTATTTATTGAAATAGTAGAAGTCGATGATGATCGAGTCGTTCGTAATAGATGGGAGTCAATTGGTGATTTTCAAAAATCCCTATTGTGGCAAGACGAAGAGCCTGGAGATGCATCAGGTGTAATAGAAGGTGAGTCGTGGCTAAACTTATAACAAAGGGCTCCATGATCCGCACCAGCAGTTTTGGACACCGAGTTAAGTGAGTACAATCACTAACGAGGTGAACCATGACAGCAAAAAAAAACGTATTATCCATTCTCCTGAATTTAAAGCAGAAGCCCTGAAGCTAGCAGAGAAAGTGGGAGTAGCTGCGGCAGCGAGACAGCTCTCGTTACACGAATCCCAGATCTATGGTTGGCGTAAAGCAGCCAAGAAAGACACCAGCACTAGTCAGAGGGAAAAAGATCTAGCCGCTGAAGTCGCCAAGCTCAAAAGGCAATTGGCTGAGCAAGCTGAAGAGCTAGATATAGTAAAAAAGGCCGCCACCTACTTCGCGAAAAATCTAAAGTAGATTGCTACGAATTTATGCTCGAACACCTGCTGTACTACAGTGCTGTCCGCATGGCTAAGGTGTTTGCGGTTTCACGAAGTGGGTTTTATTACTGGATTAAGCACCGCCACAAAGCCATTCAGCGCGAGGTAACTCGCCAAGAGCTTGATACGAAGGTCAAAGAGGCTTTTGACAATAGCAAAGGCCGCGATGGCTCAAGGCGCATCCAGAAAGAGTTGGCAGAGAATGGTGATAGCCGTAATGTTAAAACCATTGCGGCCAGTATGAAGCGTCAGGATTTAACGCCGAAAGCGGCACGTAAGTTTAAGTGTACTACGGATAGCAAACATAAAATGCCAGTTGCTCCGAACCTGCTGGCTCAGGATTTTAACGCAGAAGCTCCGAATCAAAAGTGGGCGGGAGACATCACCTATGTGGCGACAAGCGAGGGCTGGCTGTATTTGGCGGTAATCATTGACCTTTATTCAAGGCAAGTAGTCGGTTGGTCTATGGATACCAGAATGACGGCAACTCTGGTCTGCGATGCGTTATCAATGGCCTTGTTCCGCCGAGGGTTCCCTGAGCAGGTTATCGTTCACAGTGACAGAGGTAGTCATTACTGCTCAAAAGATTATCGGCTTATAATCTAAAACAAAGTATGAGTAGGAAAGGAAACTGTTGGGACAATGCTTGTGTTGAGAGCTTCTTCCATTCAATGAAAGTTGAAGCAATCCAGTACGAGCCGATCATGACTCGAGACGAGATGCGCCAAACGATCTTTGAATACATAGAAGTTGATTATAATCGTACAAGAAGGCACAGTGCTCTTGGGTATTTAAGCCCAGTTAACTTTGAAAATCAAAATGTCGCTTAATGAAGTGTCCAGTCTCGCTGGAGCAGATCAGTTTGCTCGGTTTCGCTTCGCTACACATTTTAGCAACCAATTTTTAGCCCCTTATTGGGGCGTTATAACTCAATATGAACGAATATCTCGAATTTATAAATTGGGTATTAAATAAATATCCGATGTCAAAGCTAGAAACCCTGAATGGTAATGCATTCTTGGAGCTGTGCGAGTATGAGCCAGAGGCGCCTGAAGAATATACTAGTTTCTTAACAAACTTTGGTTTCGGATCAATTGGTGACTGCGATTTCCAAATTTATAATTATCCTCTGGATGCGGATGACATTTTCGACGAAGAAACAGCAAGGGAATTAATGGAGTATAAATTTGTTGCAGATAATTTTTCAGGTTATATGTTTGCATACTGTATATCAGGTGCTAATGGTTGGGAATTGGTAGCATTTCAGCACCAAGAGGTTGAAGAGCTACCAGAAAATATTACAACATTAATGCAGGCATTGAAAAGTGAGTTATAACAAACAGCTCAAACCTATCTCCACTGTGTTTCTCGTTTTGTGCTTTTTCGCTACGCTCGCACAAAACAATCAACTCCGTTCCGGCGCCTTAGCTGGGCGTTATACATTCATATTGGAATTTAGATGATAACAAAAATAGATTTAGAAAATTTAGAGAATCAGTATCAAATAGCATTGGATCATGTCGACAAAATTGAACGTGTAGATTTTTATCCAAGCTACCCGAAAGAGATAAGCGATTTTATGCTGGTGTTAACACAAGAGCCTTGGGGTATTTCTTATCGACCAAGTGAAATTTCTAATATTTTAAATAATATCGATCAAGCTAATATAGATGAAATTCGAGAAGTACTGACAGGAGCTAGTCGAGCTGAAAGGTTTTGTGATGGTTCATGGGAGAATTCTTTGAAAAGTCGAATGTTGGATCCTGTATTTAAAAGGCTAAGAGAAATAATAAATATATAACAAGTCGCTGCAATTGACAAAATACCTGTCACGAATTTTGGTTCCCAAAGTGTAGCGCCATGTATTTTGCAACTGAGCTCAGCGTTAGTTGCCAAAGAGAGATTCGAGCATGATTCAAAATGAGAAGGATTTTATTGATTGGATTGACAGGCAATTAAACGAGGATCTTCCCACTCAAATTGTTGCTTTCAATATCAACATATATGAGTCTCCTTTTAATATTGAAATAGTTGGTTCCAGTGAGTTCGACCCTGAAGATGAAGATTGGACATGCAGCGAAGATTGGGTTCCTGAAAGCCAAGTAATATCCGTTTCTAATTCAATCTTCGGTAGCTCATGGGAGAAGGCGCAAGATAATATTCTTGCAATGGCAAAGCACTATATTCAGTCCAGTTCAAAAAATACGCACACGCTAAAGGCGGCAAAAGCATTTGCTGTTGGCTTTGTTGACGGTAATCTTAGCTATGTACAATAAGCAACTAACAAGCAAAGGCAGTATCGCCCCTGCGGGGCTGGACCTCGCTACGCTCGGCCGCAGCTTTGGGCGTTATAAGCACCAATGAATTCTGAGCAATATAAAAGTATTTGCGAACAACCAAATGTTTTTCGCATAGAAGAATTAAGAGAAACCTTAGATTTATTGCGTAAAGAAAATATGCCTGAGGTTTCTTTGGTTGCAAAATCAATATTAAGTCAAAAAGTTGAGAAGCCATCTTTGCATAAAGGAGGTCATCAAACTGACTTTGTTGCTTTAGAATTGTCATTTGATGAAGTTGATGCGGTATTGGATATAGTCTTTGATGCTGAAGTTAGCTCCATTCAAGGTAGTGGAGAACCAACTTCAAAAACAGAAATCTATGTCCACTTGGTAAACTTGTGGTCAAATTATCTAGAGAGTTTAGAGTAAAGTGCTTATAACAAGTTGCTCAAGTTCACTCTCTTCGTTCGTTGGGACAAATAACAGTTGGCTGTTTCGCTCCGCTCACAATTTTAGCCAACTACAATTTGCCCCTTAACAGGGCGTTATAAGGCTAGGAGATTAAGTGCAAGAGTTTAGAGCAGGGTGGGTCGCACTTTGTTAATAGATATGATCTAATAGCTTCAACCCCTTAGCTAGACAGCCATTTTGAGCATAATTGAACATTTATCAGTCGTCGAGGATACTCGATCTGACATCAATCGAAAGCATGACCTTATTGACGTGATTTTCCTTGTTATCAGTGCTATCGCATCTGGATGTGAAGGCTGGCAAGACATTGAATATTATGGAGAAGAAAACAGCATTACAATTGGTGACAGCCTACGACACTGAACGTGGTCTCGTTCTGAGTCAACAGTCGACTGAAAACAAGAATGGCGAGATTAGCGTAGTACGCCAAATGCTTGATGTTATTAACGTAAAAGACAGTGTAATCACAGTTGATGCACTACATTGTCAGCGCGATACGCTAGAGAAAATCGCTGAGAAAAAGGCGCATGTTGTCGTTCAAGTAAAGAACAATCAGCCTAAGTTAAGAGCCGCCGTTGTGGAGCAATTTCAGGCAGTCTTTGATGCAGGTAAGGAAAAAATCGTCACTGAAATCAAAGAGAAGCATCATGGTCGTAGCGAAGAACGGTACGTAGCATTATAGCGGTAGAGCGACATCGAGTAATCAACGGAAAAGAAACCGTAGATACCTCTTATTACATAAGCTCCTTGTCTCCGAATCACAAATTGTTAGGGCACTATATTCGACAACATTGGTGAATTGAAAACAGCCAGCATTCCATTTTAGATGTTGTTTTTAAAGAGGATAACTCTGGCATCCCGTTAGATGGTGCGGTAGAAAATATAGCGTTGTTTAGACGCTTCGTGATGAACATTTTGAAGCAATGCGATTGTGGAGCACCAAGCCAGAAAGTGAAGTTGAAGAAAGCTGGATGGAGCGATGATTATCGAGCCCGAGTGTTCTTTGGATTATAAATTCATCAAAGTACGCTCGCGCCCTGACTGGCTGGCAATCTTGGTCAATGTTATTAATCATCCTAAAGCCGACGTAGAAGCCGTTGAATCTGCAAAAAGAGTACATTGAGTACCAGAATAAAAAGATTTAACAAGACCAAGCAACATCAGTTGCGAGCACAAGTCTGCCATTGTTGGCGGCGTTATTCAGGGAACCGAAAATGGGAAAAATATTCGAGCTAATATCAGATGATGCGTTGGAAGAAAGTGACTATTCAGATGAGTGCTCTTTTTGTGGAGAAAAAGGAGTGCCCATTTATAAGATTACTGGCTTGTTAATAGAGCCAGGACAATACCAGTTTCAGGATATTCCGGAAGATATGGAAAATTCTGAAAGAGATGAAGCCTGTGAGAGTTGCTTAAAAGCCGGAAAAATTAAGTTGTTTTCGGAATGGGAGATAGAACCCATCCTTAAAAAGCATTGCAATAACCCCGCAGAGCAACTCGAGAAAATTAGGTCTACGCCAACAATACCGCTGTTTTTACAAGGTTTAGATTGGGTCGTATGCTGCGGCGAGCTTTGTGAATTTAAAGGTAGCCCCAAGACATATGATGAATCTATTGTGCTAGTCGATTCCTATCAATTTTGGCACAAGGGACCTGAAGATTGGAAAACATTTTGGTCTTCTGGCTTTACCCTAGAGCCAGAGTCGTTAGATGAAGTGTCAAAGTTTGAATGCCATCAATGCAACAAAAACTGGTTTATTTGGCAAAATACGTAAATGGATAACAAGGCAAAGCATTTGATGCTACGCACCAATGCTTGCGGCGTTATATTTTTTACCTAATTGGTAACACGCAAAAAAGGAAATTAGAAGATGGATTGGGCACTATTTAGTATATTTGTAACAGTAGCTATTGCACATTTTCTCGCGTTATTAAGCCCTGGGCCTGACTTTGTTCTTGTTGTTAAAAGCGCAATAAAAAATGGCCCTAAAAAGTCTATAGGAGTTGCAGCGGGTATAGCGAGTGCGAATGCATTATATATTGCTCTTTGCTTAGTTGGTGTAGGAGCATTGCTAGCAAGTACAGTAATTATAATGATTGCATTGAAAGTCGCAGGTGGTTTATTCCTTATTTATCTAGCAGTCATGGCTTTAAGAGCAAAGAAAAGTGATTATAAATATCTAGAAATTTCTGAAAACCAAACTCGCCAATCAGAGACTACATTTGCAAAAGAATTCATTACAGGTTTTATGTCTGGCATTTTAAACCCTAAAAACCTTTTGTTTTACTTAAGCTTATTTACTGTAGTCTTAACTAACGATGTTAATTTTGGTTTTAAAGTGGGGCTTGGTATTTGGATGACATCAGTTGTTTTTGTATGGGATTTGTCGGTTATTTATGTGCTATCAATAGACAAGGTGCGTCGTAAATTCTCGAAGCTAGCTTATTATATAGACAAGTGTACTGGTGTTATTTTAGGTCTCATTGGCTTCACAATAGTAAAGTCAGCATTAACCAAATAATAATAAACAAGACACCCATACTATAATAAATAAGCAATGTTCTAAGTATCATCCTACCGTTTTCATAGTGATGTGATGTTTGAATTCGTAAGTTGTTCTAGAGTGTGTTAGGGATATGGATACTTTACTTTGTTTTTGCGTCTTTTACGTAGAATAGAGGCGTGGCAATGCAGTCATTGCTGACTAACGGTAATACTATGGTTGTCCCGTCAGTGCGTGAATATTATAGGTGTCTTGTTAGTACTCAGGTTAATAGTGCGTTGCGCCGCGTGCTGGGTAAAAACTTTCCCAGTCATGTTCTCGAAAGCTTTGGCTGACGGCAATGTTTATGCGGTTTTTGTAGCTCTCAACCCCAGAGTAAGCTCAACCTCTCTAGAGTCCAGTTGTTGGCGCGGTAGATATGATGGATGTCCTGCCAGTGCGTCTATTTTTGTATGGATAGACAGTTTATTTTTCAAAAACCTGCTTTTGTGCGCGTTTAGCCATTTTAAATATCTCAATTGTGCATGGTTTGTACTGGCACGAATTCAGAAATCCTTTTAGTATCAATGAATAAGAATATACGCAGCAGAAATAACAGACCGTGGATAAATGTGAAAACGCGCATGCTTGTTTTTCCAGTTTGGTTTTTGCGGATATGAATGAAAATGTATTATTCTTCAGAAAGTTAATAGAATTTTTGAATGAGTTTAGAAATGTGTAAACGCGTATGCGCACTATTAAAATGTTAGCCATATAAATTTGTAGATGACTTTAATCAGATATAAGGGAAGTAATGGGTAAGACAATACCAGCAAAATGGGAAACTGTATGCTCAAAATTAGGATGTGATAGAACATTCGACACGTTAACGCAAGAAGTTGCACTACTGATAAAAAAATATAGTGGGTACGGACCTCGCATCAACTTGATAAATTCTACAGTCATATCAAATTTGATAGAAGTTCATACAGGCGTAAAAGTATCCAGATCAAATTGGTCTAATTATAAAAAAAATGGGAATGATTTCCTATCAAAGATTGCTGAAAGACTCAATATTAAAGTAACCAATGATAGCTGTAACTATGAGTTCAAAAAAATAGGTGATTCGTATCAAATAGAGTTTTATGAAAGTCCAGGATGCTTTACAAATAGAGCTACGAAAGTATCTACATCTGTTGAAAGTCAATATGAATATTGGTATGAAAATGGCAGTTCCAAACTCATTGGTACTAAAAAGTACTGGCCAACAAATAATGTTAAAAATGCTCTTAGAAAGAAAGGATTTCATGATACTGAATGGCCAACGAGTGTCTTTAGAGCTAAAAATTTAGCTAGTATTCTAAAAGAAAAACATATTATCCCTATTATTAATAAGTCAAATAGTCAACAAGAGTTCAATAAAGAAGTATTAAATTTAAGCAATGCTATATCTAATAAAACCATTGATAAATACAAAGCTCTTAAAGGTAATTCTGATTATATGCGATTTGAATTTACTCCGACCGAAGGCTTTCCTGCCGATATAAGGCATGTGCCCTATTTTTATATAAAATCAACAGGTTTAAAATCAAGTAAAATAGGCAAGGCGGATCTTACCTCTAATAGATTAAAAGATAACGATACAGGAATCTTAGTCCAATTAAGACAGAGTGAAGACAAGCAAATTGCTTACAAATGTGAGACGGAATTTAGAGAGTGGTTAAGAGAAACATCTAGGTTTTCTCCAAGTGGATCAACAGAAGATCACTATGATTTAACAATTAATGATTTAGTTATTTTGTTTTCCGATTATATATCTCACGCAAGCTCTTTAAATGCTTCAGTTAAAGAGGTGTATATATCGTTGTAAAATTCATCTATGGCTAATAAGTTGCTTAAACGGACAAAAAATAGCTGGCTTTTGCTCGTTCCTCGCTAATTTTAGCCAGCTATTTTATTGCCGCTTAGCAAAGCGTTAGGAGGAAAATCTTGATCAACAGAATTACAAAAATATCCGATTTTATGCTTCAGTTAGATGCTTTAAAATCTGTAAATCGCCGGACTTATATCAATGGTGGGGAGAGGGTTGAAAATTCAGCAGAACACTCATGGCATCTATCAATGGCATGTTGGGCGTTTGCTGAGATGTTAAACGACGATTACGATGTACCAAAACTCATCAAGCTTGCATTACTGCATGATCTCGGTGAAATAGGCGCTGGAGACACATTTCTTTATAGTAGCAAAAGAGATAGTGCCCACGTTGAAGAACGTGAGAGCGTAATACAAATTGCCTCGCATCCTGGCAATCCAATTGGTGATATTGTCGAGCTTTGGGAAGAACAAGAAACTGGTAAGAGTAAAGAGGCGAAATTGCTAAAGGTCATTGATCGCCTATTGCCTTTCCTTCATAACATTACCAGCGAAGGTCGAGCATGGAAAGACAATGGAATACATAAAAGTCAGGTGCTAAAAATGCATCAATTTATAGAGAATGAAAATCCTGAGATATATAGCTGGTTTATAGAAAAAATCGGATATGCGGTAGAACAAGGTTGGCTGAAAGACTCCTAACAAAAAGCTGCACGCGGAAAAATTTTACTACGCTCATTTTTGTGTATTTCGCTACGCTTCATTTTTACAAAAAACGCTCTCCGTAAAATATTCCGGTGAGATTGGCGTTATATGCTTGGAGGAAAAATGCAATTTATCGAAGTCAAAAGTAGCCAAATTCCGCTAGATTTGCTGCTCGAAGCAGATCCTTCTGAAGCGAGTATTTCATCATATTTATCCGAATCATGGTGCTTTTCTGCGCTAGATAATGAGCGTATTTTGGCGGCATGTATAGTGAAGCCAGAGCCCCAAAACCTTGCTGAAATCTTCAATGTTTCTGTATATCCCGAGTTACAAGGTCGAGGAATTGGCTCTCAATTGCTCAAGTCAGTTCTGTCTCAGCTACCAAGTAAGGGAATCACTCGTGTTGAATTGGGTACAGGTACCTTTGGTTATCAACTGACTTATTATCAGCGCCTTGGTTTTCGCGTTGACTCGATCATCAAAGATCACTTCTTACTGAATTACCCAGAACCAATCTATGAAAATGGTATTCAACACAAAGACATGTTGAGATTATACGCACAGATTTAGCACGCACATAACAAGCGTTTAAGACGGACTCCCAACGCTCGGCGGCTTCAATTCAAAGATATGCATCAGTGTTTATGACATAATGTCTTGAGTGCTGTGGTAGCGTTGCGCACCACTTAACGCGGCGTTAGCTATTTCTCGTATATAAGGGAGTTCCAGTGGTAAAAGTTCTCGTTAGTTCATGTTTGGTCGGAAACAAAGTTAGATACAATACAAGCTGTTTATCAATCCCTGATCCTGAGTTACTCTGGCTCAAGTCAAATGCTGAACTAGTGATCTTTTGCCCCGAAGTATCAGCAGGTTTACCTATTCCTAGAGCACCCGCAGAAATCATTTTTGGTAAAGGTATTGATGTGCTTGATGGTGTGGCAAACGTAGTTGGAAATGATGGTATTGATGTTACTGAACAATTTGTAAGTGGGGCAAAGCACGCTTTGGAGCTTTGTAAGAAACAGCAAATAAAGTATGCGGTACTCGCAGAAGGCAGCCCTTCCTGTGGTAGTTCAAAAATTTATGATGGTACATTCAACGGGATTAAAATCGATGGCTCAGGGGTAGCTACTGCATTGTTAGAGCGTTATGACATTAAAGTCTACAGCCAACATACGATAGCTAAACTCCGAGAGGTGTTGGAAAAACATAGCTAACAAGACGTTCAAGACGGATTCACAACGCTCGGCATTTTTAGTTTGATTCAGTTTTAGTGTTTACGTCACAATGGTTTAGGTTCGGTGGTTAGCGTTGCTCACCACTTAGCTTAGCGTTAACTGGCAAAAGGAGTATTGAACATTGGAAGAACTAATAGCCCAATATACGGGGGCTAATGAAGATCAAAGACTGACAAGACAGTATATTGCTCAGTTAGAGTTTGACACCACAATGCACAAACTCGAACCTTATTTGTCAAAAGGCAAATCGGTATGTGAGTTGGGAGCAGCTACGGGTCGTTACTCTTTAAGTTTTGCAAAAATGGGTTGTGATGTAACTGCTGTAGAGCTTGTACCTGATCAAGTTGATATTCTAAATACCAAAGCCAAATCCGAGGGCATCGACTTAAGAGTGTTTGAGGGAAATGCGTGTGACGTTTCATTTATTGAGAGTAGTTCTCAAGATGTTTGTGTGATCCTAGGGCCCCTATATCACTTGAAAACTCTGTACGAAAGAGAGCTGGCGATAAAAGAAGCTTTGCGTATTCTGAAGCCTAATGGGGTGCTAGCTGTTGCCTATATCTCACGCTATTTTGTCGCGGGGATGTTCGCTCAACAATTTCCGGAATTGATTACGCCCGAAGTACTTACCGAATTAAATAGGTATGGCACAGTTTCACACTCAAAAGCAGATAGTTTCTTTAATGTAGGGTACTTTGCCACACCAGCTGAAATTGAATGTTTGGTTCAAGACAATGGTTTTGGTGTTATCGGTCACTCCGCAACAGATGGTTTTGGACGTTATATTTCTAATGGTGTTAATGGCTTTACACCATCTCAATATCAAACTTGGTTAGATTATCACTTAACAAATTGTGATGAACCTAGTTTATTAGGTTCAAGTAATCATGGTTTAGTGATCGCTAGAAAAGCCAGTTAACAAAGTATTTAAGAGTGATTCGCAACGCTTGGCAGTTTTTTTGCTTCGCTCACACCTTAATGCGGCGTTATATGCCCCAAAATGGGCCGAATTTCTGACAATGAGGACTTACCATGTTCATTATTTCTCTCGATTATCAAGTGCCACTTGAAGAAGTAAATCGATTTATCCCTGAACACATTGATTATTTGAATGAGCAATATGATCTGGGGCACTTTCAGCTTTCAGGTCGAAAGAACCCTCGCACAGGAGGTGTAATACTAGCAACCCTAAAAGATAGAAAGGTGTTAGAAGAAATCCTTACCCAAGATCCTTTCCATCGTGAGAATATAGCAACGTATCAAGTTACAGAAATCACGCCTACAAAAGCTTCTAAAGAGTTAGCGTTTTTGTTGTAATATCGGGCATATAACAATCGCATCAAGGCGCTCGCAAGCTCTCTGGGCCCCCAAAACTACGCGGCAATTTAGTTTTGGGGCTTCGGCCAAGTTTAACCAAATCGCCGCTACGTTTCGGTGCCCCTTATGCGGGCGTTATGGAGAAAGCACATGGCTATTAAGGCAGTATATTTTGATCTAGACAATACATTAGTAGATCGCACAGCGAGTATTGAGCGGTTTGTAACTACGTTTGTGGAAAAATATGCTAGTCGCTTGCATATAACCAACACTGAAAATATTTCCTCAATAATTAAGCTTGTAGATAATGGAGGGTATTTAGCTACAGATTCAAAATACGGAAAAATTAGTGAAGCTGTTGGTTGTGAACTAAGCCGTCAACTCGATTGGAATCTTAGAGTTAGCGCTCAAGAATTAATTGATTTTTGGAAAGAAGTTTTTCCAAAAAGCGCCATAGAAATGGCTGGTGCTAAGAATTTGCTGAGAAATTTGCACGATCAGGGGTACTTTTTAGGTGTTATTTCTAACGGCGCACACGCTTCAAGAGTACAAACCTTAGCCGCTACCTCATTTTATTCACTGATTAGCCAAGTTGTCAGTTCAGAAAAATTAGGTAAGAAAAAACCAAACCCTGAGGTATTTGTTGATACGATGGCATCTCAGAGATTTAGCGCTCATGAGTGCGTGTATGTTGGGGATCATCCTATAAACGATGCTATTGGCTCACTAAATTCGGGTATGCGATCAGTGTTACTTAAAGGTTACCATTCGATGGAAAACCTTCCAGACCGCATTTTTCAAATCGAAAGCCTAAGTGAAGTGGAGTCATTGGTAAAATATCCTTAACAAGAGACTTGGCGTCCATAGCTAATTTTTGGGCGCTATTCTTATTCTACATTACACCGTCTCTTAGCATTGAATTAAGTATTACAACTATCTTTCTCTTATTATTGGCGTTACGCCAATGAGGGAAGAAGTTTTCTTATAAATGAATAAATAAGAAACCCATGCATTTAAAATGCCGTATGTATGGTACAGTTTCTTGTTATGGATATATTATGGGCGCCTTGTTAGTATCCTGTCGGAATATTGTGCCATTTAGGGATGAAAATGTTTTGTGAAAACTTAAAAAAAATTTATATACTCAACCAATCACTTCAGTGGTTTATGGTTGGTTTAATTTTGCCAATTTTAACGGTTTTTCAAGTTGAAAAAGGTCTAGATTTATTTGAAGTAGGGATCGTAATGGGAGTGTATTCGACGTCCATTATTTTACTTGAGCTTCCAACGGGGGCTTTAGCTGATACCATCGGGCGGAAAAAGGTATTTATAATCTCTGTTGTTTTGATGTTTATCTCTTTCTTCGGAATGTTAATTTCACAGGAATTTTGGCACTATATTATTTCTTTTGCATTCTTAGGAGCCAGTCGCTCATTATCATCAGGTACGATAGACGCATGGTTTATTGATGAATTTGAAAAAAAATATCCGGATGGAAACTTGCAGGAGACATTGGCAATGGTCGGTATTTTTGTCACGTTGTCACTGGGGGGCGCCTCTTTATTAGGAGGATACATACCGATGTCAAGCTTAAGCATTATCATCTCTCATATAGAAGGCTTTGACATATATTCCCTTAATTTTATGGTCGCTCTCTTTCTTGCGCTATGCCAGATGCTTCTAACATCGGTGTTAATCAAAGAAGAACGTATAGTAGAACATCAGGAAAAAGGGATATTATCAGGATTAATGGCGTTCCCTTCCCTTATTGCGACTTCCGTTCATTATGGGCTAAAAAATCATTTAGTTTTTTTGTTAATTCTTGCGTCCGTATTTTGGAGTTTTAGCCTTTCTGGCGTAGAGATGTTGTGGCAACCTAAAGCAAAAGAGGTAGCCGGTGCTGAGTTTCAAACAAGTATATTAGGAATTTTAGGATCAGGGTATTTTTTTGCTGGGGCATTAGGGAGTTATATTTCAATTCCATTATGTAGATTGTTTAAAAATGACTATGCATTCGTATTGTTTATGATGCGACTTTTCATGGGAACCGTACTCGTTATTATGGCGATATCTACAACACAGGTTGGGTTTGCTATTGCATATTGGACATTCTTTTTAATTAATGGTGTTAAAGAGTCTCCACATGCGACTATATATAATGAAGCTATTCCATCGGAAAAACGCTCCACAATGCTGTCGTTTGAGTCTTTCGTGATGCAAATTGGCGGTCTGGCTGGTTCCATATGTCTAGGTTATCTGGCAAATAATTTCTCTATTGAATATGCATGGATGTTTTCTGGTGCGCTTATAACATCCTCATCACTTATATATATTTTAGTGCGCAAACAAAGACAATTGATTGTTGAGCAACCAAGCGGGTGATTTATCACTCTTAGATTGAATTGTAAGGCGCAACAGGGTTGCTGTGATGCGCCTCATTAATTTGAACAACTCGTTAAGCGACGATGATACAATTACGACCTTGTGCTTTGGCTTTATAAAGTGCGTCATCTGCTCGCTTAAATATACATTCACTCGTGTCATCAGATTGATAGTCAGTAATGCCTAAACTGATGGTAAATTTGGGGATACCTTTTTCATGTAGATCATTGATATTTTGTTTTATTTTGTTAGCTAATTGTTTTGCTTGTTCACTGGTTAACATCGGGGCAATGATGGCAAATTCCTCCCCGCCGATTCTAAATAGTAAGTCGGTCTTACGGATTTGCCGTTGTATTTGGGTCACTAAACATTGGAGTAATTGGTCACCGACTTGGTGACCATGATTGTCATTAACCTGCTTAAAATAATCAACATCTAAAATAATTAAAGAAAATCGATATTCTCCATTTTCTGCCAAGTTAATTTGGTTTTTAATTTGTTCATCCCATTTGTAGCGATTATATGCCCCTGTCAGCTTATCTTGAGTGAGCAAAAATAAGAGTTCTTGTTCAAATTTCTTATGACTTGTTCTTTCATGATTTAAGCGCGAAATAGCGATATTAATATCATACTCTAAGGTCGCTAATTCGTCTTTTGAGTTAACGTGGTTAGGTAAATTAATTGGCAATTCTTGTTGTTCAAAAGACGTATTTAATGTGTCTACGTTTGATTTAATGCGCGTAATGCGCGTCATGATAACTTTTACAATATAAATGGTTAGGCCTAACCCGATCAATAGGGCACATAGCACCAGAAAAGCGCCAATCAATAAAAGATCGTTCTCATGTTGATTGATATAATTTGCATCATCGCTAGCCAATTGATTCAGTTCGAAAATTATTTGTTTTTGTGCATCTTCAAGTTCATCCGCTATTTTTTCAACGTCGATACGTTCTTGATCAGTGAATGAATCTTGTTTGTAGATGGTGTCTAGCAAGCGCTCGAATTGATCACTTTTTTGTGCATAGCGTTTGATGGCGTGGGTAACCTTTTGGTGTGCCTCTGGTTGTAAATACACTTTATTTTCTGATAATGAATGGTTAATCAATGATATGGCTTTATCGAGGAGCTTTTTTACTTTTTGTTTTTCGAAGATAAACTGTTGGTATTGGCTCTCGGTAGAATTTTTGGCCGCTTTTTCCAACTGATATTGCTCAAGGCGTAAATGTTGCTCCAGTTCGATAAACTCGACTTGTCGCATCCATTGGCTTAATGGCATATCAATATAGGCCACGACACTCATCTCTTTTTCAATTTGTTTGATTTTATATACAGAAAATACGATGAGACAAAGCATAAAACTGAGTAAAAAAACAAATAACCCGCCAATTTTTTGCTTTATGGATGTATCAGACCAACTAAAAAGCGACATTATAGCCTCTATCTATTAAACCAATTTGGTGAAAAATAAATAATAAAAATAAACATGATGTATATGTTAACAAAAAGCAATATTACTTTTAAGTACTTTAATCCTAAGCTTAGGAAAATAGGCTAATTTTTGCGAAACAATAAATAATATCGCTATATTTTAAAAATGAGCGGTATGTGGTTAATCATTATATCGTTCATTGATGATCGCCATTTTATATGATGTTGCTTCAAATAATGCCATTGATTTTTGTAGCGTTAGATATGAGTCCAAACCGGGTGAAGTCAAGACTGGCGACCATATTGCGTTTCAGCAATAGGTTGTGGGTTAGTAAAATCTACAGTTCATCAACGTTGTGGTTGAGCGTTTGTAGCCGGTGAAGCTTGAAGCGAAGAGGCTTTCTTTTCTTCAATCCATGTATAAAATCTGTTCAATATATTCGCAACTCTCAAAATGATTAAAAATTCATTTTATTTACTTGATTATGCATGGTGATTTGTGCAGAATGGATTCATACCTTAACGAATCAACAGATGGTTGCAGTTTCGCAATCAGGATTGACTGGAATGACTATGAAAAAATCACTATTTGCCGTACTACTTGCAGGAATCGCATTTACTTCATCGACGATGGCAGCAACACAAGTTCGCCTTGGTGTGAATCCTGGCTATGCTCCATTCGAATACAAAAAACCGGATGGCTCGCTAGCAGGTTTTGATATTGACCTTGGCAAAGAGATTTGTAAACGTATGGATGCAGATTGTACTTGGGTTGAAAGTGATTTTGATGGCTTAATTCCTGCTCTTAAAGCGAAGAAAATGGATGCGATCCTTTCTTCTATGTCGATCACGCCAGCCCGTCAAAAACAGATTAACTTCTCTGATAAGTTATATGGTACACCAGCGCGTTTGATTACTGCGAATAAGGTAACGCTGAAACCGACAGTAAAATCACTCAAAGGTAAGCGTGTCGGTGTATTTCAAGGCACAACAGCAGAGACTTACGCCAAGCAAATGTGGGCGAAGCAAGGTGTGGATGTTGTGACTTACCAAAGCCAAGACATTGTGTATGCGGATTTGGTGAATGGTCGTCTGGATGCCGCATTCCAAGATGCAGTTGCCGCAAGTGATGGTTTCCTTAACCGCCCAGTAGGCAAAGACTTCCACTTTAGTGGCCCAGAAGTCAACGACCCAGAATACTTTGGTGTTGGCGCAGGTATTGGTGTACGCAAAGCCGATACTGAGCTACTAGCGAAAATCAATAAAGCACTAGCGGCGATGCATAAAGATGGTACTTATCAGGCCATTGCGAAAAAGTACTTTGATTTTGACATCTATGGTGGCTAATCACTCAAAGAGTGAACCAATTGAAGGCAGTGCCAGGTGGCTCTGCCTTTTTTATATCTGCCAGATCGTAATTCAGAGTGAGCAGTGAATAGGATAAGGCTTATACGCTTTTGAGATTATTGCTCATCGATATGATGACCTCTGTTGCTAAGCTTTGCTCTTCCTGAGTGAGATGGTTTAACGCCTGTTGTGATAAGGCTTGTCGGATGTCGCTTATTTGTGTAAATGTCGCAAATCCTAACGGCGTTAAAGAGAGCCAGAACTGACGCTTGTCATTGGGGTTTTGCTGACGTTCTAGTAAGTCGATTTTGACTAATTCATTAATTAAACGCGTGATTTGAGCTTTGTCTTTGCCGGTAATCTCTACAATTGTGTGTGCGGTACATGGCTGATGTTGTCCAATTTGTAGTAACACAATACTTTGGAAAAAAGAGCAGGGAATACCTTGCTCGTGAAGACGTTCACTCATCCGTTCTCGAATAAGTTGGTTCACTAGGTGTAGATGGTGTTCAAGAGAGGTCATAGTCATAAGGTTGATATAGTCAACTATCATCGGTATAGTTGACTATATCAACTAAGAGACGATTTGGACATGATGAAAATCAAAAAATTCTTTATTATTTATACGGCGCCAACGTGTATTGTCGCCACGATTTCTTTTTTTATGACGTACCTCAATCATGGTATGACACAAGACTTTTGGATGGAGTGGGCGAAAGCGCTCTGTGTGTCACTGTGTGTTATTTTACCGATTGTTGGCTTTATGCTGCAAAATATCGGTCAATTTGTGGCAAAGCGTTTTATTGGCTTTTCTCTCCTCACACAGAAACTTGTGCAATGTTTATTGATTGCATTGAGTATTGAGTCGATTTTATCCCTCATAGCAACCATCACGACGGCGCAGAGTGATAGCGTATTCATGTTTTTACAAATATGGCTAATGACGTTACTCAAAGCGCTGCCATTAGGCTATGTGATTGGGATGATGATGGTGTTTGTGGTTAAGCCGCGTATGCAAAAAGCACTATCAAAATTAGCGACATAACCGATATGGAGCCTGCCGGTGTGGCAGGCTCATGTGATCTAATTCCTTAAAGCCCTGGGCGCTGCTCATAGAGGTTATCTTGCGGATCTTTGGTATTATCTCCAGCCGTTTGTACTAAATGATCGCTGGTAAACATCCATTGGCGAACATCATCATACGTTGAAGATGCGGATAACCCCGGCATCGCACTATTGGTGACTGTTGGAGTGGGGTAAATAATCGACCAGAAGTAAAGCCAGACTGCAGAGCTGTGTTTTTCAGAGATCTGAAACTGGTTAAAGAAGCCGGTTTTGATTTCTGTAAATGCCACAGAATTGGATAGTTCTTTGTTTTCATCGCCAGCAAATACGCTGGATGTCACGATCGATGAACGGTAAGAGTCAATAGCCATACCGGCTGATTTTAATCGGTTAACAATTTCACGTGCTTTTTCACCGACCCATGCACCGTTGAGATAGTCTTTAGAATGGTTCGAGTAGAAAGGGTCAAGTAACGAGACACGATTAGGCACTTCATAGCTTGTTACTTTGCCTTGCTGCTGCGCGGCCACTAATTGGTCTGCCAATCGTAACGCCACTTGGTTACCCAAACTATGTCCCGCCAGGCGAAGCTCAGGTCCTGTATAATATTGCATAGCTTGTTCGTAGCTTTCTAGCAGGATATCAACCACGTTTTGGTTCGGACCTTGATGATAATCACCGTTGCTATCTAACCAGCGCATATTACGTGGGCCTGTGGCCGTCCAGATTTTAGCTTCCGCATCTTTCACTTCAGATTCATCGGCGAATTGATCCCAATATAAGATACCTACGTTGTAGCCTTCACTGCGCCATAGGTTGGCAAAGTCTTCATCTGGCCAGCCATTATTATCTTCAAAATAGACCGAGCGATCGCGATCGGTAATATGCCCTTTTTGCCAGCCATGAATAAAAATTAAGGTTGGCTTATTGGGGTCATAAAAGCGGCTACCGTGGCTGGTTTCAGCGGATGACTTTTCGTATTGGTTATTCGCACCAAACCAGTACAGGCCATAGCTGAGATTATCAAAAGTTGCCGTTGGAAAAATCCCTGTTTTCGCATAGGCACTTAACGATAAGCACAACGTGAGTATGGTTAACATAATATTTTTAATCATTTAGTTCCCTTAATGAGTATTCAATGGATGGTGTGGTTAGGGCATCGTTATATTAAATAACATTGATATTAAATAATTCTCATATTAAAAACGTATGTCAGTGGTGATTATTTAATAACTATGCGAACAAACTCTCATAATTTGAGAATAATGATGGGGAACCTTATGAGGTAATAATGGGCAATTACGCCCATTACTGTTGATTTGAAATGATTAATACCGGGCCTTCTGCCGCACACAAAATATCTTTAGTATGACTGCCTAGCCAAAATCTCAAAAAACGAGAATGTGGTGATGCAGAAATAACGAGCAATGAATCTGGACGTGAAAGTTGATAATTCGCCAACTCTTGGGCGACATTGCCTTGTAATTCGGTGACAGAAACCTCTTTCCCATTCGCAACCCAATATGCCTCGGCATCTTGAAAATAATGACGTTCTTCTTCATTGGCATTAACGATAACTAAATCCAATGGCATCGAGTGTAAGAGTGGCATCAATAGTATTTTACGAATAAAGGCTAAGTTATGAGAGCGGCCATCAAAGGCGACGATACAACGGCTTGGCGCTTTTGTTTGTCGTTGAGCGATCAATAAATCAGTTTGCGTAGAGGTCATGACACTTTCTAAGTAATCAGGGAGTTTTTCTTGCATACCATGATGATTTTCAATCATAAATAAATCCGTGCTTTCTTGGTACTCACTGAGTGTCTGTTTCCATGTGCCATGATGAATATGCATAACGTCAGACGTCAGTCCCGCATCACAAAGTTGCCGATGAATCGGCTGCAGCATCGTTTGTTCTTGCTCGAGTTGTGCTTGCGCAATGTGTTCATCTGCGTGGAGGAGTGGCTCAATGGCTTCGTTATGCCCTTCAAATTCAGGGCGAGCCTCACCGTCTTTCATCACTCCAGCACAAGTGGCGGTGCGATAAATCAATTGGATGGGAAGCGCCGTTTTTTGCGCGGCCCAAATGGTGAGACTGACCAACTGATCGGGTAACTGTTGCTCGTCAATACAGACGGTCAAGTATTGCTTCATGGCCACTCCCTTTAGTTATGCGGCTTAATTTGATTATGGTTTTAGCATAGCTGGTGTTGGACAAACTCGGTAGTTTTTAGCGTGGCGATGACTATGATATTGAGCGGTTAATCAGTATTATCATGGGGTCTTTATGTCGTGTCTGAATAGGGTAAAACGATGGATATACCTTTAACGGTGGAGCTGCGTTCCTTTGTACAGCGAGTTGGGCGCACCAGAGCCACACAATTGCGAGATATGGCTCAGCAGCATGGCTGTGAAATGCAGCGAATTCGGCGCTCTCGCCATTGGCAAATACAAGGTAACGCTCAACAACTCAAGCAATTTTGCCAGCAATGGCAAAGCCTCGGATTAGACACAGAGTGCTCTATGGTGGCTCGTATTTTGGGCGAATTGTCCAAACCTGCCATGATATCTAACGAGGATAAATCGGCGGTTCTATTACAATTAGTGAAAGAGAACAGCGCATTAACGATTGCAGAATTAATGGCGCAAACGGATTGTACCCTGAGTGAAGCGCGGGAGGCGCGGAGCGCTGCGGATGATGACTGGGCCTTGTGAGCTGTCACATAAATATCAAGGGGATGTAACCTAATCGTCAACCCAAATCACTAGTCTAATACTGTCGGCTAGTTAAAGGGAGACGATATGACTTCAAGCAAACGTCATTGCCATGCGATTTGGTTGTCCGATTTACATTTGGGCGAAAAACATTGCCGAGCAGAATATTTATTAAAATTTTTGCAAAATCATGAAAGCCAGTATCTTTTCCTGGTCGGTGATATCGTTGATATGCAGGCCTTGCGTCGCCGTTGGCACTGGCCAAAGGCGCACCAAAAGGTGTATGAACTGTTATTAAATAAAGCGAAGCAAGGTACTAAAGTGGTGTACATTCCCGGTAACCATGATATTCCTATGCGCCGTTATGATGGTGAAAGTCTGCAAGATATCGAAATTCATAAAGAATATATTTATCATAGCCCTGTGCATGGCCGCTTACTTTTGCTCCACGGTGATATTTTTGACCGTGATATGTGTGCAAGCCGTTTTGATGAAGTTCTTGGCGACTATGCCTATGATGTTGTGCTTGGCTTGAATAGTCTGTGGAACTATGGGCGACGTTTGTGTGGGAGGCCATATCAGTCGGTGGCTCGCACGCTTAAACAGTGTTCAAAAAAAGCGGAAACGGCGATGGAGCGTTTTCGTCAATTAGCGGTACAACGAGCTCAGCAAGCGCAAGTCGATGGTATTGTGTGTGGTCATATCCATAACCCGGAGTTGGGTTATATCGATAATACCTTGTATATGAATACGGGCGATTGGGTAGAAAATTGTACCGCGATTCTGGAACACAAAGATGGCCGGTTGGAACTGTGCCACTTTTCTGAGCAAGCGCAGGCCATTGGTGATTTAGTCCCACATTTTGAATCGGCTTAAGCGTTAACGAGAGAGTGACTGACATATAGACATTTTCGATATAAAAAAGACATCGTGTTAGGCCACGATGTCTTTTTTATTGGGAATTTTTTACGTCATGCTAAGTGAGTTATCTTGTTAAGACTGCGCATAATGACGCTGCTGTGTGCGTTGCCAAGGACGCATAAACACGAGCAAAATAATCACGGCATAAAGCATCGACCAGCCCAAACATAAGAAAACTAACGTACACAGCAGTAATGACAAACGTGCAAGATGACGAGCCTTCCCGGTTAATAGGCGAGTTGCCGCCAGCATGGCCAGTAAATAGATCATGACAAACACGCTGTTGGCGAGCTTTAGAAAGATCGAGAGATCGAGTTCTGTCACGAGCCCTAAAACGCAAGAGGCGGTGATCACAGCAAAGACCACGTACGTGGCTCGTACTGGCACTCCTCGAGATGACACGGATACCAACGCGCTGGAAGGTCGGTATTGACGAGCTTGCGACAATACCATGCGTGATAAACTTTGCGTGTATAAGTTAACACTAGCAAAACAGGCAAAAAAGCCCAGAATACTGATCACTAGGGCCATGTTTGAACCAAACAAATGATCGCTTAGCCAAGGGATAGAGCCATTATCAAAATGACTGCTGCCATAAGCATGAAACTTTAATATCACCACGGTACACGCCCAATATACGCATCCGGCAATAAAACAGCCTGCCAAAATCGCAATCGGAAAGTCTCGCTGTGGGTTTTTAAATTCTTCGCCCATGTGGGCAAATGCTTCAATGCCCACAAAACACCAAAACATCACTGCCAATGCTTCGCCAATCGAGATAGCATCTTGGGCATGTAAGGTTGGCATGACCAAATCGTCTAGGCCGATATTACCTTGCCAAAAGAATCCACCAATCAGCGCAAAGATACATAATGCAATCAGAGACTGGAGTTGCCCAGAAGATTTACTGCCCATGAGATTAACGATCAATAATAAAGCAATCGTAAGCAGTTGCGCGGCCCAATCATGAGCTAAAAAACTCGGTAAAATGGGCTTTAAAAATCCGCCGGCCAGTGCAATGGCGGGAGGGATCCCCACGGGCATGATACTCATAAATAACCATGCTACCGCATTTTCTAGTCGTTTATTAAATGCTCTGCGCACAAAATAGGCTGTCCCGCCCGCATTAGGGTAATGCTTGCCCATCGTGGCAAAGGTAAGGGCAATGGGACAAATCGCGATAAAAAGAATACACCATGCCCATAAGGTCAGTGAGCCCGTGATCCCCGATGCTATCGCCGGAACCATAAATAACCCCGTACCTAGCAACGTTGTTGCAAGCTGACTGATGCCTGAAAATAAAGTGATGTCTTGTTTCAGCTGGTGCATTGTTGATCCTAAAGGTCGCTGAGAACTGAGTTATGTGGCCTATAGGGTAACTAGCCAATTACAAAGTATCTAGTCATATTTTATGCATTGTTATACATTTTTGATAAAGTGCGAACGTACCCACCAGTTGATTGAGTGACTCATTAATAAACAACTCAATAATGCTGCGTTGCAAGACAACGGTGTCGTGACAATAAAAAGATCACGGTTGTGTGACGCTTTTTGAGTCAACGCTTTGCAGTGAACAGAGTCACGAGTATGATAGATTGATATATCAAGGAGTTAGTATGAAAAAAACGGAACCTTTTAAAGCCGCATTATTTGATCTCGACGGCACGTTAATTGACTCGCTGGAGGCGGTAACGCGCTCATGGACGCAATTAGCTAAACGTCATGATCTGAATGTACAAACCGTGTTTAACATTATTCATGGACGACCCGCCCGCGAATCACTCAGTCTTTTAATGCCAGAGAAAACGGCCGAGGAGATTGATGAAGAAATGAATTGGTTAGAAAATTTAGAAGCGAGTGACACTCAAGGCACGAAAGTATTGACGGGTACGGTTGAGTTTCTTCAACTGCTCAACCAACATGAGGTGCCATGGGCGATTGTGACTTCTGGAACCTCTCCCGTAGCGATGGCTCGAATTAAAGCGACGGGGATTCCTCGACCTGACTGCATCATTACCGCTGATCAAATTACACGCGGTAAGCCTCATCCGGAACCTTATTTACTGGGAGCAGAGCGCTTAGGTGTCGCGATTGAAGATTGTATGGTATTTGAAGATGCGCCAGCCGGGATTGAGTCAGGGCGAGCGGCAAATGTCCAGTTAATGGCAATCCTCAGCCATTACACCCAAGCGGCGCTCAATGTTGAGCATGCGGTGCCATCGCTGGCTAACATCACCTTACTAGAGCAAACAGCGCAAGATGACCAAGCCTGTGGCTGGGTCTTAGGTTATTAAACACCGGTATCATTTACTTTTTTAGCGTAGGACAAAACATGACATTGGCCGAATGGTTTTCTCTATTTTTGATTAGTTTACTTGGAGCAATGTCACCTGGGCCAAGTTTGGCTATGGTGATGAAACACAGCTTAGCAGGAGGGCGAAAAAATGGCTTGGCGACCGCTTGGGCCCATGCTTCAGGGATTGGGATTTATGCGATCGTTACTTTAACGGGATTAGCCGTGGTGTTGCAGCAGAGTCCGTTATTATTTGATGTGATTACCTATGCTGGCGCCGCTTACTTAGCTTATTTGGGCGTTAATGCGTTACGTTCACGTGGCGGTATTGCTGAGCGTATGGCAAGCGGTGAAGCGGTCAGCGTGTGGCAATCTGCCAAAGAAGGCATCTTGATTTCCATACTTAATCCCAAAATCGCGCTTTTTTTCATCGCATTATTCAGTCAATTTGTCGCGATAGGCCATGATATGGCTGCGAAAAGCCTCATTGTGATGACGCCTTTTGTGGTCGATGGACTGTGGTATACGTTGATTACCTTAATGTTGTCTTATGCGGGGATTTTAAAAGTACTCAGAAATAATGCGGTCCTGATTGACCGATTATCCGGTGTGGTGTTGATATTACTCGCCTTACGTGTGGTATGGGGATAATGTCAAAAGTAAGTCATCCGTGACTTACTTACGGTGTATTTCTTCATATTCACCTTCAATGACCTCATGTGTGGCATCATCAGGCTGTTGTTTGTCTTTTGGCTGGTGGAAGGTATTACGATTGAGTTTTTTACCTGAAATAGCCGCCAGTATCGCAAGAGGCACAGCAATGAATAGGCTAAATGCCAGAGCAAAGAAAGCGACTGCGATGGTTAAAATTGCAACGATAAATCGATTCATAATGTATGCCTTTCCTGTTAGTGAGCTTAAACCTTAACAAAGGTGATATGAATTCAACATGAATGTTTGGTTATTTTGCGTAAATTGTCGTTTGGGTGTGTTGGATGAGTGAATGCCATGGGAGTTTGTTTTCTTGATAACTTGGTTTTTAATCACTTGGCATCACTTTGACCTAACACAGTATAAGCCTCAATCTTTTTCTTTACTATAGAGCGTCATTGAAACGCTATTGATAGGACGTAATGTGTATATAGAACAACTCATGATGCTACTTGCGGTTTTTGAACGTGCGGCGCTGATGCTTATGACCCTCTTCCTATTAACGCGCACGCATTTATTTCAATCGATTGTGATCAAGCGCCACCGCCGTCCTTCAGAAATTGCGGTTGTTTCAGCGTTGTTTATTTTCTTTGCCGTACTGAGTACCTATACCGGCGTCAATGTATCAGGGTCGCTCGTGAATGTGCGGATCATTGCCATTATGTCTGGAGGCATTTTGTTTGGGCCTTGGGTTGGCATACCTGCCGGTATTATTTCTGGTGTTCATCGCTATATGATTGATATTGGTGGGCCAACCTCCATGGCTTGTCTGATTACCAGTATTTTTGCTGGTATATTAGCCACATGGATTCATTTGCGTTGCCCGAAAAGCCAATATGCAAAGTGGGGCATCGCGGCGGGCATGTTGTGCGAAGTCATCACTATGGCTCTGATTTTATTGATAAATGATGATGTATTATTGGCACAATCAATTGTAAGTAACATTGCGATGCCGATGATTTTTGGCACTGTGTGTATTGGGCTTATCATTACTCTAGTGCAAGATTTGGATGAAGAAAAAGATAAAGTTGCCGCCACTCAGGCCAAGCTGGCGTTAAATATTGCCAATAAGACGTTGCCTCATTTTCGTAAAGCAGATAGAGCATCTTTAGTGAAAGTCTGCGCGATTATCCGTAATGAAACTAATGCGGACGCGGTAGCGATTACCGATACGCAAGATGTTAAAGCCTATGTGGGCGTCGGGCAAGAAAACTACTTGGATGCCCACCACAAAATTAGCTATATGACTCAGCAAGCGGTCAATCTCGGTAAACAAATCATCAGCAATGATCTTAACGTGCATCATTTCCATTCATTATTGATTATTCCGCTTTGGGAGAATGGACAAGTGACCGGGACATTAAAAATCTTTTATTGTCAGCCGCATCGGATACGCCAGTCGTTACGTGAAATGGCGATTGGTTTATCACAACTGATTTCTACACAAATTGAAGTGTCAAAGATTGAGCAACTGAAAACGATGGCAAGTAAAGCCGAGTTTTCTGCACTACAAAATAAAATTAATCCTCATTTCTTATTTAATGCGTTAAATGCCATTTCTACATTAGTGCGTATACAGCCGGACCAAGCTCGCCAACTGATTGCCAACTTGGCCGATTTTTTGCGTTTTAACTTAGAAAAAGGCGAAGGACTTATTGATATTGAAGAAGAAATTCAGCAAGTCAGAGATTATGTCGCGATCGAAAAAGCTCGGTTTGGTGATAAGTTAGAGGTGATTGTCGATGTTGATCCGGTGCACTTTTTGATTCCTCCTTTGCTGATCCAGCCATTAGTGGAAAACGCCATTCAACATGGTGTTGTCCCGCTTGGTGCGCCGGCTCAAGTGATCATCGCAGTAAAACAAGAAGCGGAAGGCGTCAAAATTACCGTTAAAGATACAGGAGCAGGAATGCACCAAGACATGATTAATAAAGTCTATCAAGGTACGATGGACAGCCATCGTATTGGGTTGGTGAATGTACATCAGCGGGTAACGCTATTATTTGGCGAAGGGCTGATGATTCAACGAACCCATCCGGGCACGGAAGTTTCTTTTTATGTTAAGACAAACGGATAAGTTATGCTGAAAGCGATCATAGTCGAAGATGAATATTTGGCACGTGAAGAGCTTGCCTATCTTGTCAAAACCTATAGCAATATTAATGTGGTGACCTCCTTTGCTGATGGGTTGGAAGCGTTTAAGTACTTACAGCAAAATCAGGTGGATGTGGTTTTTCTTGATATTAATATCCCATCTATAGATGGGATGCTATTAGCTCGAAATATCCATCAATCGGCTCAGCCGCCTTTGATTGTTTTTACTACCGCATACAAAGAATTTGCGGTGGATGCCTTTGAATTAGAAGCGTTTGATTATCTACTCAAGCCGATTAATGAAAGCCGTGTTCAGCGGTTATTGACCAAGCTAGAAGATCATGCAACGCCCAAAAATCCAGCTGAAAGCAGTGCGTTATCCAAGCCCAAAACGATTAATTTAATGCACCAAGGACGTATTCGCGTTACTGGCATCGAGCATATTCGCTATGCGGTTGCTCATGAAAAAAGCACATTAGTTTATACGCCAGACGGTGAATTTTCCGTGCCTTATACTATTAGTGAATTGATGGATAAGCTACCACAGCCGCCGTTTTTTCGTTGCCACCGCTCATACTGTGTCAATCTTACCTGTATTGAAGAAATCATTCCGTGGATGAACAGCACGTATATGTTGAAGCTCACTAAAAGTGAAGAGAAAATTCCTGTAAGTCGCAGTAACTTAAAAGATTTTCGTTCGATGATGAATTTGTAATTCATGCTGAAATAATGCAATTCATTCCTTATGATTGCATTTCATTTTATTGTTGTGTTGCGCTCTTGTATCCCGTGTTGTAGCTCGTATTCTGAAGATAACTGAGGTGGATTTATCCACTGTCCCCATTAAGTATCTTTGGAGTTTTGCTATGAATAACCAGCTTTCCAACCAACGCAGAATGCTGACATTAGCCGGCACAGTATTAACTCAATTTGCTCTCGGCTCTGTGTACACGTGGAGCTTATTTAACTCACCTTTAGCCGAAAAACTCGGTGAGCCCGTCAGTCAAGTCGCCTTTTCCTTTGGTATTTTAAGTTTAGCGCTGGCGGTGGCTTCTTCGCTCTCAGGTAAGATGCAAGAACGTTTTGGTGTGCGTAATGTGACGGTTGGTGCTGGTTTGTTACTTGGCGCCAGTTTGTTACTGACCGCTCATGCAGAAAATCTCACCATGCTGTATATTTTTGCGGGGTTTTTGGTGGGCTTCGCCGATGGTACAGGATATTTAATGACGCTGACTAATTGCGTTAAACTCTTTCCAGAACGTAAAGGCTTGACGTCAGCGTGTGCGATTGGTGCGTATGGTCTTGGAAGCCTTGGGTTTAAATACATTAACTTATATTTACTTGAACATGTTGGGTTAGAACAAGCTTTCACTGCGTGGGGCGTAGTGGCTATGGTGATGGTCATTATTGGTGGCCTTATGATGAAAGACGCACCGAAACAGCACGGTAACGCTAAAACGCCAGCGACGCCATCTGAAGCGGCAGAGCGTACAGTGACACCTGCCTATGATTATACGTTACCTCAAGCGATTAAAACGTCACAATTTTGGTTACTGGGGATGATGTTTGTCACTGTGTGCATGTCAGGCTTGTATGTAATTGGTGTTGCGAAAGACGTGGGTCAGCAATATATGCATCTGAACGCCACAACGGCGGCATCCGCCGTCGCCGTGATTGCGGTGTTTAACTTATTAGGTCGTTTGGTTCTTGGGGTACTATCGGATAAAATCGCGCGTATTCGTGTGATTGCCATTGCGCTGATTGTCTGTTTGGCTGGTGTGTGTGCTCTGTTGTTCGTCCACTCGTATAGCATGAGCTTTTTTGTCGCGGTGGCGTGTATCGCCTTTAGCTTTGGTGGCACGATTACAGTGTATCCTTCTTTAGTGAGTGACTTCTTTGGCTTAGATAACATGACCAAAAACTACGGTATGATTTACTTAGGTTTCGGGATTGGGAGTTTTGCTGGCTCCATTGTGGCATCATTGTTCGGCGGTTTTCTCGCGACGTTTTATTTGATGCTTGCGTTGCTTGTTATCTCTATCACGGTGGCATTGACGATCCGTCGGCCTGGTAAACCTGCAGAGACTGTCGCTGAAGGCACGCTCTCTCAGGGAGTCAGTTCGCAAGGCTCTGTGATGTCAGAAATGCCAGCAGACACGATGGCTCGCCGTGAACACGCGTTTGCTGCTCACTCACATCAACACTAGTTGGCGTAGGGCATCAATCATAATAATTAGGTTAACACTGACTGATTTAAAAGAGCCGATATTAACAATATCGGCTTTTTTTTGGGCGTTGATGTGCACACGAGTGATTCATGGCGACGTCTTATCGATGACCCTGCGCGACTAGTGGCTAAAAGCGCTTTATCACTCAGCTTAAAGGCGAGACGGCAGGTTGTTGTACGCGACGGACAAAATCATTCGCGCTGAGGGGTTTGGCATAGAGATAACCTTGATAAAAATCACAACGCTCGTTGGCGAGCATGTCGCGCTGGGCAAGAGAGTCTACCCCTTCGGCAATCACGGTTTTATTCAGGTTATGCCCTAACTGGATAATCGTCCTTACGAGCATATGATCGGTTTTGTTTGTGATACTGTCGTCGATAAAGGATTTGTCTATTTTTATAATATCGACAGGCAGCCGCTTAATGTAATTAAGAGATGAATAGACCGTACCAAAGTCATCAATGGAGATACGAATCCCCATATTACGTACCGCTTTACACGTTTCGATGACCCGTTCAAAGTCGCTCATCATGGTGGTTTCTGTGATTTCTAATTCAAGATAGTCGGCGGGTAATTGGAATTCATCCAGTGCATCTTGGACGATTTGGCATATATCGTCATAGAGAAATTGAATGGTTGATACATTGACAGCAATGCATATGTGAAGTCCCTGTTGACGCCATTCACTTGCTTGCTGACAAGCGGTGTGAATGACCCAGCGTCCAATGGGCACAATTTGATGGCTTTTCTCGGCGATATTAATAAACTCATCGGGGAAAATAGTGCCTAACTCTGGGTGTTGCCAACGAATGAGAGCTTCGGCGTGCTCGACGGTGTTATCAACGAGGGACACTTTAGGTTGGTAATACAGCACGAACTGTTTGGTTGATAAAGCGTGATTCAATTCAACCTCTATTTGATGTTGGCGCTGTGTTTCGCTCAATAATTGCTCATCAAACCATTGTGCTTGGTTTTTGCCACTTTCTTTGGCGCGATACATGGCGATATCGCCGTTGTGATACCAAAGCTGAACATTATTTTCTGAATGTTTTAATAATGCTATGCCCAAACTGGCCTTAATAAAATATTGGTTATTGTCGACTTGATAGTGATTTGAAAATATAGCGAGAATGCGTTCAATGAGGATTTGAGTGGTGTCTTCAATGGATGTGTCATCATACACGATGAGCGCGAATTCATCGCCGCTGAGACGATAAACGGTCGTGGGCGTATGGTCGTATTGTTGCTCCGCAATATCATTAAGATGGCGAGAAATTTCAATCAATAACTGATCGCCTGCTGGGTGACCTAAGCTGTCATTAATGCGCTTAAAATTATCAAGGTCGATGATAATGAGTGCGTAATGCGCACATGATGTCAGATTGTCTTGAATGGCCTCTAAATCTTGTTGAAAGGCTTTACGGTTCCGTGCGCCGGTGAGGAAGTCGGTCAAACTGTCATGGCGATAGATCATCATTTGGGTGGTTAAACGCTGTCTATAATAGACCGTGAAATTGGCGAGAACGGTAATCAAAAAAAGGGCAAGCGAGTGTTCAAATAGGGCTTTTGAATGCAGCCAGTGGCTGATCGGTATCACACTACTCGATAGCAATATACACGCACTGGCAATCGGCCACCAAGAGCCGGGGAAAAGCACGACGAAGCATAACGGAAAGAAATAGTATTCCAATTGCCAAGCCTGCTGATTGAGCGGGTGTAATGCCGTCGTGATCAACAGAACCAACAGTGCGATGGATGCTGACGATTTTTTTAGCGTGTGATTGACCGCAAAAAAGCTCACCAATAAGGCAGCACAAATGAGTGGTGGGGCCGTCAATAAAAACACGGTCGAGTAGTGGCTAATATAGCGGAGTAAACTTAAACAGAATAAAGTGAGTGCAGTTAAAAATAAAGTAGATACCGTTAAACGGTAGGGCGTAGAAAATCGAGCGTGTGTTGGTCGTAATATCATGCAATATCCTATGCATTGTAAAAAGGCGAAATCCCCACTTCGCCTTGAAAATCCTAACGCTATCCATACTCACATCATTACTGCACTAATGATGGTCGCCGAATACGCTGTGTTTACTCTTGATCGATGGTGATTACCGATTGTAATTCACTGCGAGGTAACCAATGGACTTTGACACCTGCCTGTAAAAACATATCTTGGCTGACTTTAATTTTCTCTCCCCAACGAGAAAGAAACTCTTCCCCTTGCTCAGGGCAATGCACAGCAGCAATCCCTGTTTGAATGATTTTTGCGGCACAGTTTGGGCAAGGAAAATGTGTGACGAAAATTTCACATCCGTCTAAGTCACGTTTGGCGAATAAAATTGCATTTTCTTCAGCATGCAATGTTTTGAGGTATTTCATATCGCGATCATCGGTATTTGCACTGTCGGAAATACCATGCGGATAACCATTAAACCCGACCGATACGATGCGATTTTGTTTGGTAATCACCGCTCCAACTTGTGTTGAAGGGTCTTTACTCCAAGAGCCAACTAATTCTGCCATTTGGTAAAAACGCTGTGCCCATTTAGATACCATCATAGATTCCTCACTTTTATCGGACATAAAAGTCATTGATGTATTGCATTATATTTGTTGACACATCGACTTGTATTCAATGCGTCGATAACCCGCTCTATTGTATTTTTAAACGCCCTGAAATGCGACTAAAACTCACAAAAATCCCCGCTGCAGATGGATTATTATGCACCATAACGAGCCACAGGTGCACACTTCAAGTGAATAATGGCGGATTGGCCATTGTTTTTGTAAGAGATATCTCACAAGAGTTGTGAGATTTAATCATTATGATACTACCTCTTTTTTATATGTATTTTTTAACATTATGTTTTTAAAAACAAAAATTGTATGTGCGTTTGTGGTGCAATGAGTTTTTTTGAAATTATTCTTGTCTGAAAAGTGGAAAAGCGTAATCTACATACATCGGCAGGATGCTGATACGAAAGAGAAAAGTTCCAAGGATTGGTCATCTTCAGGAAGAAGATTTAACATGTCAGGATGAGATGTTAGCAGGAAGCATCGGTTTGCTGGATACTAGACCACTAGGACGGTGGTAATAGATGAAGGTAATCGCTTAAGGAAGAAAAGCGCGTCTGCTAGGATGGCAGAAACATGGACACCGCTAGGATGGCGATGAAATGGATTGCGCTGAAGGACTCAGCAACTATCAGGGATTAGATGCAGGGAGCACATTCGTAGCTGGATTGCTGCAAATACGGTTAGACCCCGTCGAGCTTAGGCCCGGCGGGGTTTTTCTTGTTTATGGAGAGCCGCAAATTGTGACTTTATGTTAAGCATGGTTGCCAAAGGGTAAGGTCTCTTGCTAATGTGCCAGCCTCTTCTGTCATTATAGGCCGAAGTATTGTGAATTTTTATACGGTGGTCATGTGGAAAAAACATCCGTTTTTTTGTTACGTCTTATCAGAGAGCATCCCAAAGCAGAAATTTCAATTGGTGACTTACTCGAGCTGTTAAAGCGCCGCTCCTATGGTGCGCTACTTATTATGCTTAGCCTGATTGGTTTCATTCCGGGCATTTCTTTTTTTGCCGGTTTCGCTATTTTCCTCTTAGGGCTGCAGCTTGCTTTAGGCTTGCATGCGCCTCGTCTGCCCACTTTTGCTAATAAGCGACAATTGAATCAGCAAAAAACGCTGCACTTTATCCAAGAGCTACAACCTTGGCTACAAAAGCTTGAGCGCTTTGTAAAACCTCGCTGGGATTTGCTGTCTTCGGAGCCAGTGCGTCGCTTGTTGGGGGTGATTATTTGTGCACTCGCGTTGGTTTCCGTTCTCCCGTTGCCGTTTATTAATTTTGCGCCCAACTTTGCTGTGATTTGTTTAGCGCTTGGGATCATTGAAAAAGACGGTATGTGCATTGTTGTCGGTTCGGTCTTAAGTGTCGGTGCGTTATGGATTGGTTATATTCTGGTGCGTGTAGCGTTTGAATCCTTAATGTTGGTATTATAACGTCCACATAATCTAACCTTATTAGTGAAATAGAGAGTGACAAAATGGAAGCACAAGTAAAGTGGGTAGAAGAGTTTAAATTTCTGGGCCAATCCAACTCTGGTCATTCTGTCGTTATGGATGGTAATGGTGGAGCAACCGCACCAAGCCCAATGGAAATGGTGATGATGGCCGCTGGGGGCTGTAGCTCTGTTGATGTTGTCGCCGGATTAAAGGACGCTGAGCAAACGGTGTATTCATGTAATGCTAAAGTGACGAGTGAGCGTCGTGAGACTGCGCCACGTTTATTTACGACGATGAATATCCATTTTGATATTGCTGGTGACAATTTAGACGAGGCGATTATCGAACAGGTGACCGCAGCTTCATTGCAAAAGTACTGCTCAGTGTGTTTGATGCTTGGAGAAGGTGTCACCATGACTCATAGCTGGAGTATTGTTCAAGCTTAATTGGACGATGATGATAGAAAAAGAATGAAAACCGAATGCGTCGCGTATTCGGTTTTTTTGTTGTGTCAAAGAGTGATGCTCTGCGTGGCATTCGTGGGAAAAACATCGTAGATTAATGGCGTACATTCAACAGATTAGGTATCAAAAATATGAGCGAGTTAGACAAAATGCTTCAGGGGCAAGAGTTTGATGGTAACTCGCAGGAATTAATCGATTTGCGGCGCTCTGTGCTGGCTTTAAAGTTAGCCATTAACCAATGTTTGGATGATGAGCAGCGCCGTGTATGGCAACAGCAATTATTTGGTGAATTTGGCGATGGGAGCATAGTGCAAGTGCCATTTCATTGTGAATTTGGACAAACGATACATATTGGGCGTAACAGCTTTTTAAATATGAATGTGACTATGCTCGATGGCGCTAAAATCACTCTCGGTGATCATGTATTGGTGGGGCCGAATACGCAATTTTATACGCCAACACATTCATTTGATCATCGCGCAAGGCGCAATTGGGAGGCGACATGCTTACCGATTACGATTGAAGATGACGTATGGATAGGCGGGAATGTTGTGATCACTCAGGGAGTGACTATCGGGGCGCGCGCCGTGATTGCAGCTAACTCGGTCGTCACGAGTAATGTTCCGTGCGATACGTTGTATGGCGGTACGCCAGCACGTTGCATTCGTCATTTAGCCAATGATTGCGACGACTCCTAATCAAAACAAAGCGTTTGTATGATGGTTAACACGCCACGTTTAAGGTCAACTGTAATTTTAATGGCAGTTGACTCAGCCGATGCTGCAGAGCATGGCGCGTCATTTCAATTTCTTGCATCGCGATATGGTCGTTTTTCTGAGCGACGATATTGATGTCGACCCATAATTCTCGGCCGACTTTCGTGACACCTGCTAAGCACAGTGCTTGGCCGGTTTCTTTGTAGGTTGCAGTGATGCCATGTTGCACACTCGAACAAATTTCTTTATCGGGCGCCATCATTAGGATCTCGCGCATTGCGGTTTTGATCATCGTCACCGGCACTTTGACAAAGTATACCCCCATGATGAGCATCATCATAGGATCCATATAAACGGCCACAGCGGCAAAAGGCGTCATCGATAATCCCCACGCCATAATAAAAGCCAATGCGACAATAACACTTAACCAGGTATCCATTTTCCATTGTTGGATTTCGGCTTGAATAAGCGCGGAAGGGGCTGTTTTACTCATGCAAACGAGCTTCCACCAGGTTACGCTACAACCGAAGACGCTAAACAATCCAAACAGCATTGCGATTGAGGTGTCCATCACATGGCCGCCTTGCGCTAGATCCACCACTGACGAATATAAGGAGTAAATCACCAGTACGAGAATAGAAAAACCTTTAAGCGCAATACTGATTGGCTCTAACATTGCTCTGCCAAATTGGAAGGTTTGATCCGAGGGTTTTTCAATGAGCTTACTGACCGCAAGCGAGACAAGTGTCAGTAGCAAGCTTATCGATGAATACAGACCGTCAAAAGCAATGACAAGCGAGTTGACTATAAGACCAATCAGAAGGCTGCTGCATGCAAAGGCCATAGCCATGAAGGCAGAAAAGATTAGCGCCCGTTTTTCATTAGATTGTGTGGTTGAAGACATGAGGTTTTACTCTTGAACGATTGAGTCCATTCTGGTGCTTTTTTGCACATAAGCAATAAAGCTTTTCGTTCACACGCGGGTAAGGCCGATAGGTTTATCTACTTATTCTTATTTTTCATAATGTTACTTTAAAATATTGGCGTCAATTATTTTGACGCTCACTGATGGTAAACTCAAAAATCAAATAAGAATTCGCTTAATTTATCGGATAACCAGGTCACAGCTGGGGACTCTTTTACCCCGGAAGGTAAGAACATACAAAAGTCTTCCTGGGTTAATCCGTAGGTGTGTTTAATGACGGTCAGAGTTTGCGAACGTAAATGACTACGAATTAGTGGCTCGGGTAACACCCCCCACGCACTGTCACTTAAGATAGTATTTAAGATATATTCAAAGCTTGAAAATCCAATATAGCGACGGCTAAATGGCTCTAAGCTTGGATTATCTTTCTCGGTTAAATACACCATGACGGCTTGCATCGATTTACGCAGTTCATCATCGTAGACTCTTTTGACTGTGGCTAAAGGATGCGTGCTTTTACACACTGACATCATGCGAATTTTGCCAAGCGGTTGATACACCACACGCGGTTCATCTAATTGTTCGTAATCGACGCCAAACGCCAGATCAACTTGAGCAGTGGCGACTAGGTTAGTTAAATCACCGCTTGAGGCTAGCACTAAGTTAAACGAGGTATTGGGAAACAAATGATTGAGCTGGGTCGCGATGTCATGCCACAGAGTGTCAGGTAGCGAATCGTCACGGGCAATCCACATTTCAGCCGCAAACTCCTCCGTGGCTTGTGAGCAGGTCAGCTTTATGCGGTTGGCGGTGTATAAAATATGCTCACAATCTTTGTAGATGGCTTTGCCCGCTTCCGATAAAGACAAATGATTACCTGTGCGTGTAAACAGTGCGGTGTTTAACTCTTTTTCTAACGATTTGAGCGACATGCTCAGTTTAGTGCGATTGCAATCAAGCTGGCGCGCGGCTTCCGAAATGGATCCGGTATCAGCAATGGTGCAAAATGCTTCAATCTGCGATAAATTCATGTGGCTCAATCTGAGTGAGTAATTGTCAAATAATAAACACTTTTGACCGTGTTGACTATGGGCGTAGGTTTACCCGTCTTGAACGATTTGTAATTAGCTTCAAGAAACTGATCTAACTCGGTGAAGTTTCTCTTATTTTGGTTTACTCTAGCACTATTGTCCGAATACAACACGTAAGACGGAGGCCACAATGGCGTATAACTGGGATGAATACGCAGTAGAGTGGGAACAAGCAACATCCATTACTGCTTTTGCACATAATGCGTTTCAGCAATTAAAAGCAATGATTGATCTACCTGGCAAGCATGTTTTGGATTTTGGTTGTGGTACAGGTTTATTGACACAGTATATGGCGACAGACGCCAAAGACGTAGTGGCATTAGATGGATCTGAATCCATGATTGAGGAACTCGATAAAAAAGAACTGATTAACGTTGAACCTGTCGTTGATGAGTTGACGCGGGGCTTGGTGGCTCAACACCCGGCTTTTCGTAAGCAGTTTGACCTAATTGTTGCCTCTTCTGTCTGCGCGTATTTACCGAATCGAGCTGAAGCCATGACCGTCATCCATTCGTTATTAAATGAAGGCTGTGCGTTCATTCATTGGGACTGGTTAGCCGGTGATAAAACCATTGCTGGTGGGATGAGTGAAACACAAGCGCGCAAAATGATGACGCAAGCGGGTTTTCATGATGTGACAGTGCAGCACGCTTTTTCAATCCCAGATAATGGCGAATTACGACCCGTTATTATTGGGGTGGGTTACAAATAAACTGTCTCTGGTCAATGTTACCCGTCGTTAACTATCAAACGCAGCCTTTCAGGCTGCGTTTTTTGTTATGACTTGTCTTTATATTCCTCATCGCCTGTTTATTTTGCTTTCTTAAGCTTCTCTTAAGTTAATGCCTTTACTCTCTTTAATATTCTAAGAGTGAGGAGCGTGCTATGCAGCGATTGAAGGTAAAAGAACAGTTCAAGGTACTTCGTATTCATGCTAGCCATACCCGGCGTCAAGACGTCGAGCGGTATGTCGCGGAACGTTACGCAGCGGCGTTTAACGCTCAGTTACAGCAGTTTATGCCTGAGTTTCTAGTCATGATGAATACCAACAATGCGATTCAATCCGTGTGTGGTTATCGCAGTGCGCATCATGAATCATTATTTCTAGAACACTATTTGCCACAACCAGCGGATGAAGTGTTAGCCGCCGCGTTAGATACCAACATTGAGCGCAGCCAGTTGGTCGAGTTTGGTCAGCTCGCATCATTTTCCTATGGTTTTTCTATGCTGCATTTTTATGCATTGATACAGGCCTTGTTGGCACAGGGATTTCAGTGGTGCATCTTTACGGCGACGGATCCGCTGTTTGCAATGATGCGCCGTTTTGGTTTAAAGCCGACCGTGCTCGCTCAAGCTCAGGCCACGTGTATTGCCAATGCGAATGCGGTGTGGGGAAGCTATTATGACCATGCTCCGCGCATCATGGCCGGGGATTTATCTTTAGGTATGGCGCAACTGCAACAAGCCATGGCGAGAAGAGGGCTGTTGTGATGAATAGCTTATTAAAAGCGATGGATAAAAGGGTCAAAGCGTCGCCAGATAACGTGGCGTTTACCAGCATAATGAACAATGAATACATCTCGCTCACTTATCAAGAGTTTTGGCAGCATGCCCACGATACCGCACAGCAATTGAGCGCACTATCTTGTCGCTGCATTGCTCTGCGTGAACATAATGGCATTGCATGGGCAGTCATGGACATTGCTGCGCAATTGGCACAAGTGGTACTGGTTCCTGTCCCGCATTTTTTCTCTGATTCACAGGTTTCCCATTTATTGGCACAAAGCGGCGCAGATTGTGTCATTGGTGATTGGCAGCACGGGATTGAATTGGAGTATGCGAGCACTCCTTTAAATGACATTTACGGTTTAGCGGTGCAGCGTATCGATAATCAACGTGGCGCTATTTTGCCAGAGACTTGCAAAATCACGTTTACGTCCGGTTCGACCGGTCACCCTAAAGGCGTGTGCTTGAGTGCAGATAATGTATACCGCGTGAGTCAGGCATTAGCGGACACCGTTGGTCCTAGTATCAAAGAGGGGACACATTTAGCCGTGCTACCTCTTGCGACATTATTAGAAAATATCACATCGATTTATGTGCCGTTACTGCTCGGTGAGACTTGTGTGCTGTTACCACAAGAATGGGTTGGACTGAGCGGTTCGAGTCAATTTAATCCTACTGCCTTTGCGAATGCACTCACTGCCCATTCACCGAGTAGTGTGGTGTTAACCCCCGCTTTACTGGAAGTCTTAGTGGTTTTAGTCGAGCAAACGCCTGAGCTCGGTCGTTCTTTTCAATTTATTGCTGTGGGTGGCGCACGTGTTTCCTCAGCGTTAATGAATAAGGCACATCAACTGGGTTTACCGGCGTTCCAAGGTTATGGCTTATCAGAATGCGCCTCGGTGGTGAGCGTTAATACCCCTAGTCATTTTAAGTTAAGTTCGGCAGGTCAAGTGCTTAATCATCAACACGTCAAAGTAGATAGGCAAGGCCAGCTTTGGGTCTCAGGCAATATAGCTTTGGGGTATATTGGCGCGCCTTTTACTGATAAGTGGTTGGCTACCGGCGATCTCGCTGAGTTTGATGATGCTGGATATTTAACCATCACTGGACGGAGTAACAATCAGCTGGTCACCGCGTATGGACGCAACATTTCTCCAGAGTGGGTCGAGTCTGAGGCACAGGCTTATCCCTCGTTGCGTCACTTAATTGTGGTGGGTGATGGTGACACCCGACTGACTGCCGTTGTCGTTCACTGTTCGCCTGCGGCTGTCCTCGATGATCTTTATGCACTCAATCAACACTTACCTGATTACGCTCAGCTCAAACTCTGCTTATGTCGTGCCGTGTATCCAAAAGAGCATCGTCTCTGGACGGATAATGGTAAACCGCTGCGCGGTGAATTTGCTCAATGGGCGCATGAGCAGCGCCATACCCTACTCAGTATTCGTGATGAAAGGAAAAAATAATGACGACATTTTTTGAACAACTGAATCAACAAACCACGCAAGCCCGGCAAGCAATGCTCTCGGCGCCGATCGTTCAGGCGTGTCAGGAAGGTAGCGTTGAACTGACTCACTACACTCAGTTTTTAACCCAAGCTTATCACCACGTTAAACATACCGTCCCGCTATTGATGGCGTGTGGCAGTCGTCTCTCCGCGGATTATGAATGGTTACGTGAAGCATTAGGTGACTATATTCGTGAAGAAATGGGACACCAAGAATGGATATTGGCGGATATTGAGGCCTGCGGTGCTAATTCAACCAATGTGCGTAATAGCGAGGGTGAAGGCAAAGTATGTATGTCTATCGAATTAATGGTGGCCTACTTATACCATCATATTGACAGGGGAAATCCATTGGCCCTCTTTGGCATGGTATGGGTGCTTGAGGGGACGAGTGTCTCAACCGGTGGTGCAATGGCGAGCTTACTGCAAACTCATTTACAGCTACCCGATGACGCCATGCGCTATCTCAAATCACACAGTGAGTTAGATCAAGAGCACATACAGTTTTTTGCCTCGTTGATGAACCGTATTACTGATCCCGCCGATCAAGCGGTGATTATTGAAAGTGCGATTATGGTATTCAAACTTTATGGCGACATGTTACGCGAATTAACCCTTACTCATGCTAATTTCTAGGAGCGCGCGATGGAACTGCAGAACAAGCGTGTTTTACTAACAGGGGCGTGCGGTGGAATTGGCAGTGTGATTGCTCAGTTGCTGGCGAAAAAAGGCACTCGGTTATTACTCGTTGGCCGCTCAGCAGAGAAATTAGAGACATTGAAAGCGACGTTAGCAAAGAGTGATAATCATCAAATTATCGTCGCTGACTTGTTAACTTCTAGTGGCGTTGACGCGTTAAATATCGCGGCACACCGCCATGCTGAGCAGTGCGGTATTGATATTGTCATTAATAATGCTGGCTATAATCAATTTGAATGGCTGTGTCATCGTCAACCTAATGATGTCATTGATGAAGTCTTTATTAATCTGACTTCGCCTATGTTACTCGCACAATCGTCTATACATTGGCTCAATCGACCAGGCATCATTCTTAATGTAGGCTCCACTTTGGGCTCCATAGGCCACCCCGGATACAGCGCTTATTGCGCAGCTAAAGCTGGGTTGCATCGCTTTAGCGAAGCACTGGATCGTGAATTGAGTGATGAAGGTGTTCGAGTATTGTATTTAGCACCAAGAACCACAACAACAGCGCTAAATACCTCATTAGTACAAGAGATGAATGCTGCGCTTGGTAACCGTAGCGACGATCCTAGCATTGTTGCGGAGCATGTGGTTGCGGTCATAGAGCAAGAAATAGCACAACGCTGGATAGGATCACCGGAAAAATGGTTCGTTAAAATCAATCAATGGTTCCCCTCATTAGTGGGGCGGCAGTTGCAAAAACAGAAACAGACGATGAAGCGCTTTCTTCAACGTCATCACACATCCAATTAGGTAGATAATATGCGATTGACGATTTTTTCTCGTAGCAGCGTGGCGTGCTTATTGGTGGGGGCTCTCTATGGACAGATTGCCGAGGCTTCTTCTGCTGATCCGTTACTTATGATTCAACATCGCTGGGCACAATGCCAGTACAAACAGTCTGATAATGACAAACAGATAGCCTGTTTTAAACACTTAATTACCGCAAATCAACAGGCATTAACGCAATTCCCTCAGCGCGCTGATCTTAAGGTGTGGCTTGCGATCAATAATGCTTCACTCGCCGCTTCGCAAGGAGGGTTAGGGGCGCTTTCTTATGTGAAAAAAGCCAAAACGCTATTAGAAGACGTGATCCAAACCGCACCAAACACCTTACAAGGCTCGGCCTATACGACATTAGGATCACTATACTATAAAGTACCGGGTTGGCCGGTTGGCTTTGGTGATGACGATATGGCAGAGAAAATGCTTAAAAAAGCGTTAGTCATTAATCCTAAGGGAATCGACCCTAATTATTTCTATGCCGATTTTTTAGTCGATCAAGATAAAGAGCAACAAGCCATTAAGTACTTTAAGCAAGCGCAACAAGCTCCTGCTAGAGCACATCGACACTTGGCTGATCAGGCGCGACATGAAGAAATCGCACAACGATTACAACAATTGGAGCAGTGATGCGGTTATTACTTGTTGAAGATGATAGCTTACTGGGCCAATCCATGGTTGAAGCACTTAATCGCTCAGGCTATACCACCGATTGGGTCGAAAAAGGTCAAGATGTTGAGATTGCGCTGAAAACTGAGCAGTTTGTCTCGATTGTTTTGGATCTTACATTACCAGATATGGATGGCTTAGAGGTCTTAAAACGTGTACGCCGAGCGGGTCATACGTTACCGATTTTAATTTTGACGGCGCGTGATGACATTGAAGACCGAGTGAAAGGGTTAGACGGCGGAGCCGACGACTATCTTGTCAAACCTTTTGCATTGGAAGAATTATTGGCTCGCTTACGTGTCATTATTCGTCGTCAATCAGGTTATTGTGACACAAATTTAACGATAGGGGATTTGGTGCTCTCCTTATCAGAACAAAGTGCAACCTACCAAGAAGAGCGGCTAAAGCTGACGAATAATGAATTTAAATTATTGGCAACCTTAATGACGTCGGCTGGACGTGTACTGAGTAAAGAGCAGCTTTCGCAATCTTTACATGGTTGGGATGACGGCGCAAACGAAAAAACGATCGAAGTCCATATCCACAACCTTCGCAAGAAAGTACCGCAACAATTGATTAAAAATATTCGTGGTGTGGGGTATATCATTGAAAAACAAGTCGACTAACGGGTTTTCGATTAAAAAACGTCTGACGTGGTCGGTCGTATTACTCTCAAGTTGTTTAATCTTAGTCTCGCTAATATTCAGTTATCTTGGCTCGCAACACGAAATACGTGAGGTTTATGATGCACGTTTAGGGCAAGAAGCCAAAATGGCGTTATTGAGTTTACCCCCGGTGATTGCGCACTTAGATACTCCAGAATCTAAACGGCAGTTAGCTCGTTGGATGGGCAAGCTCGATCGGTCTTCTAAAGCTAATGGCGGCGAAGACCCCACTAAATATGGCCACCCTTATGAACATAAAATTGTTATCCAATACTACCGTGATGGTCAATTGTTATGGAGCTCACTCCCACATATCGGCGCTTTAAGTCAACAGACTGATTACCAAGGGTTTGGTGTATTGCACTCGCAAGGAAAAAGTTGGCGTTTTTTTCAGCTGTCTTTGGCCAATAGTCACGATTATGTCATTACGGCAGAACAGCAAGCGATACGTGATGAAATGATGAATGATTTGGCGTTTTCTGCCGCGTTACCGCAACTTATTTTGATCCCATGCTTGGCAATATTGATGATTATTCTCATCAATAAATTACTGTCACCATTGACCGATCTACGAGCTTCTATCCGAGAAAGAAGTGTGGATAAATTGGATCAGATCGAGATGCCGCAAGCAACTCAAGAATTGACACCGCTGGTGGAGGCGCTCAACCGATTATTGGTTGAGCTTGAAAGTGCTTGGGAGCGTGAAAAACGTTTTACGCGCATGGCGGCTCATGAGTTAAAAACCCCGTTAACTATCTTACGTCTCAATGCTGAAAATGCGTTAGCGAGTCAAGATAAAACACTCCTTAATGGGGCGTTAAATAATATTTTAGCTGGCATTGATCGTACCGACCGGCTCATACAGCAACTGCTGATGCTCGCACGTGTCGATAGTGTGCAAGATATTGGCTTTGAAGCCATTGATGTATACTCGTTATTACAATCGGTGCTGGCTGATATCGCGCCAATGGCCCTAAAGAAACAACAAGATCTATCGCTTGATGGGGCATCTCAAATACTTCAAGGTGATGCGGCGTTGTTACGTATTCTATTTACCAATTTAATCGATAATGCGATTCGTTATTCGGGAGAAAAATCCACTATCACCGCAGAGGTAGAGCGTACCGCCACGCACCTTGTGATTACAGTCAGTGATTCAGGCCCAGATATGAGTGCGGATACCCGGCACAAATTATTTGATAACTTTTATCGCGCGAATACCGAGCGGGGAGATGGCGCAGGTTTGGGAATGTCGATTACTCGTGACATTGCGCGTTTACACCATGGTACAGTGACACTACTACCAAGAACCCAGCAAAAAAACACGTTTGTGGTCGAATTTAGTCTTCATTCGTAACCGTCAATGTTTTAAACAGCCATGTATGCTGCTCCGTAAGCCTTTCTTGCTTAACGAACAATCTTTATACATTATCCACATAAAAAAATAGCCAATCGTAAAGTACGATTGGCTTATAAATATGTGAACAAATTGTATTCACTAACAACGTCAGTTGGCTAGGTGACCTTCGGCTTAAGAAAGGTCAATGATATTAATGCATGATATGTGCCAACTTTTCAAAACGGTATTTTTCGGCTTGAATCGCCTATTTATCTCAATTCACACCTTAATTAATCGTTATTTATCAACTATCAATGTTTGTTTTGTTGCAATTTGCAAATGCAAAACGCTAATTTAGTAAAATGCTAGTGATAAAGCACTTATCTAGATAAAGATGCCTCCCTATTCACTTCTCTAAGTCTTTATTTATATGTCGAAACGTTTGTGGTCTAAAATAAAGTTATTATTTTAACCAAACAATTTCATAAATATCAGGTATATACGTATTTATCACCAATAATGTGATCAATGTACTGTTGTGTTTTTCATTTATCTTGATAAGTTATATAGATAATTTGTTTAGAGTTCGAAATGAATGCCACGTCGCGGGGAGGCGATAAAATGGTCATACAAACAGCATGGACAGCATGCCCAAATTGGATGGATAGCGCACAAAACAGTTGGGTGCTACGTGCTCCAACCCGTGATGACGGCGCCGACGTGCATGCGCTCATTTCTCAATGTCAGCCGTTAGATGAAAACTCGGCTTATTGTAATTTTCTACAGTCTTCTCATTTTGCTAATACCAGTATTATTGCGGAAATGCATGAACGCTGTGCGGGCTTTATTTCGGCTTATCGTAAACCGGATGAGCCGACGACATTATTTATTTGGCAAGTGGCTGTACACCCAGACTCGCGCGGTGAAGGCTTGGCCTTTCACATGTTACAAACCCTACTTAAGCGAGACGTGCTACACAATGTGGAGTATGTAGAAACTACGATCACCAGTGATAACCAAGGCTCTTGGAACTTGTTTCGCAAACTCGAGCGTGAGATGGGCGGTCAAGGAGACATCACTACGTTCCTCGATGAGGTGCGTCACTTCAAAGGGGAGCACGATACGGAATATTTGTATCGAATACCTCTTCAATCACCAAAAATGGATAAGGAATAATCGTTTATTATGGATATTTTTAAGCAAAAAGAATCCAATGTTATGTCGTACGCCAAACATTTCCCAGTGACTTTTACTCAAGCGAAAGGATGTTGGCTATATACGCAAGATGAAACAGCTTATTTGGACTTTTTAAGTGGTGCTGGCGCACTTAACTACGGACACAACAACGCGATTTTAAAGCAAGCCTTACTTGATTACATTGACAAAGACGGCCTAACGCATGGTTTAGATCTTCATTCTGAAGCCAAAGCCGACTTTCTCAGTGCAATGCAGCGTTATATCTTGGCTCCGCGCCAATTCGATTACAAAGTGCAGTTTACCGGCCCAACAGGGACGAATGCGGTCGAGGCGGCCATGAAGCTAGCGCGTAAGGTAACGGGACGTCATACCATTGTTTCTTTCACGAATGGCTTCCATGGCTGTACTTACGGCGCGTTATCCGTAACTGGTAATTCGCATCACCGCGGTGGCGCGGGCATGGATCTCAATGGGGTAACACGTTTACCTTATGATGGCTATGCGGATGTCAATGGCTTAGGCCTGTTTGAAACCATGTTGGCAGATGCATCATCGGGCTTAGATAAACCGGCGGCGGTTATCTTAGAAACAGTACAAGGCGAAGGCGGTTTAAATGTTGCGTCAAACTCATGGCTACAACGCCTAGAGAAACTGTGTAAATCCAACGATATATTGCTGATTGTCGATGACATTCAAGCTGGATGTGGCCGTACAGGGACATTTTTCAGTTTTGAGCCTGCCGATATTACGCCAGATATTGTGACGCTATCAAAATCGATTGGCGGGTATGGTTTACCGCTGGCTATTGTCTTGTATAAACCGCAATACGATGTGTGGGAACCAGGAGAACATAACGGGACGTTCCGCGGCAATAATCACGCGTTTGTCACTGGTGCTAAAGCACTAGAAGCGTATTGGAAAAACGATGAATTTAGCCAGCATATCAATGCTCGCAGCGAGCAAGTGGCCAAAACGATTGATCAACACCTGAAAAACTATCGTGGGTTATTTATTGCTCATAAGGGCAGAGGATTGATGCAAGGGATTGAGTGTGAAAGTGGTGAAGCAGCTGAGCGCATCACAGAGCAGTGTTTTAAACAAGGCTTAGTCATTGAGACCGCAGGACCAGAAGATGAAGTGATTAAGTTCTTCTGTCCTTTAACCATCAGTGAAGCTGAGCTCGCTCAGGGGCTGAGTATATTCACTCGTGCTGTCGCACATATTGCGCCAAAACTTATGAAAAAAGCATCATAATAGGGAGATAACGATGATTGTTCGAACGCTACAAGAATGTGAAAACAGTGAACGCCGTGTGGTTGCGAAAACATGGGAAAGTACACGTATGTTGTTAAAAGACGATAACATGGGCTTTTCTTTTCATATCACGACGATTTATAAAGGCACTGATACTCATATTCATTATAAAAACCATTTGGAATCGGTATATTGTGTTTCAGGTGAAGGCAGTATTGAGGTGGTCAATGGAGATACTTACCCTATCAAACCTGGCACACTCTATGTACTAGATAAACATGATGAACACTACCTACGAGCCAGTAAAAAAGGTGACATGGTTATGGCGTGTGTGTTCAACCCGCCGCTCACAGGGGCAGAAACCCACGATGAAAATGGCGTTTATCCTCTCGTTGATTGAAGTGACAGCGCAGTTTGATGTCATATTCATACAATAATCAGAGGAGAATACTCATGTCACACACCGTAGAAAAAATCGGTGGTACGTCAATGGCGGCATTCGATGCCGTTTTAGATAATATTTTATTAAAGCCAAAGAATGTGTATCAGCGTGTTTTTGTGGTATCTGCTTTTGCAGGCATCACTGATGCGCTACTTGAATGTAAAAAAACGGCCAAGCCTGGTATCTACCGTTTGGTTGAGCAGCAAGATGAAGCTTGGGAAACCGCGCTTGAAGCATTACGTGACCGCTTACTGTTAATTAATGATAACGGCTTTGCTGATCCATTGTTACGCAAAGAAGCTGACGACTTTATCAATGAGCGTTTGAATGATGCTAAAGAATGTATTCAACATATTTTGACGACCTGCCAATATGGTCAGTTTTCACTAGAGCAATATCTTCCGCAAATTCGCGAATTTATTGCGGCGCTTGGCGAAGTGCACAGTGCGTTTAATACGGTATTGAAGTTGCGTTCGCTCGGTATTAATGCAGTCATGATCGATTTATCAGGTTGGAATCAAGACCGCGCGCTTCCTTTAGATGATAAAATACAGCATGCATTTAAAGACATTGATTTGAGTAATACCCTGCCGATTGTGACCGGGTATACCCAGTGCGAAGAAGGACTTATGGATACCTATGACCGTGGCTATAGTGAAATGACGTTTAGTCGTATCGCATCACTGCTCAAAGCGGATAAAGCCATTATTCATAAAGAGTTCCATTTAAGCAGTGCTGATCCTCGATTGGTCGGAGCAGAGCGAGTACGGGTTATGGGCCGAACCAATTATGATGTCGCTGATCAGCTTGCTTGTTTAGGGATGGAAGCCATTCACCCGAATGCGGCAGCAGGGCTGCGTGAACAAGGAATCGAGTTGGTCGTCAAAAATACCTTTGAACCCAATCACGCTGGCACGAGTATTACCGATCAATTTGATGATCACCCGCCACGGGTCGAAATTATTGCGGGGCAAGAAAATGCCTATGCACTACACTTTTTCGATCAAACGTTAGTGGGTCAATTTGAAGAAGTGGCAGCGCAAATTGGCGCCAGTATCGCACACTATGATGTGCATTTGATCAGTAAAGAAATGAATGCTAACTCATTGACTTACTTCTTAAGTGGTTCAGAGCAAGCGATTGATTGTATCCTTGCATCCGCACAATCGGATTATCCGCAAGCGAGAGTATCGATATTACCCGTTGCAATTATTTCAGCCATAGGGGCGTGTTTAGAGACGAGTCCATTATTGGCAAATGGTATTGCGGCATTGGCAAACGAAAATATCGAGTTAATTTCAGCGCAATCAACCCTACGCACAGTCAGTGTACAATTCATTGTCAAAGCAGAGGCTTACAGCCGAGCGGTGCAAGCATTGCATCAAGCACTCATTGAAGAGGCAGAGAGTGTGGTCAGTGAGGGACAATCATCCACGTCAAAAGCAGCGTAGTTACCGAGTACGAGTAGCACAATACAACAAAGCGCACAAACTTGGTTTGTGCGCTTTGTTATCGAAAAACGGTGTCTTTACATTCCGGGCAAGCCTGTTTATAACATCACTAAGCTTGCGGTACCAAGGAACGCAAAGAAACCGATCACATCGGTCATTGTTGTCAGTATGACAGAGCCCGCTAATGCCGGATCAAGCTTTAATTTATGGAGTAAAATCGGGATAGTGACGCCAAAAAATGCGGCGGTCGCCATATTGACTAAAATGGCAAGTGCTATCGTGCATCCAATCATTAAAGAGCTAAACCACAACCCTGCTAGCCCACCAATAATGACCGACCAAATCACCCCGTTAATCGAGCCAATACCTAATTCATTGCGTAGTAATGCCCAGCGGTTACCGGCTGTCACCTGATTTAATGCCATGCCGCGAATCATTAAGGTTAAGGTTTGACTGCCAGCAATGCCGCCCATAGAGGCGACAATTGGCATCAATACTGCGAGCGCCACCACTTGCGTAATGACATCCTCAAACAAGCCGATGGTGATAGACGCGAGAATGGCGGTCAATAAGTTAATACCTAACCACAGCCCACGTTTTTTTGTGCCTTTAAGTATTGGTGCAAAGAGATCGTCATTTTCATCCAAACCCGTTCCCGCCATTAAGCGAGCTTCATATTGTTCACGCTGGGTACTTAACGCAAAGCGCCAATCAACATGACCAATCAACTTGCTGTCTGAGCCTAGTACAGGAACAACGGGATAATCCGAGTGTTCGATGGCATCAACCGCATCTGCTAGGCTCTGATGGGCGTCTAGAGTAGTCACTTGCCCCCTTTTTAATCCTTTTAATAAGGTATTATCTGTGGCGCGAACAATATCACTATAAAGTACTAATCCTTTGAATTGTTTAGTACGGTTAATCAAATAGACATATTTAGGTGTATCAAACTGGTAAGTGTCTAATAATACCTTGGCACGTCTCACACTGATCCCGAAAGGGAGAGTAAAGACTTTTTGCTCGACCCAGTGACCAATATGCTGGTCGTTATATTCAATCGCTCGGTCGTAGAGTTCTAACTCTTCACGACTCAGTAAACGCATTGCCTCATTGACGATTTCATCAGGTAGCGAATCTGCCCATTCCAATAATGCGAGATTATCCAGTCTTTTTAGGGTGAGTTTTAATTCAGTCTCAGACAGCGCATTTAAAATCGACATCCTTGCCGCAGCACGCATTTCCGTTAACACGCTGACGTGAGACTCTATCGAGAGGTTGCGCCATAAGCGCACCCGTTGCTCAACCGGAAACGCCTCTAAAACGACGGCGATGGATTTATAGTCGAGACCTTGATCAACCATGTCGTTCCAAAGTGCTAATTGTGAGTATTCGTCCGCTTTTAATAAAGGCGCGATCAACTGCGACATATCTTGATGTTCATTCACTCTTATCACTCCAGTAAAATATTGACATGTCATTACCGATAACACGTCGTTTGATATGAGAATACTCATTTGAGATGAGTGTGGTGGCATTGAATGGCGACAATGCTCAGTAATAAGTGTGTTGTTAGGACGTAAAATAGGGGCAAGAATAGGCAAAGTAGGGGGATGTCTAACAACGGCTTACCATCACTGGCTTAGAGTGTATAAAGAGGCGGGCAATAATGCTACTTAAAGTGATAAAAAGAGGAGGAAAAGCGAGGCAAAGACAAAAGTTTCCTTTCGTCCTATCACCTCATAGCTATCATTGATGGTGGGAACTCTCTTGATCAATACTCAATATCAAGTTATCTGGTGTCACTTCAGGTGCATTCATCATTTCAGAAACACGTTGTAGAGAAGATAAAATCAAGGTTTGTTCCCAAGGATCTAATTGTTTAAATTTCTCGACAAAGTCCTCATTGAGCAACTTAGGTGCTTGGTTTAAGACCGCATCACCTTTTGCGGTAATCAACACATGTACTTTACGTTTATCGGCAGTGTCGCGCTCACGCTGTACGAGCTCTCGGCTTTCTAAACGATCTAAAATGCTGGTCGCTGTCGCTTGACTCATGTTGGTATCTTTCGATAATTGACGAATCGTAAGCTTTGGTGAATGCTTTATGGTCCGCATAAGAAGAAGTTGAGGACTGGTTAAACCAAACTCTTTGTTGAGCTTCTTAGAACGTAGGTCGATAGCTCGAATAATTTGCCGAATAGAAAGTAATACTTGTTCGTAATTCTCCAAACTCGTCTCCTATGTTAATAGGGGCTGGAAACCAGCCCCTAATCTGGCTTATTTGACGGCCGCTTGTTTTGCCGCTTTAATCCACCCATTAAACAGTTTTTGATGGGCTTTAATCCAACCGTTGGCATGCGCTTCAATATCACGCTGCGAACCATGGCCTTTACGCATCATCATGTTTTCTGCGTTAATGTCATTGATGCTAAGTTTCATTTCTTTGAAAAGCTCAGCTGCTGCTGGGTTTTCCTCTGCAAACTTCTTGTTAGCAACAATTTTTTCTACGTTCATTGGGAAGCCGTAGTTTTTACCATTTGGTAATTTAGTCGATAGATCAGGCTGACCAGGAACCGCAGAAAATGGCACTTGCAACCAAACCACATCTTTACCAGGAACAAGCACACCACTTACCCAATACGGTGTCCACGTGTAGTACAAGATAGAGTCGCCTTTTTTATAGCGGGTAATAGTGTCAGCCATAATGGTCGCGTATTGACCTTGGTTGTGCTCGACCGTTTTACGCAGTTTATACGCATCTAGGTGGTGCTCAATTGCGGTCTCACAGCCCCAGCCAGGGTTACAACCGGATAAATCTGCTTTGCCATCACCATTGGCATCAAACAATTTCGCAATTTTTGGATCTTGCAGCTGTTTAATGTTGGTGATGTGGTATTTATCTGCGGTTTTCTTATCAATCAGATAACCTTGCGCAGCGCCTTTTACGTATGTGCCTTCACGGTAAAATTTCTTATCGCCGCCGGCTTTTTCGTATTTATTATCGTGTAGTGGTTCCCAACTTACCGCCATGTAAGTCGCATCGCCTTCGGCAATTGAGGTATAAGCGACGTTATAGTCGACTTGTTTGGTTTTCTGTACATCGTAACCCAGCTCTTTCATCGCTTTATTAACGATGAGCGTCTGGAAAGTTTCTTCTGAAATAGTGGATTGCACAGGTTGAACCTTGATACCTTTTCCCGGTAGTTCTGCAGCAAAAGTGGTCGCGGACAATGTTGATGTCATTGCAATGCCTGCTGTGAGCATCATCTTCCATGAATTTCTCATTTTGATTCTCCTAACGTTTCTTGAGTATTTGCTTTGGTTTCAGTTGCGGTTTTCTTCTTGCGAAAGAAAATGGATATAGGGCCTGACTCGTACCAACGTGTTTTAGTGTCGCGGTTATTTTCGCCCACACTTTGGGTGATACGGTCTAATAAAATTGCGAGGATAACGATACCTAAGCCACCGACAGAGGCGAGCCCCATATCGAGTCGACCGATACCACGAAGTACCATTTGACCAAGACCACCAACGGCGATCATAGAAGCGATCACTACCATAGAGAGTGACAACATCAGTGTTTGGTTTACGCCCGCCATAATGGTAGGCATTGCGAGGGGCAATTGAATGCGATACAGCATTTGTTTGGGGCTAGCGCCAAAGGCATGGCCAGCTTCAATTAATTCTTCTGGTACGTGTTGAATACCCAAAATCGTCAAACGAACAATCGGAGGCAGTGCGAATATAATAGTCACCACCACACCAGGGACGTTACCGATACCGAACAACATGACAATCGGTACTAAATACACAAAGGCTGGCGTGGTTTGCATCGCATCGAGTATTGGCCTAACAACTTTGGCGGCTCTATCACTGCGCGCAAGCCAGATTCCCATGGGTAACCCAATGAGTAAGCAGAAGAATACCGAGGTCATCACCAGAGACAGGGTCACCATGGCTTCTCCCCATGCACCGATTAAGCCAATCACAACAAGCGAAATCAGCGACGCAATACCGAGGCGGCGTCCGGCAAACTGCCAAGTTAATAGACATAAAATAAGGATCATAACCGGTGCGGGTGTGGTCTCCAGCGCGGTTTGAAAAGATGTCAAAATGAAATCGATTGGCACACGGATCGCTTGGAAAACAGGTCGGCCGTTGGTTACTAACCAATTCAACGCGGTTTCAACCCAGTGGTCAAAAGGAACAATAGCTTCTTTAAAAGGGTGTAAAAAACTAAAGGGATCATTGACAGGAGTGGCATTTAACCAATCAGCGGTCGATTGCGCGGCTGAAGAGGCAGCGTTGGCGGTGCCCCAAGGATCAGAGTTAGAGGCAGTTTGCGTTGCTGTCGTGCTCCATGCATCTGCAGAGTTTGCAGCATTTTGTGTGGTTTCAGCAGTCATGATTATTCCCTATCTAAAGTTTGCAACAAACGTGATTTTGTAATTACGCCGTAGTATTTGCCACTTGGATCCACCACTGGAACGGCATAAGGCACGGATGCCACTTGACTAATCAAATCAGAAACAGACACATCTGGATCGATAAATACAGTATCTGGTAACAAGGCATTAGTGAGTGTGCTGTTGTTGCGTTTGGCTTCTTTCAAAGACTCAATTGATACGATCCCCGAATAGTGATTGGAGCGATCAACGACGATACCGTAATCACGGTCACTATCGAGCAAGAGTTGCATTGCTGCAGCCGGTCCCTCGTTGTCGTGTTTTTTAAACACCGCACTTGGACGCTTACGCGCAATATCTTTGGCACTATAAACCGACGCGACATTGACACCCCGGAAGAAAGATTCCACGTAGTCATTAGCGGGGTTATGGAGTATTTCGTCTGGGGTACCAACTTGCACGACAACACCATCTTGCATTATTGCAATACGGTCGCCGATGCGCATGGCTTCGTCCAAATCGTGGGAAATAAAAACGATTGTTCGTTGGTCATCGTTTTGTAGACGAATGAGCTCGTCTTGCATTTCAGTCCGAATTAATGGATCAAGTGCCGAGAATGCTTCGTCCATTAACAAGATATCTGGATCGTTGGTTAAGGCACGTGCCAAACCCACACGCTGCTTCATACCGCCAGACAGTTCATCAGGGAAAGAGTCGCTGTTGGCTTCTAGGCCAACACGAGCTAAGGCTCGACGAGCGATGGGTAAGCGGGTTTGTTCTGGTATTCCGTCGAGCTCAAGGCCGAATGCGGTATTTTCAATGACGGTCATGTGTGGCATAAGAGCGAAGTTTTGAAAAACCATAGAGATTTTCTTACGACGGACTTCGCGGAGTTCTTCATCCGACATTTTAGCAATGTCTTTATCGTGCAATAAAACTTCGCCTTTCGTGGGTTCAATCAAGCGATTGAGAAGACGAACTAGTGTGGATTTACCGGAGCCGGATAACCCCATAATGACGAAAATTTCACCTTCATTGATGGTGAGAGACACATCCTTTACCCCGACCGTTAAGCCAGTTTGCTCAAAGATTTGATCCTTATCTAATCCTTTTTGCAGTAGTGGAAATGCTTCCTCTGGGGAGTCGCCAAACACCTTATAGAGGTTTTTCACTTCTAACATAGTCGACATGATAATTTCCTTTGTTGTCGTTACTGTGTAGTGCATTTGCTACCTGATTTATATAGTACACTAAACATTGTTTTGACATTTGGCAAGGTGATTGGCGTCACACTTATTTGTTGATATAGTGTAAGCTACTGTTTTGTAATGTGAATAAACTTTAATCGATAGGGTAAAAATATTTCGAGGTAAAATGTTTTGTGTGTTATTTAATTTTTTGGCTACAACGTGAGGGGATATAAAATTGAGCAGTAATAAAGAGGAGATTGGGGTATTAAAAGTGTAGGCACAAAGGCGGGGATTACTAGTATTGATGATAAAAAAGGCAGCTAAGCTGCCTTTTCATGGAACGATAATACAGCGAAAGAAACGCGCTATTTAGCTTGCTCACGAGCCGTTTTGAGCCATTGATTAAATATTTTTTGGTGAGATTTAATCCAGCCATTGGCATGAGCCTGTAGATCGGCGTCTGAGCTATCCCCTTTGGCGATCATCGAGTTCTCTGCGCTGACATCGTTAATATCAATATTCATAATGGCAAATAACTTGGCAGCGGCTGGATTATCGTGCGCAAATTTCTTGTTTGCCACAATACGCAAACTGTTGGTTTGGAATCCATAGTTTTTGCCATTGGGTAAGGCAGTATCAACATTACGTCGCGCCCCTGGTAGCGAAGAAAAAGGTACTTCTAACCAGACGACATCTTTACCGGGAACCATAATGCCACTCACCCAATAAGGCGTCCAAGTGTAATACAGTACCGATTTTCCCTCTTTAAAGCGGGTAATAGTATTGGCGATGATCGCTGAATACTGGCCTTGGTTTACTGTGACAGTGTCACTAAGTCCATAAGCCTTCATTTGGTGCTCAATGACAGATTCGCAGCCCCAACCTGGGTTACAACCGGCCAAATCCGCTTTCCCATCACCATTGGCATCGAACAGTTTAGCGATGCGTGGATCTTTCAATTGTTCGATATTCGTGATGTTGTATTTTTGCGCGGTTTTTTTGTCAATCAGGTAACCTTGAGCGGCACCTTTAATCAGGTAGCCCTTACGATAGAATGCCTTATCTCCACCGGATGTTTCGTATTTATCGGTGTGTACGGGATCCCAGTTAACGGCCATAAAGGTTGCATCACCGTTCGCAATCGAAGTGTAAGCGACATTATAATCGACCTGTTGAATAGGCTTTACAGTGTAGCCCAGCTGTTCTAAAGCTTTAGAGACAATGAGCGTTTGAAAGGTTTCTTCAGGAATGGGGGACTGTACTGGCTGAACGGTCACTCCTTTCCCTGGCATTGTTGCGGCGCCACTGAGAGTGGAGTAAATCATCGTTACGAGTAGTGTGAAAAGACGGGTAGAAACATAGCGGTTCATAAGTGAACTCCTGTTTGAAGGGAATTGTGCGTGTTAATACCCCCGCCAATGAGCGGCATGAGTGGGATATTGCTTACGCAGGCACGCAAATAATTAGTCATCTAAATATTTTTCTGGTGTACTAAGAGGGTTAATATAAAATTTTTGACGGGTTTAATTGGATTTAAATCCATTTTTTGGCGTTTTTGTTGATAAAAACTGGGTGTGTTCATCGTTGTTTTCCTTAACATTACGATATATAAATTAGAACTCTAATCATTGTTTTGGGATTATTCAACTAATGAATCTTGTTCCATATCACAATAATTAAGTTAAATTTTTGTTTTGTGATTAAATAAAATGGTAAAAAATCATCTCTAAGTTACGGTAAACTATGACCTATGCTAGTAAAGTTCTGGCTTGTATCATCCAGCTGTTAGGCTGACATTCCCAAACCCATCGTCAATGACGAGGAGAACCGTTGTGGTAAAACGTGTATTTTTATTTCTACTGTGTACAGTGATGAGTCTCAGCTCAGTCTTGGCTGAGGCCGAGACATCAAGTACGTCCACACAATCAACCGCACATAAAGAAGCAACATCTCGTCAGTCTGAGGTACCAATGCTTGAACGGCCCTTAATGGAGCGTTATGTGTTAGACGAACTAAAATCGCTTCGCCAAGATCAACAAGATTTGGAACGACGTTTGACCATCCAAATCACCGATCGTGAATTGGATGTGGCGGATAAATCGATGAACTACGCTAATGTCACGGTGACCTATTTCTTTTATATTATTGCTGGGGTGGCATCTTTAATTGCGTTGATCGGTTGGCACTCGTTGCGAGAAGTCAAAGTGAATACCCGTGAAATGGCGGATAAACGGTTGAATAAAATTGCGCTTGAATATGAGAAAAAGTTTTTGGCGTTGGAGCGCGATCTAAAACGCAAAACTCGCATCATCACCGAGAATAACCGTGAAATTGAAATCATTAATGAAATTCATAACCTGTGGTTACGAGCGCAAAGTGTACAAACGCCGGATCAACGGGTTGAGGTCTATGATGAGATCTTGAAGATTCGTCCCGGTGATCTAGAAGCACTGACCTATAAAGCCGATGCCGTCATGGAAATAGACGAATATCACTGGGCTCTTAGTTTGTGCAACCGTGTATTAGAACTAGACGAAAATAATGGCCCAGCGTTATATCAAAGAGCTTGTGCTTATGCTCGCTTAGGGGCAGAAGATCAAGCCATCGAAGATTTACAACGTGCTGTCATTACGAGTCCGTCATTGAAAGATGCGATAATGGAAGAGAGTGATTTTGAATCCTTATACGGCAATAAGAAATTTGATGTTTGGTTAAACGGTGAAGATAGCGAAAATAAAACACAGTAGTGAGTTGAAAAACCGACTTGCACTAGCATTATTTAGGGATATCAACACTTAACATTGTTTAATGATTACATAAAAAGCAATGCCTATTGATGAGCGTTGCTTTTTTTATGCTCTTAAAACAACATCAAATTAAAAATCACTTGTGTTTTATATCACATTTTTTACTCAATCTGTGGCGTATTGTGCGTAAACTAACCGTGAATCGACAAGCATAGTAAACATCTCGTTCTTGCCGTCTATACTCATCACAAATAGCTATCAATAATTTGTTGTAACCCCCACTGTAGAAGGATTGTTTATGAATGATTTGTTTACCAAAAACGATTATTCGCTTTATTCTAATGGAATGACGTTTATGCGCTCGCCGTATAACGCTGATCCGATCGACACACCCGAAAATGTGGTGATATTAGGTGTGCCATCGGATTTAGCAACATCAGGGCGCCCGGGCGCTCGTCTCGGGCCAGAAGCAATTCGTAAAGCCTCGTTGAATTTGGTGTGGGAAGAAAAGAAATTTCCATGGGATTTTAGTTTGCGCGAGCGCGCGGCTTTGCTCGATATTGGCGATGTTGTTTTTGATTATGGTGATGCCGAAGATTTTACCTATCGCTTAGAAGACGGAGTGAGCGATTTAGTTAAAGCTAATAAATTTGTGGTTGCCTTAGGCGGCGATCATTATATGACATTGCCGATACTGCGAGCGTGCACCAAGCATTTTGGCGAAATGGCGTTGATTCATTTCGGTGCTCACACTAATAATCGCGTCGCTGGGAGTACATACGATCATCGCACTATCTTTCATCATGCCCCTCAAGAAGGGCTTATTTCACCAAAGCACACTATTCAAGTTGGAATTCGTACCGCTTTTAAAGCGGAGACTCATCCATTCAACGTGATTAATGCGATGGAGGCAAATGAGCTTTCAACAGAAGAGATTGCCGCGCAAATTCATGCCGTCGTTGGGGATAAACCGACTTACGTTACCTTTGATATTGGTTGTTTAGACCCGGCTTATGCGCCAGGTACAGGAGCGCCAGCCATTGGTGGTTTAACTACTGACAAAGTGCTTAAAGTGATTCGCGAGTTACGCAATATCAATATAGTAGGACTCGATATTACCGAAGTCTCTCCGCCGTATGATACCAGTGAGATTACCTCACTCGCGGCTGCTACCATTGGATTGGAGTGGCTTTATTGTTGGGCGTCATCACGACCGCCATTGACCTCAGCCATATAAAGAAAATTGTGTTGTTTTCTACCAAATAAAGCCCGACTCAAGTCGGGCTTTATTTTTATGTCTCAATAAAAAATAAACCGTATAGACGTCTGGACATCTTATTTTTTTCAACGTACGATGTATCTCAATAACGAACGATGTAAATAAAAAGTTGAAAAATAGGGAGGAGATCGCGCATTATCTAAGTTCGACGATTAATTAACTCAGTGAATTAATTCGCGACGCTCATCGTAACCGGAACCACGATGATAGATTAGGAAAGAACAAAAGAAGGGAAACTATGAAAACTTGGATGAAAGCAACATTCACTGGTCTTGCAATGACGTGTTCGGCTTTAACAGCCAGTCAAGCCATGGCCGCAGACACGTCAACACTCGAACAAGTACTAAATTCAGGCAAGCTACGCGTTTGTTTTGATGCTGGCTATATGCCGTTTGAAATGAAATCGAAAGATGGACGTTTTATTGGCTTTGATATTGATATTGCCAAACATATGGCTCGGTCGATTGGCGTGAAGTACGAACCAGTGAACACCGCTTGGGATGGCATTATTCCAGCACTGCAAACCAATAAGTGCGACATTATCATGGGGGGAATGACGATTACTCCCGAGCGTAACTTAAAGGTTAACTTCTCACAGCCTTACATTGTGATTGGTCAGTCCATTATTCTTTCCAATAAATTGAAAGGAAAAGTCACGAGTTACCGAGATCTTAATGATCCGAAATACACGGTTGCCAGTAAACTTGGCACAACAGGCGCGCAAGCCACCAAGCGTTACTTGCCGAAAGCAAAATTAGACCTGTTCGAAACCGAGGTTGATGGCGCAATGCAAGTACAAAATGGTAAAGCAGACGCCTTTATTTACGACTTCCCTTATAACTCAATTTATACTGCGCAACATAAAGATAAAGTCACACACATAAGCAAGCCGTTTACTTATGAACCTCTAGGTTGGGCCGTGCGTCAAAACGATCCGAACTTCCTTAACTTCTTGAATGGTTATCTACGCCAGATTAAAGGGGATGGAACGTATGATCGTGTATACAGCAAGTGGTTTAAATCAACTAAGTGGTTGAGAAATGTGCAGTAAAGCTCTGTAATAGCCGAGGGGGAGTGAACAACATTCCCCCTATATCCATAATAAAAAGAGAAGCGAGTGATGAAGTTTAAATCCTCACCTTGGCCTGGACATTTAATCTATGTCCTACTAATGCTGATACTGATCGGAGCAACCAGTTGGTCCATTAAAAGTATGAATTATAACTGGCATTGGGAACGATTGTGGCCATATATCGTCAACACCGCCGATGAACAAGTCCGCGCTCAAGGCGATGGAACCGTCAGTATTAATAATCATGAAGTCGTCTTAAAGCTCGACTACCAAGATAAACCACAGGTAATTAAAAAGTACGACACGCTGTTAGTTCATGACGGTGATCTTGTTTATCAAGGTGATCCCTTAGTCGGAATTGAGCAGTGGGAGTTTGGGCCGATCATCAAAGGTCTGTGGACGACGATTGAAATCTCTTTTATCTCATTAGCGTTTGCCATTGTGTTGGGACTGGTATTTGGTTTGATGCGAATAGCGAAAAACCAAGTTGCGCGTGATTTATCGTTAACCTATGTAGAAATTATTCGGGGTACTCCATTACTGGTACAGATTTTTATCGTGTACTTTTTTATTGGCACCGTGATGGACTTTGACCGGTTTACCGCAGGTGTCGTCGCATTATCAGTCTTTACTGGTGCCTATGTTGCTGAGATTATTCGCTCTGGTATTCAAGCGATTCCCAAAGGTCAAATGGAAGCCGCACGCTCTTTGGGCATGAGTTATCCCAAAGCCATGCGCTATATCATTTTACCGCAAGCAATGAAAAAGACTCTGCCGCCGTTGGCTGGGCAATTTATCAACTTAATTAAAGATTCATCATTAGTATCCGTCATTTCAATTACTGATTTGACCAAAGCAGGTCGCGAAGTGGTCAGTGGTACGTTTGCGTCTTTCGAAGTGTGGTTTACGGTTGCAGCGCTGTATTTAGTCGTGACAGGAACGCTTTCCTGGAGTATTCAACGTTTAGAGAAGAGGTTATCTGCCAGTGATTGATGAAGTAGAACGTGATGATATCGTCACCGTCGAGCAGGTCGAAAAGTATTATCCGAATGGCTGCCATGCGTTAAAAGATGTGACTGCCCATATTAAGCGCGGTGAAGTGGTTGCCGTCATTGGGCCTTCGGGCTCCGGGAAATCGACGTTTTTACGAACCTTAAACCAACTGGAAGAAATCAGTTCTGGACGGATTGTCGTCGATGGTATTGATATGTATGCCTCTGATACGGATATTAATCAGTTACGTCAAAACGTAGGAATGGTATTTCAAAGCTTTAATTTATTCCCTCATAAAACCGCACTAGAGAACGTGATGCTAGCGCCGATGATTGTGTCGAACTTATCGAAAAATGCAGCGCAAAGTAAAGCCGAAACCTTAATGAAGCGAGTCGGGTTAGAAGATCGGATGCAGAGCTATCCATCGCGTTTGTCTGGTGGGCAACAACAACGTGTTGCGATTGCTCGTGCGTTAGCGATGGAGCCTGATCTAATGTTGTTTGATGAACCCACGTCTGCACTTGACCCAGAAATGGTTGGAGAAGTGCTGGATGTGATTAAAGGACTTGCTTTAGAAGGCATGAGTATGGTGGTGGTAACCCATGAAATGGGCTTCGCTCGCGAAGTGGCTGACCGTGTCTTATTTATGGAAGAGGGGGCCTTGCTGGTGGACGATAGCCCACAAGCGGTCTTTGATACGCCGGCTCATCCCCGGTTGCAGCAGTTTCTTGCAAAAGTGTTATAAACAACGATAGCGCTTATCAAAGCGACAGGGATCCGTTGAACTTCATAAGCCCATGCAGTAATGCATGGGCTTTTCTATGACGAAGACTTCGTCAATGAGTCATGGCATCATCATTAGTTTCGTCACGCAACATCATCAAATAACCGATTACCCAGCATATTATGCGTAATACTCAGAATGTGGTCTTTGTAACAGGACTTAAGGTAAAGATAATATTGACTGAGTTAAAAATTTGTGGAGAAACTCACCTATCACTGACATTGCTCTGGTGAGACTTTGTCATTTTGTACGCTGTTAGAAGTTAGTCGTATTAAAAGGATAAGTCATGGAGTTAACCCAAGAAGATCGTACCACTCTGTACAATATTTGGATGTCACAAAAAGCCAAAATGCAGATTACTCAAATGGAGATGGCGAAACGATTAGGGCTGACACAAGTTGAGTTTTCAAGAATTCTTCGTGGTGATGCAGAGATTTCAATGGCATTTGTCACTAAGTTTTGTAAGCAATTACATATAGAACCTTACAGCACGTTACCGACACTAAAACGTGCCCAAATGGGAAACGCTGTGGTTCAATTACAAAATCGCGTTGTCGTTGATGGGCAAATACAGAACGTATATATCAACGGGAATGAAGTGATTATCGAGTACAGTCACCAGCCTGAACTTGTGTAGCCTTAACGGTGAACCTTGCCATTGTAGAGTGAATAAAAAGCCGGTAAGCCGGCTTTTTGTCTCTAAACGTGGCTCATACTTAGTTGTTATCTGTCTTACCGAGCTCTGCATAACGATACAGCAACGCCGTTAGCGTGTTAGACCATGCCAAAGTGTCTTTGGGGCGCGGTGAAATACAGGCTTCAACTTCTGCACAATGAGTTTGCAAGTTGATTGACTGGTCTAATTGGAAACCAATCGCGTAAAAATGCCACAAAATTAGCCGTGTCATGCGGTCTATATTCTGCTCTGCATTTTGTGAGTCGGCAAAAAGTGCTGGAATTTCCCCCAACGCAACCGCGTGTAATCTCAACGTTGCATCAAAATAGGCCTCTTGCTGACGCTCATCGGAGGCTTTCTCTTGCTCTTGGAAGTGAAAAATCTCTCTCACTACGGGTTCAGGGACTAAGCGATGCAGCATGCGCATGGCCAATTCTGTCAGTTCTTCTTTCTCGGTGTTCGCGAGACAATCGTAACGATAATCTTGTTGCATAGTTTTTTAGATCGTAATGAATGAGAAAAAGAGTGTACTGATAACTGACCTAAAAAGCATCTGACTGAATCAAATATCCCTCTATTACGGCTATTTTTTTAACATCTGATTAAGTATTGTTCTTTTCAGGCTGTTCGTTCTTAAATAACATTTCAATAACAATGTTTAAAAACAGATGCTGTGTGCCGTAAATAACCCGAAGCGACACAAGCCGTGCATTGATCGCCATCAATGAAACTACCATCGTTAGAGAGAAAAATATCCATTTATTTATCATCCAGAGTACAGCAATATAAAACCATGAAGAATTATTATTTCTTTCAATAAGAGTTATTCACAAAAAACAAACAATGTGCGAATGATTTTTATATTAATAAAAATGATTAAAATAATTTAATAGAAAATATTTAATAAAATGTTAATCGTTATTTTTATTTCTGCCAGTGAGCACTAAGTGTCATATCCAAAAAAAACACTCTAAGCAAAACGCTTAGAGTGATATTCTGGTAAGAATTAAATATGCTTTTATTAAGTGACGTTAATTAACTAACGTTTGTCGCACTCGCCATATGAAGATATTCATAGGTTTGATGGGGAGTTTGCAATGCTGTTACAAACTGTGCCTTTAACATATCGTTAATTGTTTAATAAAACAAATAAAATCTACCATCAAAAATGGAATGATAAATTTCAAGTTTATGGGGTTATATTATTTTAATTTATAGGTGTATATTTAACCCAACAAAGAGTAAGGTTTTATTCTTCGTTATTATTTATTCTGTGAATTTTAATTATCATTACGCATTAATTTCTGCTAATTAAGTTTATATGAATAAAATTAATTAAGTAATGAGTTATATTCTGTGAATTTTATTTATCAGATATAGTTTATTACACATTACGGGTGATTTATGCAAGCAACCAGCACGAGCCAAGCGATTATGGTGGCCGGATGTCGAATTCTCAAAGTTCAGTCATATTTAGGGGGCATAGTCATTGTAGCTACCTTATGCACTCAGGGGATGGTGACTGCCGAGTCGGCCTTAATGGGGTCGCTTATTGCCATTGTGCCAACATTTTTGGGGAACGGGCTGGCTGCATTTAAATCAAGATCTCAACCAAAGAAGGGTCTGAAAGATTTAATCAACATCAGTCGTCGCACAAAACTTGTGTATACGATGGTGTTATTTATCGTGACATTTCGGGCTATGACCCTTCATGACACAGTCGTTTTGTGCGCTTTTAGCGTGGTAATGCTTGGGCATTTTATGACGCCATGGCAAAAGGAGCACAGCGAAAGGAAGGCATAAATGGCTAACGTTGAAACCGCTCATGAGTATATTGAGCATCATTTAACGTTTCTTTCCTCCGGGGATGGGTTCTTAGGAATCAATATTGATTCAATGATCATGGTTTGGTTATTAGGACTTATATTTATTCTCACGTTCCGTTTTGCGATCAGCAAGGGGACAAAAGGGGTACCAGGACGCTTTCAATGTTTTGTCGAACTGATATTTGAGTTTGTAGATAATTTGTGCAGTGAGATATTTCAAGCCAAAGACCGTTTAATTGGGCCTTTGTCAATGACAATATTTGTCTGGGTGTTATTAATGAATACAATCGACTTATTACCTGTTGATTTAATTCCACAAATAACACAAGCAATGGGAATCGCGCATTTCCGCGATCTTCCTTCTGCAGACGTCAATGTCACGATGTCAATGGCATTATGCGTGTTTATCTTGGTACTTGGTTATACCTTTAAAAGTAAAGGTATAGTGGGATTTATTAAAGAATTAACGACTCAACCGTTTACATCACCATTTTTATACCCAGTTAACTTTGTATTAGAAATGGTCACGTTAATATCAAAACCTATCTCATTAGGATTACGATTATTTGGCAACATGTACGCAGGAGAAATGATATTTATTTTGATAGCACTGATGCCATGGTGGCTACAATGGGCATTGAGTGTGCCATGGGCATTGTTTCATATTTTAATTGTCATTCTGCAAGCATTTATATTTATGGTTTTGACCATTGTTTATTTAGCAATGGCTGTTGAAGAAAGCCATTAATAGATTTTTAACTTTATTATTTACATTTTTCAATTCTAGGAGTTGTTATGGATATCGTCAGCGCAGTTTTGTATGTGGCCGGTGCTTTATTAATTGGTTTAGGTGCCGCCGGTGCCGCCTCAGGTATTGGTAACTTAGCCGGTAAATATTTAGAAGGGGTGGCTCGCCAGCCAGATTTAACTCCAATGCTTCGTACTCAGTTCTTCATCATGATGGGGTTAGTGGATGCGGTACCAATGATTGGTGTGGGTATCGGCCTATACATCATCTTCGCCGTAGCGTAATTGTCGATTCATAAGTACGAACGGGAACAATAACGTTATAGGAGTGAGGGTGCGATGAACATTAATGCAACGATGCTAGGCCAAGTAATTTCCTTCATTATTTTTACTTGGTTGTGCATGAAATACGTATGGCCACCCCTCGTTAAACTGTTGGATGAACGTCGAGCTGACATTGCCAAAGGGTTAGAACATACCGACCAAGCGGCAAAAGAACTCGCATTAGCCAAAGCCAACGGGCAGGCGGTCATTAGCGAAGCGCGTGAAAAAGCACAAGCGCTCATGGCACAAGGCAAGCAACGCCAAGATGCCATGATTGAAGAAGCGGTTGAGCTCGCAAGAAAAGAGAAAGCACGCATTATTGAAGAAGGCCGAGCGGAAGTAGAAAACGAACGTCATCGCTTACGTCAAGAGTTGCAAGCTGAAATGGCGGATTTGGTGATTGAAAGTGCAAGCAAATTGATTAGCCGTAATTTAGATAGTGACGCCAATCGAAACCTTGTGAATCGATTCATTAAAGAGCTGTAAGGAGATTCACCATGTCTGAATTGACAGAGGTTGCCAGGCCTTACGCACAAGCCGCATTTGAGTATGCACTGGACAATAACGCGTTGGACGAGTGGCAGTATATGCTCGATATCGCAGGAATGGTGATTGAACAGCCCATCGTCAAGTCGTACATCGACAACGCGCAAGCGGAAAATGGCCAAGCAGAGTTGCTGGATATTTTTCTGCAAGCAGGTGGTGAGTTATTCGATCAATATTTTCAAAACTTCCTGAAAGTGATGGCGGAAAATCAACGCTTGATCGCAGTGGGGTTGGTCATTGGCCAGTTTCGTCAATTAAAAGCGCAATTGGATCAAATACTGCCAGTAACGGTGTGCGTGTCTGAGACATTAAACGAGCAACAACTCGCCGATATTTCGCAGTCGTTAGCCGCTAAGTTTGGCAAAACCATTGAATTAGAACAACACATCCATCCAGACCTCGTTGGCGGTATCGTGATTCAAGCCAACCAAATGGTATTTGATGGCAGCGTTCTGACCAATATTGACCGCCTCTCGACCAACCTACATGTGTAATGGGGTATAGAAATGCAATTAAATTCAAATGAAATCAGTGAACTCATTAGAGGCCGAATTGAGAAGTTCGACCTCGTCACTGAAGCAAAAAATGAAGGGACGATTGTCTCTGTGAGTGACGGCATCATCACGATTCATGGTCTTTCTGATGTCATGCAAGGTGAGATGATTGAGTTACCCGGGCAACGTTTTGCTCTGGCGCTTAACCTAGAAAGGCACTCTGTCGGTGCGGTGGTCATGGGGCCTTATTCCGATCTCTCGGAAGGCATGAAAGTACAGGGAACGGGGCGTATTCTTGAAGTGCCGGTCGGCGAGTGCTTACTAGGTCGTGTGGTCAATACTTTGGGCGCACCAATTGATGGTAAAGGGCCGATTGAGGCGACCGAGCACCAACCTGTTGAAGTGATTGCCCCTGGGGTGATTGAACGTCAATCAGTCGATCAACCCATTCAAACCGGTTATAAAGCGGTCGATTCCATGATTCCAATTGGCCGTGGTCAGCGAGAACTGATTATCGGTGACCGTCAGACCGGTAAAACGGCACTGGCTATCGATGCCATCATCAACCAACGCTCGTTGGGGGTTAAATGTATTTATGTTGCGATTGGCCAGAAAGCGTCGACGGTCGCCAACGTCGTGCGTAAGCTTGAAGAGCATGATGCGTTAAGTAATACCATTATTGTGGTTGCCACCGCCTCTGAAGCGGCCGCATTGCAATATCTTGCCCCTTACTCAGGTTGCACTATGGGTGAGTATTTCCGAGACCGCGGCGAAGATGCGTTGATTGTTTATGATGACCTCTCTAAACAAGCGGTGGCGTATCGTCAAATCTCACTGCTATTGAAACGTCCACCCGGTCGTGAAGCCTTCCCTGGCGATGTGTTTTATTTACACTCCCGCTTGCTGGAACGTGCGGCGCGAGTTAACACTCATTATGTTGAGCGCGCGACCAAAGGCGCGGTGAAAGGCAAAACGGGGTCACTCACTGCGCTGCCCATTATCGAAACACAAGCGGGCGACGTTTCGGCGTTCGTACCGACCAACGTGATTTCGATTACTGATGGGCAGATTTTCTTGCAGACTGAACTGTTTAACTCAGGATTGCGTCCCGCGGTTGACCCAGGCATCTCGGTGTCTCGTGTCGGCGGCGCTGCACAAACCAAGATTATGAAAAAACTCTCCGGTGGGATTCGTACCGCGCTCGCGCAGTATCGTGAGTTGGCCGCTTTTGCCCAGTTCTCTTCGGATTTGGATGAAGCCACTCGTCGCCAATTAGATCATGGTGAGAAAGTGACTGAGCTTATGAAGCAGAAACAATACGCACCGATGACGGTGGGTGAGCAAGCGGTTGTTATTTTCGCGGCAGAGAAAGGTTTTCTTGAGAGTGTTGAGCTCAAACAGGTTGGGCAGTTTGAAGAAGCGCTTTTGGCACATGCGCATCAAAATGCATCCGAGCTGTTACAGCACCTCGATGATACCGGCGCTTATGGTGATGATGAAGAGAAGCGGCTCTTTAGCTTATTGGAATCGTTCACTGCACTGCAATAACGGTAAGGCATAACTAGAGAGGAGGCCTTATGGCAAATTCTAAAGAGATTCGCACCAAGATTGCCAGTGTTCAGAGTACGCAAAAAATCACCAGCGCAATGCAAATGGTGGCGGCGAGTAAAATGCGTAAAGTGCAGAAAAATATGGAAGCATCGCGTCCTTATGCGAAAAACATGCGCAAAGTGATCAGCCATGTATCCGCAGGGACATTGGAATATAGCCATACTTTTTTGCAAGAGCGAGATGTTAAACGCATCGCTTATATCATTATTTCGTCGGATCGCGGTTTGTGTGGCGGTTTAAACACCAACTTGTTCAAAGCGGTTTTGACCGATATGCAGCAATGGCAAGCGCAAAACGTGGAAGTCGATACCACGTTAATAGGTTCCAAAGCGATCAACTTCTTTCGTGATACCGGCCAAGTGATTGCGCAAACCTCAGGGTTGGGGGATACGCCCCAATTAGAAGAGATGCTGGGGACGGTTAATGCCATGTTAGAGCATTACTCGGACGGGAAAATCGACCGTTTGTATTTGGTGTTTAACCAGTTTGTGAACACTATGGTGCAAAAACCGCGCGTCATGCAACTGCTGCCATTTCCTAAAGAGGACATTGGCAGAAACAAAGAAGCCCGCTGGGATTACATCTACGAGCAATCGCCACAGGATATTCTTGATCACTTGATTCACCGCTACGTGGAATCGCTCGTGTATCAAGGGGTGGTAGAAAGCATTGCGTGTGAACAAGCGGCACGCATGATGGCGATGCAATCGGCCACGGATAACGCAGAACAGCTTATCGATGACTTGCAACTGGCGTTCAATAAAGCCCGTCAAGCGGCCATCACGAATGAATTGACAGAAATTATTTCTGGTGCTGCGGCAGTTTAGAAAGAAATTGAGGTTTTTATTATGAGTACTGGCAAAATTGTCAAAGTCATTGGCGCGGTGGTTGATGTCGAGTTCGCGCACAATGAAGGCCCTAATGTGTATGAAGCACTGAAGGTGCTAACAGATAATGATACATCGCTGATGCTAGAAGTTGAGCAGCAGCTTGGTGGCGGGGTTGTGCGTTGTATTGCTATGGGCACATCGGATGGTTTGAAACGTGGCATTGTGTGTGAAAGAACCAATGGGCCGATTGAAGTCCCAGTCGGAGAAGAAACACTCGGCCGAATCATGAATGTGCTGGGAGAGCCGATTGATGAATGTGGTCCCATTGGTGAGAAACTCCAATATGGCATTCACCGCGCCGCACCCAGTTATGAAGACCAAGCTAATTCCTCTGCATTATTAGAGACAGGTATTAAGGTCATCGACTTAATTTGTCCGTTCGCTAAAGGCGGTAAAATCGGACTTTTTGGCGGTGCAGGTGTGGGTAAAACCGTCAATATGATGGAGCTTATCAATAACATCGCTAAAGCTCACTCGGGTCTATCCGTGTTTACTGGGGTGGGTGAGCGTACCCGTGAGGGCAACGACTTTTATTACGAAATGAAAGAGGCCGGCGTACTGGATAAAGTCGCGATGGTGTATGGGCAAATGAATGAGCCACCAGGCAACCGCTTACGCGTTGCCTTAACAGGTTTAACCATTGCTGAACGTTTTCGTGATGAAGGGCGTGATGTCTTATTGTTCGTTGATAATATTTACCGTTATACCTTAGCGGGGACCGAAGTGTCCGCATTGCTTGGCCGGATGCCATCGGCGGTTGGGTATCAGCCAACATTGGCGGAGGAAATGGGAGTACTACAAGAGCGTATTACCTCGACTCGTTCAGGCTCGATCACTTCTATCCAAGCGGTCTATGTCCCTGCGGATGACTTAACCGATCCATCGCCTGCGACGACGTTTGCGCACTTGGATGCCACCATCGTTTTATCCCGTAATATTGCGGCATTAGGTTTGTATCCGGCGGTTGATCCACTAGATTCGACCTCACGTCAGCTTGATCCTTTGGTGGTTGGGCAAGAGCACTATGATATTGCTCAGCGTGTACAGATGACGCTGCAACGTTATAAAGAGCTGAAAGACATCATCGCCATTCTTGGGATGGATGAACTGTCAGAGGAAGACAAACGCTTGGTATCTCGTGCACGTAAAGTCGAACGTTTCTTAACTCAGCCTTATCATGTTGCGGAAGTCTTTACGGGTCAACCCGGTGTGTTTGTGCCACTCAAAGACACCTTGGCTAGCTTCAAAGGTTTGCTGGATGGCGAGTATGACGATATTCCTGAACAGGCATTTTTATACTGTGGCACGATGGATGAAGTGCTCGAAAAAGCCAAAACACTGTAATGAGCAGGAGGCAACATGGCGATAGGTGTAACGAACAACACGTTCCAGTTAAGTGTAGTGAGTGCTGAACGCACCCTATATTCTGGCCCTGCCCACGGGTTAGCCATCGCGGGGGCTGATGGTGAACTTGGTATTCGCCCCGGCCACTCTCCTTTGATCAGTAAGATTAAACCCGGCGTGGCACGGATTGCTGGTAGTCTGAATAAACCCGAAGAGATTCTTTATATCTCAGGTGGCTTGGTGGAAGTACAACCGGACACTGTGACGGTATTAGCGGACACGGCACTGCATGGAACGGAGATTGACAAAGCACGGGCGCAAGCCGCACGTAAAACCGCGGAAGAAAATATTCGTAAAGCGAGCGGTGAGCTAAGCTTTTCTCAAGCACAAATTGAGTTAACCAAAGCGCTAGCTCAATTGCGGGCAGTCGAGCTAACTAGCCGTCAGCGACAGCGCTAATCATCGGCTCAAAATCTTTGATTATCGTTGATAGAAAATAGTGAGAAAAGACACATCTTGGTGTGTCTTTTTCTTTGTTTTCTTCTCTCGCGGGCATCGTGGTTGAAACTCCCACGATTGTGGCTTGTCGGCTCTCATGGGATTGTTTAGAATACCCGACCAAATCGTATTTATAGGTCAAAACTATGAGCAACACGGACTCAAAACCAACATTACCGGATCATTTATCAGGAAACTCTCGTAGCCCATTTTTTGTGGAAGAGTGTTTTGAGCATCAAATCGGTATTACGCTTAACGGTAAAGAACGCACAGACGTTGAAGAGTACTGTATTAGCGAAGGTTGGGTAAAAATTCCTTCACCAAAAGCGAAAGATCGCTACGGTAACCCAATGCTGATCACGCTAAAAGGTGAAGTGACCGCTTTTTACAAGTAAGTGCAATCCTCTCATAGCCTAAAAAATGAAGCGTTATGCGCTTCATTTTTTTTATTTAAATAACAGACGTTTTAATTGTTTGCTTAAGTAATAAGAGATTTTACGCTACGCTAAGATATCGTTTTTCGATAAATCAGGCAGTGACGCCGACCGATAGGATACAGCAGGATGCTACGACAATTCACCTCTCACGATGCTCACCATTTAATCAATACTATCGACTCTGAGGAGCAGTGTTATTTATGGAGTGGGCCGACTTACCGCTATCCGCTTGATCATCACCAAATTGAAATCCATTGTGCCAAGAGCGAAGTAACGCCCTATATTTTTGAGTATGAAGGCGAGGTGATCGGTTATGTGGAACTCTATAAAGTGACACGCTGGCATTATCGATTATGTCGAGTATTGGTGTTTGCGCCGTTTCGCTCGCAAGGGTGGAGTGTACCTATGCTTCAAGAGGCCATAGATGTCGCCTATCACGACCACCATGCCTATAAATTAAGCTTAGCGGTATTTGAACGTAATTATATTGCGTTGCGCTGCTACCGAGATTTAGGTTTTAGAGTGAGCTCGGTCGATCGTACATCCCGTACGTTTCAACATGAAACGTGGCCTTTAGTACGTATGAAACGCGTGTTTTGGAAGCGTCGACTAAAAGAATGGTTGAAGGGTTATTAAGCTCAGATATCTATGTTAAATGCCGTGACCGTAATATAAAGAGCTGACCATTATTTGCGCATTATTATTATGTTTATTAATTCACTATTTTACACAGATTATTTTTATCAGTAGCCATGCATATCGTGGACTTATTGTTTACTTACTTACTTATCTATCTATTAATTATTTATTTAGTAAGGTTTTTATTGCAAAAATAAAACTTAACCTTATTATGTGACGTTTATAATTATTATTCAGGTAAATAATGAAAAAGTCTATTCTACTTTTAACGCTCACTGCTATTTTAATGACTGGGTGTGGCTCTATTATTAATGGTTCGACTCAGAATATGTCTATTCAAGCTCAGCCAGCTAGTGCAAATATTCAATTATTATCATCCAATGGAGCGACGATTTATGAATCAACTGGGACACTTTTTTACGATTTGAAACGCAAAAAAGGCTTTTTCCAGGGGGCTAACTATAATTTAAAAATATCAGCTCTGGGGTATGAACCACAAATCATTCCAATCACATCCAGCGCAAATGGTTGGTATTTAGCAGGAAATCTTCTTTTTGGCGGCTTTGTCGGTTGGCTGATTGTAGACCCAGCAACAGGAGGCATGTGGGCTCTTGAAGCGCATAATGGCCAAGATATAGAAAGTTTAAAAGTGATGCTAAAAAAAGATGCAACACTCGACCAATTGTCTTCGGCGAAGAAAGTTCAATAATTAAAAATATGCCGTAGATATAAAAAGCAATGGATGATGTTCATCCATTGCTTTTTTTTTATAAAGTCGTTAATGTCGATTGTATCATGAAAAATATTGACGATTAGTTGAGTGAAAATGTATGACGACCGGGTGCCGAATTCTTTCTATTGAGGATATTCCAGCATATCGCGTATTACGCTTAGAAAGTTTGCGCTTGCATCCAGAATGCTTTGGTGCGAATTACGAAGCTGAGCGTCAAAAAGACGTATTATTTTTTGAAGAGCAAATGGCTAGCCAAACCGACACTCTCATGATTGGGGCGTTTGATGATCATCAATTAATCGGTATGTGTGGATTAATAGCGATAGATGATGAAAAGTATTTGTTAGTTGGCATGTATGTTCAATCTGCTTACCGAGGCTTGGGAGCCAGTACCCAGTTAGTGCAATATGCACAATCGGTCTTGGCGGCGTCGATACGAACCGCGATCGTTTTGACTGTCTATGAAGAGAATCAAGTGGCGCTCGCCTTTTATAAAAAAATGGGCTTTTCTCACCAGTCCACGCTAGGCGATGAAATACTGATGCAGTGGGATGATGCTGATCACCCTCATTAAGGGGATGGTAAAGGCATCGCGCTGCTCGAACAGGCGGGGGTTCATGTCGATGTTGGCGTGTGTAGTGAGGAGGTTCGTGCCTTTATTACCCCGTATTTAGGACGCTCGTGACGTTCTGACAGCCGGTAAATTTTCGCTATGGAGAGCGATGATGAAATTTTATCAACCCAGTGTCTATCAACCCCAGTGTCAACAATGGTTTACTCACTATAAATCGGCCATTCAAGCGTGCTTACCCGATGCGCGCATCGAACATATTGGTGCCTCGTCACTCCCGAATGCCCTATCAAAAGGCGACGTGGATATTTTTGTTGGCGTGGCGCCTGAGCAGTTGGAAGAGTGTGTCGCAACGTTAAGCGCGTTAGGCTTTTCACAAAAACGCGATACGTTACGGACCCCCGAGTTATGCATGCTAGAGGCGTTATCTGAAGATGATGTCGCGCTGCAAGTGGTCGCCAATGGTTCCGAGTATGAGGATTTTTTACTCTTTCGTGATGCACTCAGAGCCACCCCTGATTTAGTCACTCAGTACAATGCCCTAAAGCAAGCCTGTGTTGGTGTCAGTCAAGCAGAATATCGGAAGACAAAATCTGTATTTATTGGGCGTGTTATTGAGCAAACTAGGGAAAATAGCTCGCGCTAGAATTAGAAAAACAAGGAGGTGAATGGATGTACATACCCGCGAATACTCGGTTAGATGATCGGCAAGCGATCGCGCATATTATCAATGAGCACGGGTTTGGGCTGCTCATTTCATCTAGGCTTAACGCCACCCATCTGCCCATGTTGTATCAAACCTCTAATGACGGCTTCGGTGAGCTTTACGGTCATTTTGCGAAAGCCAATCCACACAGCCGCGAGTTAGACGGTGAGCGCGTATTGGTCATATTTAATGGGCCACATGCTTACATATCGCCAGCTTGGTATGCCACTCAGCCCGCTGTGCCCACTTGGAACTATGTCGCGGTGCATTGCTATGGCACAGTGCAATTATTAGAGGAACCCGAGAATTCATTGGCTTTAGATCAATTAATTCAACGTTATGAGCCTGAATTACTTGCTGATAACGACATTATGCCGAACGAGTTTAAAACCAAATTGCGAAGTGGCATTGTCGGTTTCAAAATCGTGTTAGATGATATTCAAGCGAAAGAAAAGCTCGGCCAACACCGTAGCGAAGCTGACCAACAAGGAGTGTATCAGGCGCTACTACACAGCGACCATGATGGCGCACAAGAGTTGGCGGCGTATATGAAACAACGTGAGTTAGGCACAGGAAACAGTGACGTTACATCGTGAATCCTCACGCGTGAACCGTCTCATTACAGCACATAGGACAATGTATGACCGTCATCGCACAAACCCCTAAGCCGCCGTATTATGCCGTCATTTTTACCTCAATCAGAACACCGGTTGATGACGGTTATGGTGACATGGCCAATCGTATGATTGAATTAGCCAGCCAAGAGCCGGGCTTTTTAGGTGTGGAATCTGCCCGAGAAGAGGTGGGGATCACTGTGTCTTATTGGCAAGATCTCGATTCGATTCAACGTTGGAAAGCCAATGCCGAACATCGAGAAGCGCAAAGATTAGGGCATGAAAAATGGTATGCCAGTTTTAAAACTCGCATATCGAAAGTTGAACGGGATTATGGCCGAGATTGAGTTTCCCATTATCAATACAAATATCCATAAATAATAACAATCGTTACAAGGAGAGAGTCATGAACATTCAAGTAAGACGCGCAGAGCCAGCGGATGGGCCTGCCGTTAAGGCGATTTATGAGTGCCGCAATGCTTATAGCAGCACTTTACAAATGCCATGTCCATCTGACGCAAGCTGGGCCCATCGTTTTGTGGATGTCCCAGAGAATGTTTACGCGTTTGTCGCATTGCTCGATGGAGAGATTGTCGGCAACATCGGTTTTTCGGTGTGTGACAATCCCAGACGTCGCCATGTCGGCAGTTTTGGCATGGGTGTGAAAGATACGATGCAGGGCAAAGGCGTCGGTAGCGCATTACTCGCCACCGTAGCGGATTTAGCCGATAACTGGTTAAATCTAAAACGGATTGAACTGACGGTATACACGGATAACGACGCGGCGATTCAATTGTATAAGAAATTTGGTTTTATTAAGGAAGGCGAGTCCAAGGCGTTTGCGTTTCGCAATGGTGAGTATGTTGATGCCTACCATATGGCTCGAATACTACCCTAGGTACTCGCAGTATTCGCGCCATTATTACAGCGTGGCGCGACGCTTGGCATACTTAAGATCGCTTGATGGTTTTATTATCGGGATGCCGTGGGCAGTTGCCACAATATGCTCTAGAGTCGCATTTATAGACTAGGCAGCAGCTCGTTCTCACTAAGGTTAATAACCCAGAGCGCTCATCAAGGTTAATATTATTAAGATGTTTATCTGGTAAGTGACACGCGCTCAACCATAGCTTTGCATGACGCATAATATCGTGCTGGCTTAAAGACGTTTGCACGTGTTGCCTTCCTATTAATACGCTTAATACTAAATCTGCGAGTAGGTGGTTAGTAAATCCTGGGCGTATTCTTGTCCATTGACTCATTTGCTCACGATAAAATTCAGTTAAGGCGCGGATGGCGTCTCCTGCCTTCGCTATCAACACCTCTTGGGTGCCAAGCTCATACTCATCTGTCGCGAACCGATACCCAGTAATAAATTCTTCTTGCTGATATTGACCGATATTTTTGATATCCGGCAGCGCGTGCAACTCATAAATAGCAATGAACGCCACATAAATGGGCTGCCAGCAGAGCAAATCCCAGGTGCGAGTTAACCAATACGCTTGACCGGCTTCAGGGTGATTATGCGCAAGATCATCGTAAACGCGCTTTATTAACTGATAACTATCAGGGTTAGCGCGTGCAATGCAATCACTCGATAATGGACCTAGCGTGCCTGATAAGTAGGGAGTTATCGCTTGTGATGCGGAAAAAAGCGGCTGAAGTAAAGAAGAGGGTGCTTGATAAGTGATCATACGATGCCAGCGTGAGCGTTTATTAACTATTAAATGAGAATCAATAGCGTTATCATAACTAATATGAGAATCGTTCACCAAACAAAATGGAGCATTATTCTCTATTTTTCCAATGCCTCTGACTACTCGCGCGGAAAATGAGGCGTATTTATCACACAGTTCGTCAACATAGAGAGAAATGGATTTGCGAGAGGTTGTTGCCAATCAAAGCGAACCTGACTATGTCAATAAGCATAGTGCCGCTTTTGATAGAATCAGACGTACTTTAGACTACATCCACCTTAACCTTAGCTCGCCGTTACTGTTAGATGATATTGCACAACAAAGTTGCTGGTCCCGCTGGCAATTGCAACGCGTTTTTCAAGCGCAAACGGGGCTGACCGTCGCCAATTATGTTAGGGAGTTAAAACTTAGCCAAGCGGCAGAGCAATTGCTTGATACTAAAATACGCGTCATTGATATTGGGTTGGGGCTCGGTTTTCACTCGGAGATTAGCTTTAGTCGCTCGTTTAAACATCGATTTGGCGTCAGTCCCAGTCAGTATCGAAAACGCGGCAAACGAGTCGGCATCAAGAAGCCGATTCAAGTCTCTGAGACCGCAAGTGCTGCGCACAAAGGTCATCAAAATTTTGTAGAGGTACATATTGATGAGAAAGATTCATTTTGTATTCAAGGACTAACATCAGAAATTAGTGGTTTGTTTTCCTCCACTCAAGATTTTGTGCATAAAGTCCCTGAAATGTGGTCGCACTTAACCAATGTGATGACGATTGCGAATCACGTAAACGAGCGAATCGGTGTGATCGATGTGACGCAAGCGAGTAGTGACGGTACCAATATTCACTATTGGGCGGGGATTGATCGACAACATGAGCAGGCGCTTAGTGCCCGATGTTGTCGTGATACGCAATCATTATTGCATGTACTCACTGTGCCCAAACAGACCTATGCGGTGGTTAAACATTGCGGTCCGATTAGGCATCTACGTCATACCTTGATGTGGTTCTTGCTGCATTGGTTACCAGAATCTGGGTATTGTGGCGTTGATGGCTATGAACTAGAAATATATCCAAAAGATTATGATAGTAAGCATGACGATGCCGAAATGGAATATTGGTTGCCGATTATCAAGGCTTAATCGCGTATTCGGGCTATGAGCGGCACTTGATGTCGAAAGCATAGTGTGTTTCGCCTATCAATACTTTAGTAAAAGCGTAATTCACTGTATTTATAGATGCAGTTGCACCAAATTGTTAATTATCCTATTCCTAGATACATATAATGTAAATGAGATTTATTTTTATTTATAATGTTCATCTGTATTCGAGGGAATCATGACCACTCACACTTGTTTTAAGCCTTCACCACTGGCCGTCACACTGTTGACGGTATTGTCTCTCCCCACATGGGCTGCACAAGACGTCACGCAAGCTAACGAAAATATAGAAACCGTTACGGTTATGAGTGACGCCTATCGTCATACTGCGACTAAATCCGCGCTTGAGCCGCAAGAAACGCCGCAAGGAATTACCGTAATTAGTGACGAGCAACTGGCCATGCGAGGTGTTCAATCGCTCAATCAAGCACTGAGATATGCACCGGGCGTGGTTTCTGAGCAAAAAGGCGCATCCGTTACCATGTACGATACCTTTGCCATTCGCGGTTTTTCGAACGATCAGAGTTACTATGATGGCTTAGTCTTACCGTATTTGACGGGGTGGAATTTACAGCCGCAGATTGATCCGGTGGCAATTCAACAAGTGGAGGTGTTTAAAGGGCCGACTTCCGTTTTATATGGGGCTATGCCACCAGGTGGTATGGTGAATATGATTGCCAAATCTCCCCAAACAAAACGTGCCACTAAGGTTGATGTCTCAACGGGATCACGACATCTTCGAGAAGCGTCAATAGATAGCACGGGTCAAGTGGCGGACAGTGATTTTTCCTATCGTTTCATTGCGCTTGCCCGCAAGCAAGATAGCCAAGTGGATAATGCCGAAGAAGAGCGTTATGTGCTGGCGCCGTCTTTAAATTGGCAACTATCTGATGACACTCTTATTAATCTCAATCTCTATTATCAGAACGATCCCGCGATGGGAATTAACTCGTCAATGCCATTAGAGGTGTATCAGTCCAGTGATTCATCGGTATCGATGGGCGATAAAAACTGGAGCCAGTTCGAACGTGAAGTGCTGATGCTTGGTTACAAGATCAATCATCATATCAATGACAATTGGACATTTTTACAAAATGCTCGTTATTCAACGGCCTCATTATCTCAAGAGAATACCTATCATACCGCGACGAACTTTAACTCGGTAACCGGGCAGCTAAGACGAAATGTCTACAGTACTGACGAAGATTCAGAGAGTTATGTCATCGATAACCAAATATCCGGGACAATTAACTCGGGGGATCTTGAGCACAATCTATTATTTGGTGTTGATTACTTAAAACTCACCGGAAGCTCGGTGTATAAAGAATTTACGGCCAACGCGGCATTCAATGATTTTAATGCTTATCAGCCCAATAATGACTTGCTTGCTCCTCGTCAACTTGAAGAAAATTATCGAGAATCTCATGATATTACCACTAAGCAGCTTGGGTTTTATGTACAAGATCAAGTGCGTTATAACTCGCTTATCTTACTGGCTGGTGGGCGTTATGATTTATTCAAATCGAGTGATGAATTAACCAGTGCTGATTCAGGCAGTAATAATCGCGCTGACCATCAGCAATTTTCTTATCGAATGGGTGCTTTGTACGAATTTGATAATGGTTTATCCCCTTTTGTGAGTTATGCGACCAGCTTTGAACCTGCGGCAGGGCGAGATATTCATGGTGACTCATTAAAACCTCAGTTAGGCGAACAAGTTGAGTTGGGGATGAAATATCGTTCGATGGACAACTCACAACAATTCACGGCGTCTTACTTTTCGATTACTAAGCACGACTCTACAACAGCCGATCCTTCTGATCCCACGTACCGCGCGAAAATTCAGTTAGGCAAAGTGCGTTCTCAAGGTTTGGAGCTAGCAGGGCGATGGTTTGTGACCGATCAGTGGGATATGAGCGCGAGTTACACCTATACCGACATGCAAGTTATTGAGGACGTAAATCCAGATTTAGAAGGCACAACCCCAATATATGTGCCGAGGCATGCGGCGAATGTATGGACTAACTATTCTATATACAGCGGTACGTTAGCGGGAACCCGCGTGAGTGCCGGCGCCCGTTATATGGGGGCGATGAAAATGAATGCCGCGAATACTCAAGGTGAGGTGTCTTCCTATACCGTTGTTGATTTATCGGTGGGGTATGACTTAGGCCAAGCGAGCAGGGTATTATCTGGCGCGACTGCCAACCTACTAGTGAGTAACCTATTCAATGAAGATTACAGTGCATGTTATGACAAAGCGAACTGCTGGGCAGGCGCCGAGCAATCGCTAGAACTTAGTGTCAAATACGCCTTTTAGTGCCGCAAGAATAGGCTCCTAGTGATAGGTTATTTACCGCAATCAGCGGTCACGGTAATGGGATTTATTTCCCCTTGAAATCCGCCGTGCCCGCAGCAACGCCACATTATATTGCCTGCCTTGCTATATCGATATTGGTTTGCCCCAATTTTTCGCACATGCATCATAATGGTTCATGGCGCTCTTTATTTTGGTGCATAGATATTTATTGCAGACGTTATATACTGCATTTAGAGTCATTTTTTCAATATAAAGCATGGCATATGATTTGCATTATACAAGATTAGTTGCGAGAGCATAAATCAGTGGACAGTCATGCCATACTGATAACAATATGATAAAAAGACATCTAGGGTTCCGGCTGCATCGCAGTGACTGGTCCGAGAGTTGTCAACCTCTTATGAGGTCACACGGCGGGACAAAAGCCCGGGAGAACAACCAATTCCATATGGTTATGCTCTCGTGTAATTGTTTTATAAGTGACTCACATTGGAGGTGAATCCATGCAACCATTTCTTAAACGTTTTATTACTTCATTTGCGCTGGTATTTAGCGTGATCCTCTCTCCGTTCATTTCCCAATCCGCATTCGCTCAAGAAAAAACCGAATTTAACGTCGCATGGTCTATTTATGCGGGCTGGATGCCTTGGGACTACGCTGCTTATTCCGGAATCATGGATAAATGGGCGAAAAAATATGGCATCAAAGTTAACTTGGTACAGGTTAATGATTATGTTGAATCGATCAATCAATATACAGCAGGGCAATTTGATGCCACAGCGATGAGCAATATCGACGCATTAACCATTCCTGCAGCGAGTGGGGTCGATTCTTCAGCGTTAATCGTCGGTGACTTCTCTAACGGTAACGATGGTGTTGTGCTAAAAGGAGATAAAACGCTCCAAGATATCAAGGGCCAAAATATTAATCTTGTTGAGTTCAGTGTCTCTCATTACTTACTTGCACGAGCATTAGAAACCATTGGTTTATCAGAGCGTGATGTACACGTTGTTAATACAGCGGATGCAGATATTGTGGCTGGATTTAGCACGGATGACGTGTCTAGCGCCGTGACTTGGAATCCGTTATTAAGCGAATTAACCAAACAACCGAAAACCTCTTTAGTGTTTAACTCATCTCAAATCCCTGGTGAGATCATGGATCTTATGGTCGTTAATACGCACACGTTAAAAGATAACCCTAAATTGGGTAAAGCGTTAACGGGAGCATGGTACGAAATCATGGGCATCATGAAAAATAAACAGGTTGCGACTAAAGCGAAAACGATAATGGCGAAGGCTTCAGGAACCGATTTAGCAGGTTATAACCAGCAATTAGCCGTCACCAAAATGTTTTACGAACCACGTACAGCGGCCGAGTTTACCCAAAGTTTGGATCTTAAACACGCAATGAAGAAAGTCGCTGAATTCTCTTTTGATCATGGACTACTTGGTGTCGGTGCGCCTGATGCTTCTTATATCGGCATACAAACGCCTTCTGGAATTTACGGAAATCCACAGAACATCAAACTGCGCTTTGTTCCAGACTATATGGCTATGGCGGCTAATGGTGAATTATAACGTCTTTTTTATATGTCACAGGCTGCTTCTGGGGAGAAAATATGACCAAAATCATTAACCGCCACCCCTCTCGTTATGGACGATTGATGTTAGGTGTGCTGCCTTTTGCCATTGTGTTAATTGTGTATTTAGTCGCCTCTCACGCGCGGCTTACCATTAATCCGGCGGATAAACTATTACCTTCGTTCAGTAGTTTTTGGGACGTTATTGAGAGAATGGCGTTTACACCAAGTAAGCGCACGGGGGATTACTTATTATTGGTCGATACCTTAGCGAGCTTACAACGCCTTGCATGGGGGATTGCTCTTAGTGCTTCAATTGGTCTTTCATTGGGCATTATGAATGGCATGTTACCGCTTGTACGCTCGTCACTATCGCCTTTGGTGACAGCGATATCCTTGGTGCCACCTATGGCTATTCTACCTATTCTATTCATCACATTTGGGTTAGGTGAATTATCGAAAGTAATGCTGATTTTTATTGGTATATGCCCGGTCATTATTCGAGATATTCAACTTAAGACCTCTTCACTACCTCATGAGCAACTGATTAAAGCTCAGACTTTGGGGGCTAATAGTTGGCAAATTATTGTAAGAATTGTATTACCGCAAATTTTACCACGTTTAATTGAAGCGATTAGGCTGACATTAGGTAGTGCTTGGCTATTTCTTATTGCGGCAGAAGCGATTGTGGCAACAGAAGGACTGGGATATCGCATTTTCTTAATGCGCCGCTATATGGCTATGGATGTGATCCTACCTTACGTATTTTGGGTCACTATATTGGCGTATTTGATGGACTGGGTATTAAAAAAGCTATCGCAGCGAATGAGTCCTTGGTACCACGAAAGTCAAGGAGAATAATATGTTGAAGCCAATCATTGAAATACAACATGTGTGGAAAGAGTACAGCAACAATATCGTGCTCGAGCATTTGAATCTTAGCGTATTTCCCGGTGATTTCATCAGTATTGTTGGAGCATCAGGATGTGGAAAGACCACATTTTTGAACATGTTACTAGGAACGGAGCAGCCATCACGGGGCCATATTTTGCTCGATGGCAAGCCACTTCCTGCCGAACCAGGCATTGAGCGCGGTATTGTTTTTCAGAAATATTCGGTTTTCCCACATATGACCGCCATTGAGAATGTGATGTTAGGTTACGAGCTCACTGATAATAGTGTGACATCAAAATTATTAGCAAGAAGTGTTGGGAGCAATAAGAAGCGTGCCAAAGAACAAGCGCTGCATATGTTGCATGAAGTCGGCTTAAGTGAAGCGCAAGATAAATACCCACATGAGCTGTCTGGTGGTATGCGTCAACGTCTCTCTATTGCACAGGCTTTAATCAAAAAGCCTCGAATTTTGTTACTTGATGAGCCGTTTGGCGCGTTAGACCCTGGTATTCGTAAGGATATGCATGTGTTAGTGAAAAAGCTGTGGAAAGAGCAGCAACTGACCGTTTTTATGATCACGCATGATTTAAGCGAAGGTTTTCATCTTGGTAATCGTTTGTGGGTATTTGATCACACCCGTAAAGATGACCAAGCCCCGGAACGCTATGGTGCCAGAGTAACTTTTGATATTGCAGTCGATAAGAAAAAAGACATGGCCGCCATATCAGAACAAATTCAATAATAAGCAATTAGGAGAATATCATGACCAATGATTCCATTTTTACAGACATTATCCCCGGTGCCGGACACTGGTCGATGAATGTCTCAAAAGGAACCGTACTACGGATTAAAGATCTTGAGGGGGGAGCTAATGTCAGCATGCTTTTTTATAATCCATTTAATCTTCTAGAGCGTTACAACGCGCCCGATACGCTGAAAGGTCAGCATACGTTTAAGCTCACTTCGGGACACTGTTTGTACTCAGATATGGGCCGAGTATTTTGTTCGATCACCCGCGATGATACGGGTTGGGTTGATTCTGTATGCGGTGTAGCAAACAAAAGTAAAGTGGCAACAAAATGGGGTGAACGTGATTACCAAACAGACCGCAACCAATGGAAACAAAATGGTTACGATGCGCTGTTAGTGGAAGTGGCCAAATATGGTCTTGGTAAGCGTGATTTGGCCGCCAATCTGAATTTATTTAGCTGTGTTAAAACCGATGAGTCAGGCAATTTAAACTTTGTCCCTGAGCACAGCCAAGCGGGTGATTGTATCGAACTGCGGTTTGAAATGGACACATTGGTCGTCTTGAGTACTTGTCCGCATCCAATGAACCCAGCAAAAGAGTATCCATTTAAACCGGTTGAGCTTGCGCTCTTTGAGGCTCAACCAATGGCAGAAGATGATGCATGTTTACACTCTCGCGAAGAAAACGAACGCGCCTTTGAAAATAATCGTCGTTTTCATGGTCAAGCATCCATCTGTCAGCATTAAGGAGATAAACATGATTGTAGAAAGTGCATTGCAAGCCGAAAGCGCCGTTCGCCGCGATATTGTACCCGCTGGTGATTATTACATGAAAGTGGTAAAAAAAGGGCAAACGGTACGCCTTTTGGATTTGGAAGGTAACCAAGCCGCAGATACCTTATTTTATAATGCAAATGACCCCGTCGAACGCTATAGCGCGATTGATACCATTCGTGAGCAAGGGAATGTGTATCTTACCGCGGGAACAAAAATCTTGTCTGATCAAGGTAATGAAATGTTGGAAATTGTGGCAGATACGTGCGGCCGACATGACACGCTGGGTGGTGCGTGTGCAACAGAAAGTAATACGGTTCGTTATGCCCTTGATAAAAAATGCATGCATGCCTGTCGAGATAGTTGGCTACTTGCTGTCACCGAGAATGAAAAATTTGGTATGAGTAAACGTGATATTACGCATAATATTAATTTCTTCATGAACGTGCCGATTACGCAAGAGGGCGGTTTAACCTTCGAAGATGGCATCAGTGGTAGCGGGAAATACGTCGAACTCACCGCAAAAATGGATGTGATTGTATTGGTGTCTAATTGCCCTCAATTAAATAATCCTTGTAATGCATACAACCCAACCCCTATTGAAGTGCTGGTTTGGGACGCGGCAGCGTAACTCTGTGAGTGAGTCGGGGACGACCCCAATGATAAGACTCGAAGACCACAGCGGGACGACCCGAGTAAAATGGATTCAACTATGTTTAACAAGGTACTCATTGCAAACCGCGGCGCGATTGCGTGCCGAATTATCAGAACACTTAAATCACTCGGAATTACCAGTGTTGCATTGTATAGCGAATCAGATGCACAAAGCTTGCATGTTATTCAGGCTGATGAATGTTATTCGCTCGGAGAAGGCGCGGCATCAGCCACGTATCTTAATCAAGAGCGTGTGATCGAGATCGCTAAGCAGTGCGGTGCGCAGGCTATTCATCCTGGATACGGCTTTTTAAGTGAGAACCCAGAGTTTGTGCACTTGTGTGACGATAATGGCATCGTATTCCTTGGCCCGACGCCAGAACAAATGCGTGTATTTGGTTTAAAACATTCAGCTCGACAGTTAGCACAAGAGGCCGGTGTACCATTATTACTAGGCACACCATTATTATCAGATAAACAGCAAGCTTTGGAAGCGGCAAACCAGATTGGTTTTCCTGTCATGCTAAAAAGCACGGCTGGTGGCGGTGGTATTGGCATGCAATGCTGCTACGATGCAGCAGAGTTAGCGTTGGCTTTCGATTCGGTCAAACGCTTAAGCCAGAATAACTTTAGTAATAGCGGTGTATTCTTAGAAAAATTTATTGAACATGCCCGTCATATCGAAGTCCAGATATTTGGTAATGGTAAAGGCGACGTTGTCGCTCTCGGAGAACGTGATTGTTCCGCTCAGCGTCGTAATCAAAAAGTAATTGAAGAAACCCCAGCCCCGAATTTATCGCAGGATGTTCGTCAAGCATTACAAGACACGGCGATTCGTCTCGCAAAACAAATCCATTATCGAAATGCTGGCACCGTTGAGTTCGTGTTTGATCAACACACCCAAGAATTTTATTTCCTTGAAGTTAACACGCGACTTCAAGTAGAGCATGGGGTGACTGAGGAAGTCTTTAATGTCGATCTCGTTGAATGGATGGTGCGATTAGGGGCGAAAGACCTCTCTGATAACGAATTACTGCAACCAAGGCAACCGCAGGGGCATGCTATTCAGGTGCGCTTATACGCAGAAGATGCGAATAAAGCATTTCAGCCATGTGCGGGGCTATTAAGTCATGTGCAATGGCCAGTATTAGATGGCTTGCGTATTGAGCATTGGATAGAAGCAGGCGTAGAAGTATCGCCATATTTTGATCCTATGTTGGCGAAAATCATTGTACATGCCGATGATCGTGTAAGTGCCCTCCAGACATTAAGTCACAGTCTTGCACAAACTACGATCTATGGTATTGAACATAACCAAGCGTACTTACAGCAATTACTGAACTGTGACCTTGTGCAAAACGGCGCGGTGTTAACACGCAGCTTGAATGATTTTATCTATCAGCCTAATACGCTGGATGTTTTGAGTAGTGGAACACAAACCACAATTCAAGATTTTCCTGGGCGTAAAGGCTATTGGCATATTGGTGTGCCGCCTTCAGGACCGATGGATTCACTGAGCTTTCGGTATGCCAACCAACTACTGAATAATGATTCGCGCTGCGCTGGACTAGAGATCATTATTTCTGGCCCGACCATGAAGTTTAATCGGAGCAAACAATTTGTCGTGACCGGAGCTGAGATCGAGGCCACACTTGATGACCAACCATTAGCGCATGGTGTTGTGCATCTGGCACGTGCAGGGCAAACCTTAAAGCTTGGGAAAATCAAAGGAAATGGCACCCGTAGTTATTTCGCGATAGAAGAGGGACTACAATGTCCTGATTACTTGGGAAGTAAGTCAACGTTCACATTGGGGCAGTTTGGTGGGCACGGCGGTCGGGCGCTATGCGCCGGTGATGTATTACATGTCACGGATAACACCAGCGACGCTGAATATGTCGGACAATGTGGTCAACCACCGGTCATTGAAGACGTTTGGGATATCCGCGTGATGTATGGCCCCCATGGCGCACCGGACTTTTTTACCCCAAAAGATATCACTGAGTTTTTTGAGGCAACGTGGAAAGTTCATTTTAACTCTAGCCGAACAGGTGTACGTCTTATTGGTCCCAAACCGGATTGGGCTCGACAAGATGGTGGGGAAGCGGGTCTTCATCCATCGAACATTCATGATAACGCGTACGCGGTTGGTACGATTGACTTTACCGGTGATATGCCAGTGATTTTAGGGCCAGATGGTCCAAGCCTAGGCGGATTTGTGTGTCCGGTGACGATTATCAAGGCCGACCTCTGGAAAATGGGACAACTCAAAGCCGAGGATAAAGTGCGCTTTATTCCGGTGAGCTTAGAGCAGGCTGAACTTGCCGAGCGCCAACAAAATGAGCAGCTTGCTTCATTATCCATCCAAAATATTGACTTAGCACCGTGTGAGTGCACAACAGCGATAGTACATTCTTTGTCTGCTGAAGCGGTAGGAGAAAATGTTGTCTATCGCTCCAGTGGCGAAGACTATCTCTTGATTGAGTATGGCCCACAGATTCTTGATATTAGGTTACGTTTTCGTGTGCATGCTTTGATGCTAAAGCTCGAATCAATGGCTGTTGAAGGGATTGCTGAGCTCACTCCGGGGATTCGTTCATTACAAGTACATTTCGATAATCTTGTGCTGTCTCGTGCAACATTGCTTGAGATGTTAGAGCAGCTTGAATATGAAATGGACGATATTGATCAATTAAGTGTTCCTGCGCGGATCGTCAATATTCCATTATCTTGGGATGATTATGCTACGCGTTTAGCGATTAGAAAGTACGATGAGCTAGTGAGAAAAGATGCGCCTTGGTGCCCAGATAATATTGAGTTTATTCGCCGGATTAATGGATTAGATTCTGTTGATGAGGTCAAAAAAATTGTGTTCGACGCCAGTTATTTGGTCATGGGTTTGGGCGATGTATACTTGGGTGCGCCCGTGGCGACGCCGATGGATCCGCGCCATCGTCTGGTTACGACCAAATATAATCCCGCTCGGACATGGACGCCCGAAAATGCCGTAGGCATTGGAGGCGCTTATCTGTGTGTTTACGGTATGGAAGGTCCTGGTGGATATCAATTTGTTGGTAGAACACTGCAAATGTGGAACCGATATCGTCAAACTAAAGAATTTCAACAACCCTGGTTATTACGCTTCTTTGACCAAATACGTTTTTATGAAGTGAGTGCTGAAGAGTTACTTGAGATTCGTGAGAAACATCCACTCGGACAATTTCCACTTAAAATTGAAGAAACCCAATTTTCTTTGGCCGATTATGACGCGTTAGTCAGTGAGCATGGTGATGAGATACAGCGCTGTAAAACTCGCCAGCAAACCGCATTTGAAGCAGAACGCCAGCGCTGGATTAAATCAGGACAAGCGAACTTTGTCGTCGACGAGGGCGAAGTTGAGTCCATTGAAGGGATTGAATTGGCTGAGGGTGAAACGCTCGTCGAAAGCCAAGTCGCGGGAAATATTTGGCAAGTCATTGCTAATCCAGGGCAATGGGTAAAAGCGGGTGAAGTGGTGATGGTGTTAGAAGCGATGAAAATGGAGTTAGACGTTGTGGCGCCATGCGATGGTCAAATCTCACAATTGTGTAGTGAGCAAGGGGCACAAGTGAAAGCAGGACAACCGCTGATGGTGATTGACGAGCAGCACAGCAGCGAAGGGATGATATAAGATGGAACAACTACTCACAATTAAAGATCTACTTAATGCTTATCGTGATGGCAGCGTTACCCCGCGAGACATATTATTCGAAAAACTGAACTTAGCAAAAAATGATACTCATAATGTCTGGCTTTCATTGGTGTCTGACGACATGATGGAGCGCTACCTACAGAGTTTATCTCAGTATGATGTCGATGAACTCCCATTATATGGGGTTCCTTTTGCTATCAAAGATAATATCGATTTAGCGGGCTTAACCACGACCGCTGGGTGCGCTGAATTTGCCTATCAACCCGATGAATCAGCCTTTGTGGTGGAATTATTAATGGCGGCTGGCGCTGTGCCTATAGGCAAAACGAATTTAGATCAATTTGCAACGGGACTCGTGGGTACTCGTAGCCCATGGGGAGCGGTGACCAACAGCTTTAATCCGGACTATATTTCTGGTGGTTCTAGCTCGGGTAGTGCGGTAAGTGTGGCAACCAACCAAGTATTCTTCTCGTTAGGTACGGATACGGCGGGCTCCGGGCGAGTTCCGGCGGCCTTTAATAATATTCTTGGACTTAAGCCAACGCGTGGAGCGTTAAGTTGCCGCGGAGTAGTGCCAGCGTGTCGGACGTTAGATTGTGTCTCGTTTTTTGCACGAACGGCTCAAGATCTTTCCGTGCTTCAGCAAGTCGCCAGTATTTACGACCCAAAGGATAGCTACTCGCGAGTACTCGATACGGCGAGTGTTCCGTGTTTTCAATCTTTATCTGATGTACGTATCGGCGTGCCTAAGCCAGACCAACTGGCTTTTTTTGGTAACCAAGACTACCAACGTCATTTTGAACAAAGCGTTCAACGATGGTCTGCGTTAGGGGCGAACATTGTTGAGTTTGATCTGTCGCCATTTTTGCAGGCGGCTAACTTGTTGTACCAAGGTCCTTGGGTTGCAGAGCGGTATGCCGCTATTCAATCTTTCTTTGATGAGCATGCTTCTGCTTGTTTACCGGAAATTGAAACCATCATTGGTGGTGCAACATCTTTATCCGCGGTTGAGACGTTTAAGGCGATGTATCAATTACAAGAGTTCAAAGTAATGTGCGATGAGAGACTGAATGACGTTGATGTTGTTATTACTCCTACCGCAGGAACAACTTATACGATTGAAGAGATTCATGCGGATCCTATAAGCTTAAACTCTCAGTTAGGCTATTATACGAACTTTATGAATTTACTCGATTATAGTGCCATAGCTTGTCCGTCTTCATTTATGAGTAATGGCTTGCCATTTGGTTTTACTCTGTTTGCTCCGGCTGGGTACGATCAATATTTAATTGAATTAGCTGCCGTTTGGCAAAATGCAACGTGCTTACCGCTTGGTAATATTGGCAAGTACGATTCAGAGACGACCATGCCATTATTAGTATGTGGCGCACATATGTCTGGGTTACCTCTTAATCACCAGCTCATTGAATTAGGTGGAGATTTTAGTGAATATACACAAACCTCCAATGATTATCGCTTTTATGCGCTAGCTGGTGGACCTCCATATCGCCCGGGATTGGTACGGGATACTCAGAATGGTGGGAAAATTGACGTTGAAATATGGCAGTTACCTATAAAGAGTATTGGCCAGTTATTAGCGGAAATTCCACATCCTCTAGGCTTAGGAAGTGTAGAATTAGTCAATGGCGAATGGGTGAAAGGGTTTATTTGTGAGCCGATTGCTACAGAAGGTGCGCGCGATATTACTCATATGAAAAGTTGGCGACGCTATATGGAATCGGTATGAGGCTGATTCAATACGTGGCATCTTGTCGGATTAATGAAATAAGGGGCTACCTGTCTAGTTCATTAATATGACTGCTCACTGTAACGTGAAAACCCGCCGAAATGGCGGGTTTTTAGTCGGTATGAATTAGTATCATTGGATATTAATAATCCGCTAGCAACACTTAGTTGTAATCTGATTCAAATGCACCCAAATCTGGGGCTTGGCCATTATAACTTTCTCCGGCATTGATTCCTGCATCAATTAAGTCACTGCCTTGTTTTAGCTTCGCGTAATAGATTTTAGGTAAATCTCCATTGGCCTTACGCGGATACATCAATTCTTCAGGACGTAAACGCAAAAAGTCTTTGGAAGTAATCGTCACAGGAAGATTAAAGTAGTTAAAGCCCACATCATTTTGATTGACGTCACCAAGATTAATGACTTCATTACGACCATCAAAGCCTAAGTTATTACGCATATAATGGCCATAACCTGGAACATCGGTTAAGTTGTCAGATAGGGTTGAGAGCATATTGTAGTTGGCACTGCCATTACGAATCGCAGTGTTATTGATCCAATTTATGCCGCCAATATGATGGTTAGAGTAAAAACCAGCAGAGCGGTTACGTACGGATAAACAATGTTTTATCGTATGACGAGGAATAATCTGTGGTGGTGTACTGCCATTACGTCCATAACCGCCACCTTTAAAGCCATTACCATCTTCTTTAGGGGTCATGTTTTTATCGTACCCATTATAAAACGCCCAGCTATTTTCAATAGTAACGGCAGCATGAGCATTAATGATATCGAAACCGTCATCACTATTAAACCAAGCGCGTGACCCGCGAATAACATTACCGGTACCGGCGGCCGTACGTGGATGTACACCAAAACCATCAATATTACCCATTGAGTACTTGTTGAGGCCTTGATTATTATAGGCATCGACATTAAGCACTAAGTTGTTACTCCCAGATTCAAGATACCAGCCGATCCCCATACCATCGTGGATAGCGAGGTTCTCAAAGCGGTTATTATTACCATGATAAACTCGAATTGCCGTTGATTGTGTATGGCGATCATCGATCGTGATTTGTACTCCAACTACCTCAAAGCCTTTAAATTCACAATCATCTGCATTCACCATAAATGCAACAACACGTTCATCCTTAGGTCTAACATTAGAGAAGTCGAATATCGGGCGCTCACCTGGATAATTAATGTAATGAATACCATCTTTAGTAATGTTATTAACAATCGCGCGCACAGATTGGCGCGCACTAATATTTGTATTATCTGGACGATAAGTACCACCGCGAATATACACAGTATCGCCATAACTGGCTTTATCTTGCGCGGTCATGATAGTTGCTAACGGTGAGTTTATGGTGCCGGAGTTATAATCGGAGCCTTGTGGAGAGATGTAAAAATCCTTTGCCATGGCGGAATTGGTTGCCAAGGCCAAACCGATACCAAGCAATAATGTTATTGTTCGTTTCATCTTAAATTTACCAAAGTGTAAAATAAAAAAACTATAGTAGTTTATCAATAACAAATGTCGACATGATACTTTCGGTAATTTTATTTTATTAGATAAACCTCTCATTTATAATATAATTACAGCATGTCATTTTGTATTAATAGAATAAAATCTTAAATAAAGTAGGTGTATTTACATGCATTAAAATGTAATTTTGGGATGATAATCGAAATGTCTATAATGTGGTTTTTCGTTATTTTATATATAAAAGGTTGATAAAAATAAGGGCATACCAGCGCAGTATACCCTTATAATTTTCGTTAGAATACAATGCGTATTCTACACAGTGTTAATAGTGTTATCGTGACAATTTATAATCCAAGTCGAACCATGCGATAAGTTAACGGTTCAATACTGGCATTAAACTTTCTCTCGATAATCGTACTGTCTTTGCCATCTTGCGGTTGAATAGTTTCCGCTTCTGGGCTGTTGGTTTGCGTTAGATCGTAGCCTCCGATGATTTTATCTTCTATCACACGAGTGTGTTCAAACCCTTCAAGTGCAATATCAAAGTCAATCGCTTCGGTCTCATGACGGTTCACAATAAAGAAAGTGAGAGAGTCGTCTTGGTCTGACTCTACACAAGAAATATCGAGATAAGAGACATTACTAGCAAAGTTGGTCTCATAGCGGTCGCACGTTACAGCAAGGTTCAGTGCGGTACCTCGGCCATATTGGGATGCATACATATACGGATAGAAAATGCTTTGACGCCAAGCAGGGCCGCCTTCAACCGTCATAATAGGCGCAATCACATTGACCAATTGTGCCATACAACCAATTTTGACGACATCCGCGTTACGGATGAAGGTATTTAAAATACACGCCACTTGCAAAGTGTCAGCAAAATCATAGATGTCTTCTAACAAAGCGGGCGCATGCGGCCAACCATTCTCACCTTCAATTGTTGGTTTATCCTGTTCGCGAGAGTGGTACCACACATTCCATTCATCGAACGAAATATACACATTATGATCAGAGCGTTTTTTCGCTTTAGTCATTCGAATGATTGACGCGACTGTCTCAATATAATTACCCAGCTGCTCTGCTTTCGCTAAATAGTGAGAGGTATTAGTATCATTATTTTCGAAATACATATGTAGTGAAATATAATTGACGGTTTCATAGGTGTAATCGAGTACCGTTGCTTCCCACTCTGGGTACGTATCCATCATCGGACTCGAAGAACCACACACCACCAGCTCGATGTTGTTATCAAATGAGCGCATAGCTTTGGCAGTCTCAAACGCAACGCGCCCGTATTCACTCGCGGTTTTCTGTCCAATTTGCCATGGGCCGTCCATTTCGTTGCCCAAGCACCATAATTTTACATTCCACGGTTCTTCACGGCCATTATGCTTACGAAGATCCGACCAATAAGTCCCGCCGGGATGATTAACATATTCTAAAAACGACCGTGCTTCATCTAGGCCACGTGAACCAAGATTGACGGCAAGCATCATCTCAGTCCCCACTTTTTCTGCCCAATCGGCGAACTCGTGAATGCCCACTTGGTTACTTTCTGCGGTGTGCCAAGCCAAGTCTAAACGTGTAGGGCGGTTTTCTTTAGGGCCAATACCATCTTCCCAGTTATAAGCAGAGACAAAGTTACCACCAGGGTAGCGAGTTACAGGGACATCAATCTCTTTTATTAAGTCAATCACATCTTGGCGAAAGCCATTATCATCCGCACTCGGGTGAGTGGGTTCATAAATTCCCGTGTACACCGCACGCCCTAAGTGCTCGATAAAAGAGCCATATAAGCGTGGGTCAATTTTGGCGACGGAAAACTGTTTGTGTGCGGTAATACTGGCTTTCATGTGATACCCCGTTAATTAAATCCATTCGTATAGTTTTTATCCGATAAGAAATACTACTGGCATTACTCTTAATGGGTCAATCTCTGCTCAGATAAATAGACATTTATTTTCATATAATTAGACGTCAATACGTTAACGACGATTTTTTCAGAGCTACGTCTAATATAGCGAATTGAAAAAATATCTAGAGAGAGCTGAATCATATTGATGATTGCCTAGGCGATTAAAGTGTTCAATGGGATACACGGAGAGTGTCTTGGACTATTACATGTCGATAAGCAGTACAACGTGACGTGATGGGCACAATAGCTATAACTAATTTGCGTATTGTCCCAATTTTTAAATCTAATTTAATTCGAGATCATCATTAGACCAACTTAACCACTACGCTGTTACCCGTAACGTAGAAAAAATGAATAATTAAATAATCAATAAAAATAATAAAAGTGGCTATATGTTAAGTACTTATTTGCCAAAGCCGCTCAAAACATATGAATGAACATCACAAGGAAGAATTTTTATGTCCAATAATTATAAAACGGTTGCGCAATCAGTGGTCGCTCACGTGGGCGGGAAAGGCAACGTTTCCGCGCTGACCCACTGCATGACACGCTTACGCTTTGTTCTTAATGATGCAAGCTTGGTGGATGCCTCTAAACTTAAAGCAATTAATGGTGTCATGGGGGTGGTGGATAATGGTGATAAAGTCCAAGTTATCATTGGCAATGAAGTGGGGGTTGCCTATCAGGAAGTGATGTCTCTCATCGACATCAATTCAGCGCCGCCAGTGAGTGCGCCAGAGCAGAAACAAAAGCTGACGGCAAAAGTTATTGGAGCCAAAATGCTGGATGCGCTTGTCGGGACTATGTCCCCTCTCATTCCAGCCATCATCGGTGGTTCCATGGTCAAGTTATTGGCCATGATGTTAGAAATGAGCGGATGGGTTGATCCCAATGCGTCTACGTTAATCATCATGAAAGCGATAGGGGATGGCGCATTTTTCTTCTTACCTGTTATGGTTGCCGCGTCTGCTTCGGTCAAGTTTAAAACCAATATGTCACTCGCAATTGCGATTGCGGGTGTTCTTATCCATCCCAACTTTATTGCTTTGATGGCGCAAGCTGCGCAAGGTCAACAGGTTGACCTGTTTGGCGTGCCCATTACCTCAGTGAAATACACCTACACGGTGATTCCGGCGCTGGTGATGACTTGGGTGCTTTCTTATATCGAGCGCTGGGTGGATAGTATTACGCCTGTTGTGACAAAAAACTTCCTCAAACCGATGCTCATTGTTTTAATTGCCGCGCCCATTGCGATTGTCATCATTGGCCCGGTCGGTATCTGGATTGGTACCGCGGTTTCCGCGCTAGTTTACACTGTTCATGACACGCTAGGCTGGTTATCTGTTGCGATTATGGGAGCACTATGGCCACTATTGGTGCTCACAGGGATGCACCGAGTGTTCACCCCAAACATTATCCAAACGATCGCAGAAACTGGCAGTGAAGGTATGGTTATGCCATCCGAAATTGGTGCTAACCTCGGTATGGGCGGTGCATGTCTTGCTGTCGCGTATAAAACCAAGAACATTGCATTAAAACAAACGGCGCTTGCCGCTGGCGCGTCAGCTATCTTTGCGGGTATCTCCGAGCCTGCACTTTATGGCGTCTTGGTACGTCTAAAACGTCCGCTGATTGCAACCATGATTACCGGCTTTATCGTCGGTGGTCTAGCGGGGATGGGCGGGTTAGCAAGCCACTCTATGGCGGCACCCAGTTTGTTTACCAGTGTCCAGTTCTTTGACGTGCACGATCCTATGAGTATTGTCTGGGTGTTTGGGTTGATTGCCTTAGCGATTGTATTGTCGTTCATTTTAACTCTGGTGCTCGGGTTTGACGATGATCTGGCAGAAGACAGTGACCAGATCACTGCTAGCAAAAAACCATCGGCACATGGTGCTGAAGATAAAGCAACATCGCCACAAACCACAGCGTAATGTGTCATTAATTTTAGCAAGCCATCATGGCTAAGATGGCTTGTTCTTTTAGAGGTAAACTATGTCTGATATTCGATTCCCAAAAGATTTTCTCTGGGGGGGAGCCATCGCGGCCAACCAATCTGAAGGTGCATATCGCGAAGATGGCAAAGGCTTAACTACAGTCGATATGATTCCATACGGTGAACATCGTATGCCCATAAAACTCGGCCAAGTCTCTCACGTTGAACTAAGTGAGCAAGAGTTTTACCCAAGTCACCATGCCATCGATTTTTATCATCGTTATAAAGAAGATATCGCACTGCTCGCGGAAATGGGCTTTAAAGTCTTTCGCATATCTATCGCTTGGAGTCGTATTTTTCCTAATGGAGATGACGCTCAGCCTAACGCGGCCGGTTTAGCGTTCTACCGCAATGTGTTTAAAGAGTGTCAAAAATACGGTATCGAACCGTTGGTTACGCTCTGCCACTTCGATGTGCCGATGAATTTGGTGAATCAATACGGTTCGTGGCGTAACCGAAAAATGGTCGAATTCTTTACTCGATATGCTCGTACCTGTTTTGAACACTATCGCGGCTTGGTCAAATATTGGTTAACGTTCAACGAAATCAATATTTTATTGGCCAGCCCATTTTCAGGTGCAGGGCTCTTATTCCAAGATGGTGAGAATCACGATCAAGTGAAATATCAAGCGGCTCATCATGAACTCGTTGCCAGCGCTCTCGCAACCAAGATAGCCCATGAGGTTGACCTCCAAAACCAAGTGGGTTGTATGCTCGCTGGTGGTAACTTCTACCCATACTCTTGCAAACCTGAAGACGTGTTGACCGCGATGGAAAAGGATCGCGAGAATTTATTCTTTATTGATGTGCAATCTCGCGGTTATTACCCGTCCTACAGTCAGCGGGTCTTTGAGAAAAAAGGGGTTGAACTGCAAACAGAAGAGGAAGATTTTGATATTCTCAAACATACCGTGGATTTCATTTCCTTTAGTTACTACGCTTCTCGCTGTGCTTCTTCTGACATGAATGACGGCAATACCAGCGCAGCGAACGTTGTTAAATCGATTCGTAATCCACATTTACCAACGAGTGATTGGGGCTGGGTCATCGATCCACTTGGCTTGCGAATAACCATGAATACTTTGTATGACCGTTATCAAAAGCCGCTATTTCTTGTTGAAAATGGCTTAGGTGCCAAAGACACGATGGATGAACATGGCCACATCAATGATGATTATCGTATTGACTACCTTCGTCAGCATATTCAATCCATGGGCGATGCGATACAAGATGGTGTGCCTTTAATGGGGTTCACTCCTTGGGGCTGTATTGACTTAGTGGCGGCATCAACAGGAGAAATGACAAAACGCTATGGTTTAATCTATGTTGATCGCGATAACTTAGGCAAGGGGACGTTAAACCGCACGCCTAAAAAGTCGTTCTACTGGTATAAAAAGGTGATAGCGAGTAATGGGCAGGATTTAAGTTAATATTCTTATTTATTATGCACTTAGACTCAATCCTTAATCTTCATAATTAGGATTGAGTTTGTTTGGTCAATTATCTATGAGCAAACTTTCCCGCGGCCACGTTAACTATGCGAAAAATGCACCGACACTCGATAGGTTTTCTGGTGAAATTTTGATATAAATTATATTAACTGTTGATATTCAAATACTTTGTTATGAACAAGGCTAGCGTTAGTGTTAGTTTTTTGAACCCGAACGTAGCACTGTTTTTCCTGTCATTGTTACCTCAGTTTATTGATGCCTCAACAGGATCGGCTTCAATACAATTATTGGTGCTTGGTCTGATTTATGTGTTTACGGCGTAATAGTTGGGTATGGTGGTTGTATTGTTTACCACTTAAGACGGCTTTATACAAAAGGAGGTGATTTTGAGTTCAGAAAAGCTAGGTTTAGAACATCTTCCTCTCCAAAGTGAGTTGGTTAGATCTGCATGTTCAGCGTTCATTTCTGCGCATGATGCAGTAGCGGCTGTGTTGTTAGGCTCATTGGCTGCGCGGAAAGGTGACCGTGTTTCGGATGCAGATATTCTCATTTTTACGAAGAATAACTTCCATCAATCCGCTAACGAGTGCTTTTCAGCTTTTGAGTGTAATAAAAAAATATTCTATCAACTTGATGGTTTCCACAATGATAACGCTTACTTTAAAAAGTACATTTTCAATGATCTCACTAGTGCTGAAATTCACTGTTTAGATTTGAGTGAATCACTGAGTATATCAAAGCCATTTAAAGTACTATTCGATAAAAATGGTATCATCGAGCAAAGGGTAACGGATGAGCCAGCGCCCAAACATGAGGACTTTCCCGCCTATACGAATGGTGACGAGGGTATTACTTGGGAGCTTTTCGATTGTATCAAGTGGATGAGTCGTGGGAATCATGAATTGGCAAAGAACCATTTAAAGAAGCTTGTCGAACAACTTTAACGGTTTGTATAAAACGCTTTAAAAATAAACATGGCACCCACACTATAACACCGTCGATAAAAGAGCCATATAAGCGTGGGTCAATTTTGGCGACGGAAAACTGTTTGTGTGCGGTAATACCGGCTTTCATGTAGGACCTCATTATTGTTCAATTTATCTTATTGTTTGTATTGAAATACTAAAGGGCTCGCTCTCATTAGGTCCATAAATAGACAAGACAAATAGACACGAATGTTCAACTATTAGATGTCACACAAGATATTAACGTTCGCCGGCCAATGAGAGGCACTCATACTCAGCATTGTTTTTCACATCGATAGTGCTTTGGCAGGTGCGGTTTTAAGGTAAACATTCGTTACACTTATACGCTGTTCAATATCGTCTAGCGTAATACAATGGCGATATCAGCGTTGCTGTCAGTTCGCGAGGCTGATCCCTACCAAAACGGATGTCATTCAGGGAAAGTTAGGAGAAAGCAACACCCGACGTTTCATTGCGTTAGCCAACGCTGAGGATGACTTATGCTAGAGACGCTTTTATTATCCCGAATCCAATTTGCTGCGAATATCAGCTTTCATATTTTATTTCCCACAATCACCATTGCTTTAGGATGGATCCTGGTATTTTTTAAGTGGCGCTATAACCGAACGCACGTTGAAACGTGGATGTCCTTATACTTCTTTTGGGTGAAAATTTTTGCATTAACCTTTGCCTTAGGTGTGGTATCAGGCATTACCATGAGTTTCCAGTTTGGGACCAACTGGCCTGGATTCATGGAAAAAGTTGGGAATGTGGCAGGGCCACTACTCGGGTATGAAGTCATGACCGCTTTCTTCATGGAAGCGACTTTCCTAGGGATTATGCTGTTTGGCCGAAATCGAGTCCCGAACTGGTTACATACTTTAGCAACGGTACTTGTCGCCGTTGGTACCTTGTTCTCTGCATTTTGGATTTTGGTGCTCAATAGTTGGATGCACACGCCAGCTGGGTATGAAATCATTGATGGCGTGGTATTTGTGACGAGTTGGCAAGAGGTGATTTTCAATCCGTCTTTGCCGTATCGTTTAAGTCATATGCTCCTCGCGTCAGGGTTAACCGCGTGCTTTTTGTTGGCTGGTATCTCCGCCTATCAACGCTTAATTCAGCCAGGTTTTACCTTGGCACGCTATGGGATCAAAGTGGCTATTATTGGCGCCGCTGTCCTGATTCCATTACAAATCGTCGTCGGTGATATGCATGGTTTGAACACACTACACCATCAGCCGCAAAAAATCGCAGCGATGGAAGGCGTGTGGGAAACAGAGCAGGGGGCACCACTACTTCTGTTTGCGCTGCCTGATGAGACACAACGCACCAATCATTTTGAAATCGGAGTGCCCAACGGAGCGAGCTTGATTTTGACGCATCAATTGAACGGTGAAATCAAAGGGCTCAATGATTTTTATCCGGATCACCCGCCTGTTAAGCCACTGTTTTTTGGTTTCCGTATCATGGTAGGAGTGGGAGTGCTCATGCTGTTAGTTAGTTGGTACGGCGGGTATCGATACTGGCGTTATCATCAATCGAATAACGTATTGCCGACCTGGTATTTAAAAGTGTTATGTGCCATGACCTTTTCAGGATGGGTGGCGACGCTTGCCGGCTGGTACGTGACGGAAGTGGGACGTCAGCCCTGGTTGGTTAATGGTGTCCTGCGTACAGAAGATGCGGTGACTACAGTGGCTGCGTCGTCGGTGGGGATATCATTAGCACTGTACCTCACCATGTATGCGGTTTTATTGTTTGCCTATGTTCGCACGTTATTTTATCTCGCTCGTAAAGTAACAGTTGAGCATGATTCGTCACACCAGAGTAAGGACGAGGTGGTCTCATGATGGCTTATTTACCTGAAATCTATCTTATTTTACTCGGTTTCACCGTGTTTATGTATGCGATGCTCGATGGGTACGACTTAGGGGTAGGCATGTTACTGCCTGCCAATAATGAGGCACAACGTGACAAGATGATTGCATCGATTGGCCCATTTTGGGATGCCAATGAAACTTGGCTGGTGCTTGCCGTGGGGATTTTACTGATTGCCTTTCCGACCGCACACAGCCAAATTCTGACCAAGCTTTATTTGCCGACGGTATTGATGTTGATTGGATTAATTATGCGAGGGGTGGCGTTCGATTTTCGCGCCAAAGCTCGAGCTGATTATAAAAATCGCTGGGATACGGCATTTCGTTTTGGTTCAACGCTCACAGCGCTTACACAAGGCTATATGATTGGCCGTTATGTGATGGGATTTTCCGACACATGGTCGGCATATGTGTTCGCGCTTTTGAGCGCCGTCTGTGTGATGTCTGCCTACATTTACATTGGCGGCGCTTGGTTGATTTTGAAAACGGAAGGGGAATTACAGCGACGAGCGGTATTATGGGCTCGTATCGCAGGCTGGTTGATGGCGCTTGGGATCATCGCTATTAGTGTGGTGAATCCTATCGTCAATCCCATGGTGGCGGAACGTTGGTTTCAATTTCCGCAATTTTGGCTCTTAATGCCGATTCCCGTAGCGGTGTTTGTGATCATTTTTGTGGTGGAGCGTTATCTTTACAAACTCGATCACTCAACCCATGCAGGGAATGTGTGGCCATTTGTTGGTGTGGCTTCTATTTTTGCGTTAAGCTTTTTCGGGCTAGGTTATAGTTTCTTCCCTGACATTATTCCTGGTCAGTTAACCGCGCAAGCGGCAGCCAGTGCACCCGAGACTTTAATGATTACGGGGATCGGTGTGGTCATTGTGATGCCGATGATACTTGCCTATACGATTTTGGTGTATCGGATATTTAAAGGCAAAGCCTCTGAGCTAAGTTATAAATAATGATCTAAACTAATGGCCATCAATATTCCAATGATGGCCATGAATTGATGTGAGTGAAGATTTATCAATGCTCAAGCAAGCCGTTGGGCGTTGGAGCGACGTTCTTTTGGGACTCGTTTCCAAACGAATTCATGTTTTTTGAGTACCCAGTAGCCTAAGCATACAGCGTATTGAAGTCTGATTTTCAGATATGAATGATTATGATGATGTTATCATTAAATGGGTAATAGCCGAGCCCGTCTTCTAGTAGGCGTTATATTAAGAATGCGGAAACAGTATGAAAAGTAAAGATTTACAAGATCTCATGATAGGTAGTGATGATGTTGATAGTGTGAGTGTTAAGTTAAAAAAAATATTATCGATTATTCGCAAACACCTCAATATGGATGTTGCATTTATCTCACAGTTTGTAGATGGCAAGCGTGTTTTTAAATTTGTTGATACTGAAAGTGACAATCCGCCTATGCATGTCGGGGACTCTGACCCATTAGAGGAAACCTACTGTCAAAGAATTGTAGATGATTCGTTATCCAATATCACTCAGAACACGAGTGATAATGATATCACTAGAGAGTTACCTATCACTGATAAATTGTCCATTGGTTCCTATATGGGCGTGCCGATCACTCTCTCGAATGGAGAAACATTCGGTACCTTTTGTTGTTATAAACAGTCATCCGATTATACGTTAAACAATCGAGATTTATCGTTTTTAAACGCAATTTCCGATATCGCAAGTAGCTTAATAGAGCAAAATATTACCTTTGAGAATGAATGTCGGGAAATAGAGGAGAGAGTTCAATCCGTACTAAACCCAGAAACAATCGACATTCACTATCAGCCTATTTACAACCTCGTTACCGATCATGTTTCAGGTTTTGAATCTCTTTCTAGGTTTGTCACAACACCTTATCGAACACCTGATGTGTGGTTTAATGAAGCATCACAAGTTGGGTTGGGCGAAGCGCTTGAAATAATGGCAATAAAAAATGCCATCAATGGTCTTCAGGCGTTTGAAAACGATATATATATTTCGATAAATACATCGCCAGCAACGATTTTGAATGGTGCAATATCCGAAGTATTGAGCGATATTGACGCCAAACGGGTTGTTTTAGAAGTGACAGAACATTCACCTATAAGCAGCTATGAAGATTTTCGAAAAGCTTTAGAACCTCTTCGCAAGCAAGGTCTACGTCTTGCCATTGATGATGCGGGCGCTGGCTATGCCAGTTTTCAACATATTTTGGAGCTTGAGCCCGATATTATAAAGCTTGATATCAGTCTTACGCAAAATATCCATAAGAACAGAACAAAGTTCTTACTTGCTAAAGCATTATGCGGATTTTCAAGAGCTATCGGTTGCACCATTATTGCGGAAGGCATTGAGACCAATAAAGAATTAAATGCACTTAAAGAGCTCGGTGTTGATATGGGGCAAGGCTATTTACTTGGGAGACCGATGCCGATTGATCAGGCGGTCTCGTGTGTTTAGTGGTTAATAGAGTTAACAACCAGAGCTCGCTAGCCACTTAGCTTAGCGCTTGGTTTATTGGAAAGTTCATGCAAATAATACCGTTACAACCTCAGCATTTGGACGAGATAAAACAGCTGTACCTAGAGTCGCGTCTCGCGACTTTTACTTGGTTAGATACGTCTTTATTTGAGTTATCAGACTTTGAGAGAGAGACTGAGGGAGAAGATATTTGGGTAGCATGTGAATCAAACGAAGTGCTGGGTTTTATCTCCATTTGGGCGCCTGACAGTTTCATTCATCATTTATACGTCAAACCCAGTAACTTAAGGATTGGCATAGGCTTAACACTGCTGAACTTTGCCAAACAGCATTACTCACATTTAAGTCTCAAGTGCTTTACTCAAAATAGTCGTGCTATTGATTTCTACTTAGCTCAAGGTTTTACCGTCGGTGAACGTGTCGATAAAGCAGCCGAAAGCTATTATGTAATGCACTGCGCCTCATCGCTCTAACAACGCTTAACGAGTCAACAGGCACGGTGTGGCCTCAGCGTTTTCGCATAAAAGCAGTAACCTGTTTGTGTTTACCAGTATCCGCACTCGCAATAAAAAGGCGAACCAAATGGTTCGCCTTTTTTGATTTAAGTTAGTTTACAACGTTGGTATAGCGACAGGCGCTTAAGGTTACTGATAACTTTCCATACTCGGGCATGAGCAGATCAAGTTACGGTCGCCGTAGACGTTATCAACACGGTTAACCGTTGGCCAATATTTAGAAGCTTTGCTGTGTGGAGTAGGGAAGCAGGCGATTTCGCGAGAGTAAGCGTGTGGCCATTCCTCGTTCATGAGGTCCGCTTGGGTGTGCGGCGCATTCACCAATGGATTTTCTGCTAACGTCCACTCGCCAGATTCAATGCGCGCAATTTCGTTACGAATGCCAATCATGGCATCACAAAAACGATCCATCTCGACTAAATCTTCCGATTCCGTTGGCTCGATCATTAACGTGCCAGCCACTGGGAACGACATGGTCGGTGCGTGGAAACCGTAATCCATCAAGCGTTTCGCAATGTCTTCTTCACTAATGCCAGTTGCGTCTTTTAACGGGCGAATATCGATAATACATTCGTGCGCGACACGTTCATTTTGACCTTTGTACAGCACCGCGTAATGTGGCGCGAGACGTTCCATGATGTAGTTGGCATTGAGAATTGCGGTTTTAGATGCCTGAGTGAGGCCTTCGCCGCCCATCATTGCAATGTAAGCCCATGAAATGGGTAAGATAGAGGCACTGCCCATATCCGCTGCCGAAATGGCGTACTCACTGCCATCTGCACCATGTTGGATGTGACCGGGTAAAAAGTCTGCTAAGTGCGCTTTTACCCCAATAGGCCCCATACCTGGGCCACCGCCGCCGTGTGGAATACAGAACGTTTTGTGCAAGTTAAGGTGAGAGACATCAGAGCCAATAAACCCAGGTGAGGTGAGTCCGACTTGCGCATTGAGGTTGGCGCCATCCATGTAAACTTGACCGCCGGCTTCATGGACTTTTTCGCAAATAGCTTTCACTTCAGCTTCATACACGCCGTGCGTTGATGGATACGTGATCATAATGCACGACAGGTTATCGCGGTGTTTGGCGATTTTTGCGTTGAGATCGTCGAGGGAAATATTGCCGTTATCATCGCATTTCACTACGACGACTTGCATAGACACCATCGATGCCGACGCTGGGTTCGTGCCGTGCGCAGAGCTTGGGATCAAACACACATTACGGTGCTCATCACCACGGCTACGGTGGTAGCGTTGAATGGCAATTAAGCCCGCATACTCGCCTGATGCGCCTGAGTTTGGCTGGAGAGAGAATGCGTCGTAGCCAGTAATCGCGCATAGCTTGTCTTTCAGATCTTTCGCCAGAGCTTGGTAGCCCGCAGTTTGTGCTTGCGGAGCAAAGGGGTGTAATTGACTGAACTCAGGCCACGTGATGGGTAGCATTTCTGCGGCGGCGTTAAGCTTCATGGTACAGCTACCGAGTGGGATCATGCCATGAGTTAATGAAAAATCTTTATTCTCAAGACGTTTCAGGTAACGCATCATCTGGGTTTCACTATGATAGGTATTAAACACAGGATGAGTGAGGTAGTCACTGGTACGACGGCAGCTTTCTGGAATCGCGGCGAATTCATTGTCTGCAATGCGTGCAGATAGCATTTCTACGGTCGATTTCACGCCAAAGGCAGAGAATAGCAAGTTCAAATCCGCTTCTGAACTGGTTTCATCTAAGCTGATGCCAATACTACCATCGTTTAAACGGACGTTGATGCCGTAAGACTGAAGCTTGCTGTATAGCGCTCCAGTCAGTTCGGTTGTCATGACTGTTAAGGTATCAAAGAAGTGTTGGTGCGCGAGCGCAAATCCGGCTTCTTCAAGACCTGCCGCTAGTATTGCGGTGAGATGATGAGTGCGACGTGCGATGGTTTTGAGTCCTTCAGGCCCATGATACACCGCGTAAAATCCCGCCATATTAGCCAGCAGGGCTTGCGCCGTACAGATATTAGAGGTGGCTTTTTCACGGCGGATATGTTGCTCGCGCGTTTGCATGGCCATGCGTAGGGCGGGTTTACCTTTTGAATCGACTGAGACGCCAATGACTCGTCCCGGCATGGTGCGTTTAAACTTGTCTTGCGTTGCCATGAATGCGGCGTGTGGGCCGCCAAAACCCAGTGGTACGCCAAAGCGTTGCGCACTACCAATCACAATATCGGCCCCCATTTCACCCGCGGGTTTTAACAGTGTGCTGGCCAGCAGATCGGTAGCGACCGCTACTAACGCTTTGGTTTGGTGAACTTGTTCAATCAGTGGCGTTAAATCAATGATTTCGCCAGTGGTACTTGGATATTGAAATAAAGCGCCAAAGATATCGTGTTCTGTCACTGTGTGTGGTGGCGCAATAACCACATCAAACTCTAAGAACTCTGCACGGGTTTTGACGACTTCGATAGTTTGTGGATGCAGGTTATCAGCAATGAAGAAAGTGTTACTCTTGCTTTTACCAGCACGTTTACACAAGGCCATGGCTTCAGCGGCTGCGGTGGCTTCATCCAACAAGGAAGCATTGGCGATATCCATGCCGGTAAGATCCGTGATCATTTGTTGAAAGTTTAATAACGCTTCTAATCGGCCTTGAGAAATCTCTGGCTGATATGGGGTATAAGCGGTGTACCAACCGGGGTTTTCCATGACGTTACGTAGAATAACGTTGGGTGTGACGGTATTGTAATATCCTTGACCAATAAAGGTTCTCTGCACGACGTTTTGTTTCGCGAACTCTTTCATCGTCTGCATCATGTTGGCTTCGCTGAGAGCAGCGCCACATTCTAACGCAGAATCAAGGCGAATCGCTGCTGGAACGGTTTCATCAATCAGTGCATCAATAGATGAAGCATTGATGACATCAAGCATGTGAGTTTCATCGTGCTCACGCGGGCCATTATGTCGGCGAATAAACTCGCCAGATGTACTTAAACTTTTGAGTAAATCGGTCATTGTATCCTTACCTGTGATCTTGCCTTGTCAATCGACGCGACAGCATTCACCACTGTGACTAAAAAAGAGATAGCCCAAAAAATGGGCTATCTAAAAATGCAGACTGACTTGGATTAATCTTCGTCTTCCTCTTCCAAAGACGCGAGATAATCTTCGGCTACTTTCAAATCTTCCAATTCTTCGGCATCGTTCATTTTAATGGTTGCAATCCAGCCATTATCATAAGGCTCGTCATTAACAAGTTCTGGGCTGTCTTCTAAATCTTCGTTAACCGCGATAACCGTCCCCGATACCGGAGAATATATGTCAGAGGCGGCTTTTACTGATTCGACCAATGAAAATGCATCGCCGGCGTCAAATTCGCTCTCGATTTCTGGAAGTTCCACGAAGACCACGTCGCCTAATAGTTCTTGAGCGTGAGCAGAGATACCGATCGTTACCGTACCATCACCGTTATCGCGTACCCACTCGTGGCTTTCTGTAAACTTTAATTTGTTGTCCATTACTCTCTCCAAAAATTACCGTATAAACGATTCAATTTAACGTTACGTTAAAAAGGCATTCGCCGCGCGTTAGCGAATGACTGTGTATAGTGTTGTGTGATGTTGACGTCTCATATGCATTTCTTATAACACCATGTCGGTTCAGGGTTTGAGCCCCACATAGTCAGCGTGTCCATATAATAGTGTGCACGAGAGCAGGCATGAGGAATGTGTCATCGATCACTGGTTGTCTGTTTCTGCACAAAAAAACATCCGAAAAGTCGGTAAATGCAGCATTATGACTGACGGTATCGTTTGCGTTGGGCAGAAATAAAAAAGAACGTTGGGTTAAATTAACTGATGTTATTGAGTTTTTCCGGTTAATGAAAGTCCATAACACACTCAAGATAGGGCAATGGTGTCGGGGATTTATACTCATGTCAATCATCCGAAATCTTTACAATAATACTGGTTATTTATCAGTGAAAAAGATGGCTTTTTACTGTCACTCAAGGTGATGTGCCACACGCCCAATGAGCAAAACATACTATGGAGATGAGGAAGATTCAATAAAAAAGTTTCCTATAAGAAACCTTTTTTCTTACCTGTAATGTGCCGCACATAATTTCAAGTAAACCGTGTTAGACAGTGAATGTTTGATGCACTATATGACTTTGGCACGCGGAATATAGGGTATAAATGAAAAGTATGTCTAAACCAATCGTCGATGAATATCCGTCTATAAAGGTCGCAAGAGAATCAGAGGAAAAGACGATCGTCACACCATTACAGCTCGGTGAACGCATCAAATCGATTCGCACTAAATTGGGGATGACACTGGAAGAAGCCAGCCAAAAAACTGGATTAGCCCGTTCAACATTAAGTAAAATTGAGAACGAGCAAATTTCTCCTACTTTTCAAGCCATGCAGAAACTTGCCCATGGCCTCAATATAGATATGCCACAACTCTTTGAGCCACCTGAAAAAATACTAGCCACCGGTCGCAGAGATATTACGAAAAACGCAATGGGTAAACCACATCCAACGCAAACGTATGAACATGAACTATTGGCAACTCAGTTATCACATAAAAAAATGATGCCGTTTAAAAGCCGAGTTCGTGCGCGCTCATTAGCTGAATATAGTGAGTGGGTGCGTCATGGTGGTGAAGAGTTTTTGTTGGTACTTTCCGGTGAGATTATATTTTATTCAGAATTTTATGAACCTGTGACACTCAATGAAGGTGACAGTGTTTACTACGATGCCAATATGGGGCATATGCTTGTTTCGGCGGGTGATGATGATGCTCTAATTTTATGGGTAACCAGTGCCAATTAAGTAAACAAAGTATCGAATAATAAAAGCAAACGTTTGCTTTTTGTTGTGTTTTACTGAAAAATACACGTATCGATATCAATCAGTAATAAACAGAAGACGATTAAAGAGCACATACTTATTGATCATATTCGTCAACCCGTTGCTGAGAAATAATAGTGATCATTATTGTGATACCAAAGCGGTCAAGACTGAGACCGGTCGTTTTAGGAATAGGGAGTACACCATGACGAAAGTAACCGATGCAGAACTCATCATATTAGAGAAGACTGCGCTTTATGCAGAGCATATTGACGCTGGCGCAAAAATGGTCCCATTTGCAGGTTACGAAATGCCGGTACAATATCCTCTTGGTGTCAAAAAAGAACATTTACATACTCGTGAAGCTGCCGGCTTGTTTGATGTCTCGCACATGGGGCAGATTCGTTTGAGCGGTACGGACGTCGCACAATATTTAGAGACGTTAGTCCCTGTGGATGTGGTCGATTTGCCGGTCGGTAAGCAGCGTTATGCGTTTTTTACCAATGAGCAGGGCGGGATATTGGATGATATGATGATTGCCAATATGGGTGATCATTTATTCTTAGTGGTCAATGCGGCGTGTAAAGACGCCGATATTACCCACCTTAAATGTCAGTTGCCAGCCGACATCGCCATTGATGTATTAGACGATCACTCACTACTGGCGTTGCAAGGTCCTCAAGCGGCACAGGTGTTAGCGCGTTTTGAGCCAGCGGTGAGCGAGATGCATTTTATGGATGTACAAACGCTCGACATCAATGGTATCGCGTGTACGGTCAGTCGCAGTGGTTACACAGGAGAAGATGGTTACGAAATTTCGGTTCCATCGACTCAGGCAGCGGCGTTAGCTCAACACTTTATCGAATGTGAAGAAGTGGAATGGATTGGTTTAGGCGCACGAGATTCGTTGCGCTTAGAATGTGGCTTGTGCTTGTACGGACACGATTTAGACACGACAACTACGCCGGTAGAGGCAAGTTTGTTATGGGCGATCAGCCCGAAACGGCGTGAAGGCGGTGAACGGGCGGGGGGCTTCCCTGGCGCTGATATTATTTTGCCGCAAATCGCCCAGAAAAATGTCAGCCGTAAGCGTGTTGGTTTGGTGGGGCTGACGAAAGCTCCTGTACGTGAAGGCGCATCATTGCTTAACGCGGCGGGCGACATCATTGGGCAAGTGACGAGCGGCACCGCTGGCCCTACTGCCGGGAAGCCTGTTTCGATGGGGTATGTGCATACCGAATATGCGGCGATTGATACTCAAGTGTTTGCAAACGTCCGGGGGAAACCATTACCTATGGTGGTGACAAAGATGCCATTCGTGCCGCAGCGCTATTACCGCGGTGAATAAGCGAATAGAAAGCAGCCGATAGAGGCTGCTTTTTTTGTGCGTGTCAGGCTATGGTTTTTTGTTCCATAACATTGTCACCATTAGAAAAATCCTCAATATTCTATGAATTATTGGTCATAAATATCGTGCAGTGAACTTTCAAACTTCTATACTCATTGCATAACTTATTAAATCTAATCGGAGACAATATGAGAATATGGCTGCTGTTATGTTGGGTATTGATGACTTTAGTGCCCATACAAGCTAACGCAAGTGATATTCGTCCGCAAATTATTAATGGTGACAGAGCCAATGTGAATGATTACGCCTCGTTTGCGAGTTTGTTTTTATACCTAACGCCTAACTATTACTCTACTCAAAGTTTTTGCGGTGCAACGATTATTAATCAACGCTTTGCGATGACGGCCGCGCATTGTGTCGTGGGTAATGAAGAAGTGTTGAAATACACAGTGGTGGCACCACAAGTCGCGGATGAGCGAGATTTTCCCAATGGCAATGTGCAGTTTGTACGAATTAAAGCGTTTTATTACCCAGATAACTTTGTCGACCGTGCTCCTTTTGCCAATGATATTGCATTACTTGAATTTGACCAGCCACTGAATACCAGTGATTATTCTTATTTATTTAATTTTTCTATTAATGATGTTTACCCAACGAGTGGTGAATATATCACTATTGGCCATGGTTTGACTTATGGCACTGAGCCGAGTGGCAGTACATCGACCACCTTACTAGAAACAAAATTAACCTTTGTGGATAAAACACGTTGTCGAAATGATTTTTACCCTTTAGTGACCAACTCCCAAATATGTTTTGATGGTGCGCTCGACCCAGGCGATGATTATAAACATGCCACGTGTAGTGGTGATTCAGGAGGCCCAGTGTATTTATTGGATGGTGGGGTATATCGACAAATTGGTTTAACAAGTTATGGCCCTGTAACCTGCGGCAATAAAGACTTGGATGTCGTGTCTGTGTTTACTGAGATATCCGAGTTTAAAAATTGGATACAAAATGTGATGGCGGGCAACGTCACTGCCAAATTTTATGTCGCGACCGTGGATGGGCAGCGGGTAGTGTCGGCAGGAACTCCCGTTGTTATTCCTTCACGTAGTAGCGGTGGTGGTGGGAGTATCGGTTTTCTTGTGTTGTTCTGTTTGTGCGGCATAACACTATTATTTCGTAAATAATAAAGATAAACACATCGTGATATAAAAGACGTCATTAATATTATATTAAAAAAGCCGCAATATTATATTGCGGCTTTTTTAATGACAAAGTAATAAATTTAATCTATTTTTTTGTTTTGAGATATAAGGTATAACGGCTAGCTGTCGCTAGTGATAATGGTTTCGATAACCAATAGCCTTGTAAAAATACGGCGCCAAGAGATAAGAACTTTTGGTACATCACTTGATCTTCAATCCCTTCTACGACGATATTAATCCCTTTTTCTCGGCTTAAACGAATAATAAAAGCCAAATAGTCATGCATAGTTTCATTTTCCATGCTTTTTACCGCCATAGAACGATCGATTTTGATCTGATTTAATGGTAGGTCAAAAAAACTATTCATCGAACTAAAACCGGTACCGAAATCATCGAGTGCAAGCTGAAATCCTATGTAGTTTAGTCAGCTGGTTGATGGCATTACGGTTACCATCTAAAACAACGGTTTCGGTTAACTCTAAAACGACTGATGAAGGGCTAACGCCACTTTCCAATGCAATGGCTTGTATATGCTCTGGAAAGGAGAGATCAAGTAATTGAAGGACTGAGACATTGACGTTCACTTTCACTGTCGTGTTATGTTGTTTGTTATAACGAACAATAAACTGGCAGGCTTTGGTGAAAACTTGATAACCCAGTTCGCTAATTAACCCTTTTTTCTCTGCAATTGGAATGAATTCATCAGGATAAATTTCTCCGAATTCTAGCGATCGCCAGCGTACTAAGGCTTCAAAGCTTGACACTTGCCCCGATTCAGCGCGAACAATAGGTTGGAACTTTACTTTTAATGACTTGGAATTCAACGCCTCTTTTAAACCGCGCTCAATAAAGAAATAGCGATCGACTTGGCGTTGTGTTTTGCCTGCATAAATCTCAATAGGAGACGATTGTTTTTCTCGAGCATATTGACAAGTGCGTGACGCAATATTAATGATTTGCTCCGCATTGATGTCATTACTTATTTTGGGGTAGACTCCAATATTCATGCGATCGCCATAAAGATGGCCATGCTGTTTCATCGCTTGTTCGTAATCATCATGAACGGCATAACAGAGTGTTTTGAGTTCCGCGCTGTCGTTTCGATCACGAATTAATACGACGATGTCATCAGAGCGAAGTTGGTAACATTCGATGACGCCTGTGGGGATCGTTTGAATAGCACTTAATATATGTTGGAGTAGATGCTGTGAAATATCCCCGCCATACTGATTCATATAAGAGCGTAGATCATCAATCGCAATATACATCACAGTATAATCGGCATCATCATTTTTGGCGTTATCAATATCAATTAATAGCTTTGCACGATTAGCAAGCCCTGAACTACTGTCATAATAAGCGGTTTGGCGCAGATACGACTCTACCAACTTTTGGTCAGAAATATCACGATGGCGACCGACTATGTAAATCTCATCATTTTCTTTCTTCGCAACGATGCTTGATTCGACCCAGATGTATTGGCCGCTTGCTTTACGTAGACGGTATTGGGTATCTTTTTGAAGGTTTTCTTCGTATTGTTCTGAAATTTCAGAGACGACGTTTTCTAAGGTATGACGATCGAGAGGGTGAACAACACTTACCCACTCATCATAGTTAATCGTGGTGTCGGTAAACCCAAATTGGGCATAAAACTCTGCGGTGAAGAAGGTAATGATGCCTTGACTATCGACATGGAAAAGCCCTTCGGAAAAAACCTCCAAAATATGAATAAGGCGTTGCTGTTGGGTTGGAGATAAGTTCTCCGCCGATAATTCATGATGGCTTAATGTCATGCGTTCCTACTATCGAGATCAAGTAATCATAATTGAATCAACAAGAAGTATGATGAGACGATGCTAATAACCGAGTGTAACATAATTGTACATAAGTATAGCGTACTAATTATATATCACTAAATAGGTATATTACTTCTGTTCGGGTTTTATGGCATTAAAGGCTTTTGTTCCCCATAAAGGTACCGTAGACAAGCTATGTTTGAATGATCCGGATGTCTCTTTGGTGGTGTATGAAATGTACATCAGAGTTTGTGTCTTAATATCAAAGATACGACGAATTCTCATACTTTTGAAAAAGATACTCTTTGATTTTTTAAATAAAACTTCACCGGATTTACTGGTATCAATGTTTGTTAGCATCTCTGGCGTGATTTCACCAGTTTGACGACAAGCGATGGAGCTATCACTAGGATCTGAAAAGCTCAAGTTCGCTTCTACGGAAGCAACATGGCAGGTTACACCAGAGATATCAGGGTCTTTAAGAATATCAATTTTCAAATTTTTGGTTGTGAATAACCCTAAGCTCACATCACCAACTTCATTATTATCACAGCCACTAAGGATAATGGCGAATAACGTTACACCGAGTATTTTTTTTAACATTTATTTCAAATCCAGTTTATTAGAGGGTAATTATAACAGCACTATGGCTATATCCCAAGGTCACGATATGTAAAGGTTTATGATTGAATTACTTGTAGAGTATAGTAATGGTCAGTATGCTGCTACTTATCTAATCCGTATATTCTGATTGAATCAATAGTAATAAGAGCCTTTATGACTTCGTGTACACCGACTATCGTCGCAATAAAAAATCAATGGTTACACCAGCAAGTAGAAGTAGAGCACCCGACACCAGAAAGCTTGCGTGGCCGCGAGATTTATCAATCATTGTCGGCCGCTCAAACGGTACACGCTTTTGTTCCCGACTCTGTCGTTTTATCAGAAAATGAACTTTATTTAGTGGATTTTCATCGATTGACAATTTTATTTGCGATGATGCAAGCAAAACGTATTCGAGATAAGTCTGCCCAAGCTGAGTTATTAGAGTTCTTTGCACAAATTATTTTATCGAAACCTTGTGAATTGTATGTCGGTTTTTCTGATGGTCAGCCTTGTGCTGCGGCAATGTTAACCGAGCATGATCAAGAATGGTTGATATCAGATTGTGTCATGCTACCAAATTCTCGTTTTGCGCGACAACACGATCTGGTCAATGCGATTGTGGCACACAAAAGCTCATATTGTGAGAATCCAAAGACGGTTTGGTTGGAAACCTCACAAGAATAATCGTCGTGTAATTTATCACTTTCTCTGCGTAATTTTTTGAACAATGAATATGTGATTAGTGACTTCGCTTGAAGAATCTACGATTGTTAAACGCAATAGTCATAGTTGTTAACTACATCCCTCTTCGTATTTCTTATCCCGCTACACTGAGCTAAGCAAGGGGGATAAAAATGCAAAATCTACCAATTCAATGCGTTATATTTGATTGTGAAGGCACACTTATTGATAGTGAAACATTGTGCTGCCAAGCACTTCATCAATTATTTCAAGATAAAGGTGTCACACTGCCGATCGAACAAGTCACTGCTCTGTTTGATGGCGGGAAAAGTGCCGATATTCTCATGCGCTTATTGGAATACGCTGGTTTGCATTGGGATCTTGATGAACTTGAACAAAACTATCGTGCGCGCACGGAGCAGTTATTTGCACAAGACTTGATCCCGATGGACGGTGTGGTTGATTTATTAGAACGTCTGACCGCGCAGAATATTGACGTGTGTGTGGCGTCTAACGGACCACAGCATAAAATTTGCCGTTTGCTGGAGTTAGCCGGATTAGCGGGTTACTTTAAAGACCGTGTGTTCTCTGCATTTGAAGCGAATAGTTGGAAGCCAGAGCCGGATCTTATTCACTATTGTGCGATGGGGATGGGGTATCGATTAGCCGAATGTTTGTACATTGATGATACCGTACGAGGTATTACCGCAGGGTTGAGAGCCGGAGTTGAAACCTATCATTTGCAAACGTTGTCTCGTGCGCCGTTAGTGTATACACCAGGTTGTCATACGATTCGCCATTTAAATGAATTACAAACCGTGTTGTGGCCAAGAGCCTTGGCCTAATCGTGCTATTTTTGTCTGTGAGTGATGGGAAAAGTCGCGAAAACTTCGTTTAATGAGCCATATTTTACTGATAAAAGGTCGACTATGAATGCTGAAAATACTTATTGTGTGGTGCTCACCACGGCCAACAATGACAGCAATACACAGCAAATGATTACTGAGTTACTGAGTCAACGTTTAGCGGCTTGTATTCAAACCATGCCAATCAGCAGCCATTATGTGTGGGAAGGAAAAGTCTGCCAAGATCAAGAAACACTGATCGTCATTAAAACTCAACAAGCATGTTACGGTGATGTAGAGCGTTTAATCACGTCATTACATGATTATGACGTCCCTGAGATCATTCAATTACCGATAACCGAAGGGTTTAATCCTTATTTGTCTTGGATTACACAGCATACTCAAAAAAAGTAACGTTGTAGAGTTAACGACGGTTAAATCGATGAGGGTTAAGACGGTATTGGGTCGTCAATAATATCAGGGATACTATGACACCCAAGGTATCGTACACCATGTTTTTTGCGCATCCCAGATATCACCTTGTGAGCCACCAACCCAAGATGCTTTTCCTCAGTGGTACCGAAAACGAAATGAGGACTCAGTCATACACTCTAGTTTGGTTTAGTGCTAAACGAGAGGCAGGCTGTTTGTCTATGGCTCTTTTGGGGTATTGAATGAGGCAAGCGTCCCAAAATCGGTGCTTAACAATAAAATAATAGGGTTTTTCACCTTGTCATCGTGAAGCGTGTTCTATTCTTTAAAAGAACTGATTATTAGTCAGCGTCAAAAGGGTGACAGGTAATGAAACAGCTGCCACTATTTATAGGGGAAGAATCTTATGAGTATTAGATGTATGTTATAGGAGCCTTCAATTCATCGTCGATGAGTCGTGACGTTTAGGGTGTGCGATAAATTGATGTTTAATGATTGGTTTGGACCAATCTTACTTGCAATGGATGCACTATGTTAGACACTCAACCTATTTCAGTGAGATCGCAAACCGAAATGGAAAACCCATTGGTTTGGCCAATATTTGAAGTACTTAAACAAAAACCCTCTGGTTGGAAAGTACATACGTTATCTTCTCATTTAGGGGCTTTGGGTTTTATGCCCACGTTAGATACCTCAGCCGAGAAAGATTTGTTTAAGCGCAACTTTTTGATTATGAATGCACTCTTTCAATTACAAGAAACGCTATATCCTGAGAAATGGTTACAAGTTGAGGCGATGGATATCGAGTTAAGCCCAATGTTTCGTCGTTCGATCCACTACATTAATCTCGATGATCCCTTGCGTGATTATTATATGGAATGGTCTAACTATGAAGCTAATGATGGTGAAGTAAAACGTTTATTGAATGAGTTTTGGACTCGTTATCGTCGGTTTGTGGGGGGCGGTGAAAAAGAGACGAACTTTAGTCGTTTGCAAGCCTTACGCTTATTTGAATTAGACGATACGGCGACGGATAACGAAATTCGTAAAACATGGCGAAAATTAGCCATGCGTTGGCATCCAGATCGGGAAACCGGTAATGCAGAACGCTTCCGTGTTTTATGTGAAGCTTGGCATATACTCAGAAAAGATGTGTAACTAATCAAAAATCGCCCCGCCATACAGGCGGGGCGATTCGTTGACGCATTAAGTGTATTGCTTTAAGTCCCTTGCGCTTTTAAAACCAGATAACTTATTGAGTATTTATTGCGCTTTTAAAACCAGATAACTTATTGAGTATTTATTGCGCTTTGAATTGTGATTGGCGCATGCGATTTAAAACCGCCATAACGTCAAGCAAGCGTGGCTTAGCAAGGTCACCATGTGGTGGGGTAGTGTTATACCATTGATCGTTTTGAAGCAACTTGGCGATCGTTCCCACCGGATCATTGCTCCAATTCGGTTGTTGCGATAATTGCGTCCATAACCAACCAATACAATGTAATTCATTGGCGCTTTCGAGCTGTTCTAGTGCCGAGACATCGACTTTTTCTTTACCAAAACGTAACGTGTGTTTGTCTGTCGCATTCACCCGAAACTTCCCATCGGATAAAATACTTTGCAAACCGCCACAATGGAAAGAACGTGGTGAGAAAGTTTGCAGGGCGGTGTGAGGTTCGCTGTCACGTGCATTTGGATATTGCGCCACAATGTCTTTTGCTTGCGCCGTTACATCAATCGGCTGATAGTCATGCATTTGAATGACAGTATCGGCGACATCAAAGTAATCGCCAGATCCTCCCATGACAATAAGACTCGATATCGCGAGTTCGTCACGTAGTTGTGCAACTCTATCCACGAGCGGTGTGATGGGTTCATCGTCTTTCGCCACTAACGCTTGCATGCGTTGATCGCGGATCATGAAGTTGGTCGCCGAGGTATCTTCATCAATGAGTAGGCTAGTGGCACCAGACTCGATGGACTCTTGAACCCACGCCGCTTGTGATGTCGAGCCAGAGGCATCTTGTGTACTGAAATCGGCAGTATCGCGACCCATAGGCAAATGATTGATATAGTTTGATAAATTTAAGTGATGAACACAGCGGCCATCTTCTGCCCGAATCTTCATTGCTTGTGGATCGGTCACAATATACTCGCGACCATCACCTGGAATATGAAAATAGACGGCACGTTCAATAGCGGTTAATAGCGTTGACTTACCGTGGAAACCACCGCCGACAATCAACGTGATGCCGCGCTTAATCCCCATACCACGAATGGTGCCGCGGTGTGGTGTGGTTAATTCAATGGCGAGCGAATCAGGAGCGGTTAACGTCACAGCGTCTTGCATTGGCAGGTCACTATTGCCTGACGCGCGTGGTAATACACTACCGTCTGCAACGAAAGCCAGTAGATTATGCTCAGCTAATTGTTTGCGTAGAGCGGCCTGATCTTCGATAACTTCACAATGATGCGTTAATGCTTCCATATCCAATTCACGTGACATTGTCGCGCGGCGAATGAATTTGGGTAGATGGAATGTAATAAGGTTGAGGGCGCGTTTGGCTAAGATGCTACGCCCGTCGGCGGGTAGATTCATCCGAAAACGTAGTTCAATCCCCTCATCGGTGAACAATACGGCGGTGTTGTCTAAAACCGTTTGTCCTGTCATTGATATTTCAACTGCATTTTCTTGCATCGCAAAGCGCGCAAAACTACGTGCAATAAAATCACGTGCGGCTAATTGATACTCCGCTGACTGCTCACGCAACCATTGCAAACCACTGGGTGACCACGGACGAATTGCTCTCATCCGAGACGCTGGAGCGTAAGGGTCAGGTTGAGTGTAATCAATCAACAAAGTGAAATCGCCGAAATCATATTCGCCTTTAATTTGCTGATAGGCTCGATAGTTTTGCTTTTCGAGTTTTTTTAATCGGGATGTTAATTGATCCATTCGTTTGCTCATTGATTAGTAGATACGCGGGGATTATAGAAATCACATAGGTGAGAGTAAAGCGAATGTCGCCGGAAAGGGAAAAATAGGGCTGAACCATGCGGGTAAAGCCCTTTATCTGTTGGGGAGTCAGACTAATTACGCGTCATTATCATCAGAGATGGCAAACTCTGCAAGATCAACTGGGGCCCGATAGTCGATATTATCAAAACCAAACCCATTGATTTGTAGAAAAGTGTTAACGAAACTTGCGTAATTCGTCATACGTTGAAAGTTTTTGCCGTTCATTTCTGCTAATAATTCAGTCACGCGCTGCTGGGTTTGCGGTAACAGTTCATAATCATCCATACGAATTAGGCGTTCGCCATCGACGGGCACCCGATCATCACCGTAGAGTTTGTCACGTAATAAACGCTGCATCTGCTCGATGGCATCTTCATGTTGTCCTTGCTCGCTCATGATTTTGTAGAGCGCCAGCATATAAGGGACCAGCCCAGGAATGACCATGCTGGCTTTCGTAATGATGGCTTTACAGACGACAGCATAAGCGCCACCACCATAATTACTCAGTTTCAAATTCAGCGCGTGACTGGTTTGGTGCAAATCGATTTTAGCTTGACCAAGTGTCCCGTCGAGATAAAGGGGGTGAGTCACTTCCGGACCCATATAAGATAAGGCAATCGTTTTACAATGAGGGGCTATGGAGTCAACATTAATCAATGTGTCGACCCAGTTCTCCCAGTCTTCACCGCCCATCACTTTGATGGTGTCTGTGACCTCTTGTTCCGTCGCGGGGGGCAGCGAAATTTCGTTCCATTGAGCGGTTTCCAGATTGATGGTATTCCCTTGAACGTGCACGCCAATAGGTTTTATGGCCGAGTGCCAAAAATGATTTGTGCCTGGCTTTCGGCGTTTTCCACTGGCAATACTGTATATAATCAGATCAACTTCACCCTCGAAATACGTTTCAATGGCTTCAATTACTTCGTCTTTCATTGCTTGAGAAAACACATCGCCATTTAAATTAACCGCAATACGTCCTGCCTGTTCAGCGTATTTTTTAAAATGCACATTATTATAAAAGCCCGCGCTTGCGGTATGGTTTTCAGAAGGGGGGCGCTCAAAAGAGACACCAATAGTGTCAGCCTGCGCGCCACCAAAAGTGACTGCGATACGGGCGGCCAAACCATACCCAGAAGAGGCGCCAAGGATCAGAACACGTTTCGGACCTTGAGTTATCGGTAATTCAGCCTGGGCACGTTTAATTTGTTGTAAAATGGCTTGCTCACAGCCTAATGGGTGAGCGCTTCGGGCGATCACCCCTTTAATTACGGGCTTTATTTGCATTATTTATCCCCACTAATTTGCACATAAGTGATCAGAATACAAAACACTTAGCGGGGATTTATTGAGCTAGGGCATTAAAAGTTCAAATAAGCTTATAAAAATGGTTGCAATTGTGTTGCCATAAAGTTAGCTATCCAAGGTTGGGCTTCTTTACGTGGGTGCATACCATCTTTTTTCACCCATTCTGATTTGGTGATAATCTTTTCCATGAAAAAGGGAATTAATGGGGTTTGTGTGGCTTTCGCGACCCGAGGGTAGATATCTGAAAACATTTGTGTGTATCGTTTGCCATAATTAGGTGGGATACGAATTTGCATCATAATGACCTTGGTATTCGTGTTTTGGATAATATCAATCATTTGTCGTAAGTTCTTTTCCGTACCTTGAGGTGGAAATCCACGCAGACCGTCATTAGCACCGAGTTCAAGCAAAACACTATCTGGTGTATGTTGTTTTAATAATCCAGGTAAGCGTGCTAATCCATTGCCTGAGGTATCGCCAGAAATACTGGCGTTAATAACTGTAACATTTTTTCCTTTTTCGCTGAGCTTGTCACTCAGTAAACTGGGCCACGCTTGTTCAATAGGCATACGATACCCAGCACTCAAACTGTCTCCTAAAATCATCAAGGTTTGGCTGCTGACGCTGGTTGAAAATACCAACAGAAACAACAAGGAAAGTCTAGAAATCATGCAATCACCTATAATTAGTACTCAGTCTTTATCTAAAACAGTTTCTACTAAACAAGAACATTTAACAATCTTAAAAGAGGTCAATGTCGAGATATGGCAAGGAGAAAGCGTTGCTATTATCGGGACTTCCGGGGCTGGCAAGTCCACATTAATGACGTTACTTGCTGGCCTTGATGTGGCCTCAGAAGGTGAGGTCACAATACTTGGGAAAAAGCTTTCAACGTTAGACGATGAAGCTAGAGCCTTATTACGAGCGAGTTCGATTGGTTTTGTGTTTCAGAGCTTCTTGTTGATCCCAAGTTTATCTGCCATCGATAACGTTACGCTGCCGTGTTTATTAAACGGACAAAAAGAAGATAAACAGCGTGCCACTGAACTATTGCATTCGGTAGGATTGGCAGCGCGATTGCATCATACGCCTGGGCAACTTTCAGGAGGAGAGCAGCAACGTGTCGCTTTAGCTCGAGCGTTCATGACACAGCCTAAAATTTTGTTTGCGGATGAGCCTACCGGTAATTTGGATCAAGATACTGCCAATACGGTGATTGATTTGTTATTTGATCTTAATGAACAACACGGCACCACGTTGATATTAGTGACTCATGACCCAGAGTTAGCCGCACGTTGCCAGCGTCGATTATACATGCAACACGGTGAACTCGAGGAGCGCACATGAGCCAAGACCAAGGCGATACTACACTCTCTCGCACGCACATGAATCAACGTTTATTACAATGGGGCGTGTCGGAAATTATCAGTGGTAAACTATGGCCAGTTGCGTTGGCGTTGACTTTGATTATCGCCAGTGTTTTTGCGTTAACGGCATTAGCGGGGCGGATGGAACAAATTATCGTTCAGCAAAGTGGCGAAGCATTAACTGCAGATATGGTCTTTGAATCTGCCAACCCACTGCCTAATACTTTAAAACAGGCAACGGACGGTGATGAGTATCAATACTCGGATCTCACTCAGTTTCAAACCATGGCGTTTAATCGCCAAGATCAAATGCAGCTGGTGACAGTGAAAGCGATTGATAGCGCTTATCCATTAAAAGGTGAGATGACGCTGAAATCGAATGACAAGCTAAGTCATCATGTTAAACCCGGAGAGTTGTGGCTCGATGAACGGCTATTCGCGCGCTTACAGGTTAAACCTGGGGATCAGCTATCAATTGGTGATGCGGATTTTACTATCTCAGGTACTGTGCAATCTGAGCCTGGCCTGCGTTTTAATCCCTTTCAACAAATGCCTTCGGTGTATATTCATCAAAGTGATGTGCCCAAAACAGGCGCTTTACAGCTGGGGAGCCGGGTTGAATATGAGCGGTATATTAATGGTAGTCAGGATGCTTTGGATCGCGTAAAACAGGCTGTCACTTTGTCGCCCAGTGATGAGTGGAAAGATCGCGATAGAGGTAATCGCACGATACGAGTGTTTGAGCGTACGGAACAATATCTATCACTTACTGTGGCGATTGTCATTTTAATGGCGGCGACAACCTTAGTGCTTACCTGTCAGCACTATGTGTCAACACGTCGACGCACGATTGCCATGCTCAAAAGTCTCGGGGCGACAAAACGTTGGATTTTACGGTGGTTGCTACTGCAATCGAGTTTATTATTCATCGTTGCTGCATTCGTTGGTGGTGGCATTGGCGTGGTATTAGAATATTTACTGCGTGTGCCTTTAGCTGGCATGTTACCGACGCCTCTGCCTGGATACGGTTGGACACCGTTACTAACGTCGCTAATGACGTGTTTAATGATAGCGATACCCGCGTTAGGAATTCCGTTTTCCTATCTATTGTCAGTCAGTCCCGCGAGTGCGATGAATGGTGCTCAAACCCAACTCGTTGGAAGGCACCGTGCTTGGTGGCTTATTGTATTTCCGGTGAGCGCACTGGTTATCGCCTATTATAATAACCCATTAGTCTGGATGATTTTAGCGGGGATAGTCGGCTTGTTCGTGCTTTTAGCCGTCGTCAGTTTAGTGCTAACAAAAGTCGTCAAGCTGTTTGCGCTGACCCCTGCAATGAAGTTGGCCGTGAGTCGTATTGAGCGCTCGAAATGGTCGTCTGGGATTCAATTTGGCGCATTAGGTTTATCGCTTATGCTGTTATCAATAATTTGGTTAATAAGAACGGACTTATTAGGCGATTGGCAACGTTTAGTGCCGGCAGGATCGGCCAATGCGTTTGCACTCAATATTTCGCCTTATGAAAAAGACGACTACTTAACCACGTTAGATAACGCCGGCATAGCGCGTTCTCCTGCTTATCCTATCACTCGTGGCCGCTTGACCAGTATCAATGATGAAAGTGCCAAAGAGCGGGTACAGGGGCGACAAGGTGCGAATGCGTTACGCCGCGAATTGAACTTAACGTGGGATTCTACCCTGCCTGATTATAACCCCGTTGTGGCGGGTGAGTGGAGCACCACCAAAGGTGTCTCTATCGAGGAGGGATTAGCTAAAGATCTCGATATTCATGTGGGAGATAAGGTGAGCTTTGTGATCAACAGTCAATCTATCTCCGCGACCGTGAATTCGATTCGTCACGTGGAATGGCGGCAAATGAAGCCGAACTTTTACTTTATTTTCACGCCTGATTTAATGACGTCAATGCCTGCAACTTGGTTAGTCAGCTTTCGTGTGACGCCTCAAGACGATCCACTTTTAGTGACACTGTCACGAGAGCATCCTACCGTGAGTATTCTCGATATCCGACAAATTGCCGACAAGCTAGAGGGGTTATTGAGACAGATTGTGTGGTCGGTGACCATCTTAGCAGGGCTGGGAGTGTTTGCTGGCATTTTGTTAATCTTTACGTTATTGCGCTTAAGCTTAAGTCAAAGGCAAATGGAGGTACAATTGTATCGGACTCTGGGAGCAAGCCGACGCAGAGTTATCAATACATTATGGGCTGAATATGGTCTGATGGCCCTAATTGCTGGAATTATTGCTAGTGGCGCATCAGAAGTTGTCGTCTGGGCGTTGTTAACATATGGACTCAATATTGAATTTCATCCACATACCTGGTTGTGGATAGGCTTGCCACTATTAACGTTTATTGTGTTAATCGGCGTTGTCAGTACGGGGCTTCGCGGTTTATTAAAGCCAACAAAAACAGCAATTGAGTAACTAACGCGTTGAATAAAATGGTTAGTTATCCACAAAAACAGTGGATAAGTTTTGGGATAACTTATCTACTGCGCTTGCCCGAATGAAACGCTAGCCATTGATACACCGTGTGATCAGCGTTTTTGGTTATACACAAAAAAGGCTTTTTCGAAAATCGTAAGATATCGGTCAAGGATTTTTTGATAAATTTTTACTTGAAAATAAATCCAAAATGATTGACAAATAGGGTGTGACACAAATCTCAAAAATGATAGGTGCCTAGCGGCAAACTTAGCGTGTTTTCATGTGTGTTCTGGCTAAGACCGCGTAAAAAATGTGATTTTTTTCACGCCTAGCTCGTTTTACACTGTGTTTAATCAAATAATAAGTGGAAGTGTGATGTTGAAAACAAACCCGAATTCCAACACGCCTCAAATTGCGGTTATTGGGGGCGGTGTTGCTGGTGCAACGGCTGCGGTTCACATGGGGGAGTTAGGTCTAAATGTCTCTTTGATTGAGAAAAGTGCTGGCTTAGTTGATGGCCCGCCTATTTGCCACTTACACGCTGGTGGTAACCTCTATCGTGAAATTTCTGAGCAGCAATGTATCGAGTTATTACGTCAATCGTTGCAGACCGTTAGATTATACCCGCATACATTGAATCAGCGCCCTACGGTCATTGCGATACCTAAAGCCGATCCAGGGACGCCAGAAATGGTGGTCTCAAGATTAGAAGTGATTCGCCAAGCTTACCAAGCATTAGTGGATGAAGATCCGCGTAATGAATGGTTAGGTACACCCCAAGATTACTATCGCGTGTATGAGCGTGCTGAACTTGAAGCCTTACGTGATCAAGTACAACCGGTTGTCCCTAAAACCATGGAAGATTGGTTAATTCCGGTGGTACAAAATATTGACCTTGATGCGATTCAGTATCCAGTGATTTCAGTGCAAGAGTATGGTTGGAGTGTTTTTCGTTTAGCAGCCAGTGCAGAATTAGCGCTAGAAGCGATGCCTCATTGCGATATTCAAACCAATACTACGGTTATCGACCTTGCATGGGCTGGCACCCAATGGCAGATTACGACGCTTAACAGCATGGGGGAAACTCACACCCAGTACGCTGACTATGTCATTAATGCGTGCGGTTACAAAACGGGGTCGATTGATGACATGGCGCGACACTATCGTGACCGGTTGGTTGAATTCAAAGCCGCCTATGTCACACACTGGGCTGATTGTCATCAGCTTTGGCCTGAGGTCATCTTTCATGGGCAACGCGGTACACCGCAAGGTATGGCTCAATTAACGCCCTATGCGAATGGCATCTTCCAATTGCACGGCATGACAGAAGGCATTACTCTTTTTAGTGATGGCTTGGTGAAAAGTGGAGTCCGCTCCGCGCAGCCAGAATTACCAGAGCACTTACAGTTAAAATTGAACAAAGGCTGGTCTGAAACCGACCAAGTTGAACGGACCGGTTTAGCCATTCAACATATGGCGCAGTTTATGCCAAACTTTAATAGTGCCGATATTGCTGGCAAACCGTTATTTGGAGCGCAGCAAATTCCTGGAAGTGATTCAACACTACGCGCGGCTGATGTCAGTTTTGAAGACAACCAATATGCTCGTATAGAAATTGTCAAAGGCTCATCAGCGTTAGAAGCAGTACAAAAAATCGTATCAAAATGGCAACTGTCGGCGCAAAGTACCGATGACATTGAACGTTCTCATCCGATTTCGATGAGGCTGCAAGCAAGCGATGTTGAGGCGCGAGCGATTAAGCTGGCAGAGGCGCGAGATTATCCAAGGGAACTTGCGATGGTGGTTGGAGAACCATTAACCTTCGACCATAAGTAATAGCTAAAAAAACAGGGCATATGCCCTGTTTTTTTTATGTCTATGAGCCGTTGTCTGTTTTGAATACTTGCTTGATATAAAACCGATAGGATTCGTCTCGCGAATAGGCTAATTAAGACGGCATTGTGCCCGTTAGCACTTAATGTAAGTGATTGAATCGTAATCTTTCTGTGATTATTCATGAATTCAGTGATTTTTTTATTAGCAGTGGGTACAATCAGGACAACGTTAAAGGAGGCTAGTTATGAACGTATTAGTAACAGGTGGCATGGGCTATATTGGTAGTCATACCTGTATTCAAATGATTGAAGCAGGAATGAATCCTGTCATTTTGGACAATTTATATAATAGTAAATCAACCGTTTTAGAACGCATTCAAACCGTTGCCGGTAAAAAACCACAATTTGTCGAAGGTGATATCCGCAACCGTGATCTATTGGTTGAGACCATGCGTACTCATAACATTGATGCAGTGATTCACTTCGCGGGTTTAAAAGCGGTCGGAGAGTCGGTACAGAAGCCTTTAGAATATTACGATAATAATGTTAATGGCACTTTGGTCCTTGTTGATGCGATGCGTGAAGCCGGTGTCACCTCGCTTGTCTTTAGTTCGTCTGCAACGGTATATGGCGATCCAGCGACAGTACCCATTCTTGAAACTTTCCCAACCAGTGCGACGAATCCCTATGGGCGTAGTAAGTTAATGGTTGAAGAATGTTTGACTGACTTTCAACATGCGAACCCAGATTGGAGTATCACGTTACTGCGTTACTTTAACCCTGTTGGATCTCATCAATCTGGTTTACTTGGCGAAGATCCACAAGGTATTCCGAATAATCTTATGCCATTTGTATCGCAAGTTGCCGTGGGACGCCGTGAATTCTTATCTGTATTTGGTAGTGATTATGACACCAAAGATGGAACGGGAGTACGAGATTATATTCACGTGATGGATTTAGCCGATGGACACATTGCTGCTTTGACTCATGTTGGACGCAAAGAAGGCTTACATGTATACAACCTAGGTACAGGTAATGGTTACAGTGTATTAGAGATGGTTGCGGCATTTGAGAAGGCTAGCGGGACTAAAATTCCATACAAGTTAGTTGAGCGCCGTCCTGGTGATATTGCGGCATGTTATGCGGACCCAGCGAAAGCACAAACGGAACTTGCTTGGAGCGCGATACGTTCATTAGAAGAAATGACGCAAGATACATGGCGCTGGCAGTCGAATAATCCAGAAGGGTACCCAGATCAATAAGCGCCGATTCATTAAAGGTGTTTCTCAAGCATAAAAAAACAGGCGAAATCGCCTGTTTTTTATTGGGTGTGCGTTATTGGTTAGCTTTATGCTCTGGCTTTTTTCGCTTTGGTCAACTCACAGAGTACTTTAACTGCACCATATGCAATTAAAGAATAGCAAAGCAATTCAATACCTTCTTCTGCAACGTTTTTAACGACACGACTAAATTTATCTTCCATCAGTGCTTCCCACAATTTCCCCATCCCGTATAAGCGAGAGAAGACAAGTAGCATGATGGTACCAGATACCACAAAACTCATGTTGTGAGTGCCGAGTATGGTTGACATATGTTGGAGTGTCGCTTTTCCACCTTTATACGCGTAAAACAGCGCAATCGCAGTCACAATTAAGGCCGGCACTTGCCACGCACCATGGTAAATTAAATCGAGAATTTCGTCATTTTCACGAATAAATAGCACCGCATAGAATGCCGCGATCAAGTAGGCTGCGCGATGTAATTCTGGGCGTAATTTACCAATACGGAAAAAACTGTAAACAGTAATCGCAAGGAATACTAATTGAACAGATTCGGTGACGGACGCTTCAGTCATACGATTTTTAAAGTAGAGTATGTCGAGATCGATACAACCTGCGACCACGGCAAATAACACGATTAGTGCTAATGCTTCTAGTATTGTTTTTTTTATCATAATATCCGCTACGTTTGTTGAGAATGTCATCTGACTAACATCAGATATTTGGGGTTATCCTCATTAGCAAAAGAGTGAGTAAAAGGCTACTAGCTAACGAGTGACAGCATTTTTGCTATTTTCAATTTAATTGTCAAACCTAAAAAAAACATTGTTCAATAGTAATATAGCACACCTATTATTAGTATGAACTTATATACATGATATCAATGGAATTATCTTAAAACTCGACCAGGACAAAAATGATATTGCAGATAAAATGAAGAAGTGAGCAAAAAAAGTGTTTATTTGACAATTAACTAACAATTTTTTGGTTTTGTTAGTTAATTGTCAAAATGAGATGTTGTTACACACAGGGTTTTACAGGAAGAGAAAGTAGCCGATGGTGCAGTGCCAGTGTAAAAAAGGAGTGAGGCTAGTCACTCCTTTTGATGGTCCGCTATTTAAGCACATATTTCGCAATAGACGCGATCAGCGGATGATCACGTTGAGGTAAATGACCGCCCTTTGATAAGTTAAAGTATTTGTAGGCGACAAGATAGCTTAACAGTCTTTCTTCGTAGGGGTTTTGAAATTGCTCAACCCATTGGTTCGCATTCTTAATAATGCGTTCTGCTTCTTCTGGATGTGAATGATAGTAATCCATTTTTTCAATCAAATCTGAAAAGTCATCTTTTATCTGCACATAATGCACATTTGGGATTAACTTACCTTCCATAAACCATGTTTCATAGTTAAGTTTTGGACTGACCGCTAGCGAGTTGGATGACATTATCCACTTTAAATTGGTTGCAACATCCTTGCCTTCTAAGCTTAAAATGAACTTAAAATTCAATTGGTCTTCAATGGATATCTTAGGGACAACATACGCTAATTGATCGTCGTCTTCTTTGTCCGTGCGCCCTAAATCACAACGCTCGTGATAATACAGCTTATCTAAAAGCGCGCGTCGATTAGGCCGAAAGCCACTACCACGCCATACCGCCATATTTTTTTTGTGGCGAAACTCTAGGTTATCTTTGACAAACCGATAGTGACGAATTTCGTTAAGTTTTAAAAGTACCGAGTTTCGATTATCCCCGTTGATTGGACGACTTTTGACGAAAGTGGGTGTAGCAGGGACGTCTGTCACGTCCCCGTGAATAAAGTTAAACTGTAAATCGCGGTCAAAACCTTTAATGACCTTAAGTAAATCAAAGAAGTAGGTACTGCCACATTCTTTTTTGAACTGGCCGATTTTTGGAGACTGCTGTGAAAGTGAAAACGCCGCATGAATCTTTATATAATAATCGACGCGTTCTTGTAGCCGGTTTCTGGTCGCTTCAGGCAAGCTTTTTAACTGTTTATCAACGTAATAGCTCAACATCGATTGCGGAATCATGCTGTAGAGCGCGTTGGTAAGATAATATTTTAGTTTTCTCATGAATCGACCCGTCTCGTACGTTTAGGTTCATAAAATACAATACATTCATTTTGGCTTCTTGGTATCAAGAGGCAGTGTCTTATCCGGTTAATCGGCTTGACCGCGATAACAAGCAAAGTCGATGACGGCGTTTGCCGTGGGCATTTCATTATAATTAAACTAACAGCATATTTTGTGCCATCAATCCAGATTCAGTTAGAAATCTTCATTATTATGTTAATAAAACATGACAATATGATTTAAACACCGCTATTTTTGTTGCTATGTTAATTGTTAGGCTGAATATGTGAAGAAAAGTTCACTAGTTAGCGAGAATTTGCAAACTCTCTTAGACACTAGTGTAGTACCAAACACTGATATTTGGCCGTTGTTTTCGGTTCGATATAGGACAGTATAGTGGAAGAGTGTGAGCACAAGGCAAAGACTTGCCTCTAATGGCAGTAATAAAAAAGTAAGGCTCATCTCTACTAGGTGAGATGAACGTTACTTTTTTATACGGTGATTAACCGAGAGAGGGTAAGAGTCCTAATGTAATTAGGATTTGTACGGCGACGATGATGACACCAATGATTGCGCTGATTATCAAAGCGGCACTACCGCCTTTAACCTGGTAAGGTTGCGCCGTATGTCGTGACTGCTTACGAACGGTGTAGGCCATTACCACAGGAAGAAAAATAGCGAGAATGGCGAGCGCGATAGCCGCATAGCCTAAAGCCATAATAAACCCTTGTGGATAAAACAATGCAAACGCCAAAGGTGGCAAGAACGTAATTAATGATACGAGAGGCCGATTCATGGCGCGAGTAGTTTTACTTAAACTGTCACCTAAAAATTCGAACAGCCCTAAGCTCACTCCAAGAAATGATGTTAATAACGCTAAGTCTGCAAAAATGCCGATAATATGGCTGAGATTCGATTGATGGACGGTCTGCGCTAGTGTGCGAACCAATGCGTTCAACTGAGAGTTATTGACTAAGTGATCTTGAGGAATAACACCTAACGTCACGATTTGCCAAAACATATAAATGATTAGCGGGATGGCAGACCCCATCAAAATGGCTTTTCTGAGCGCGGATGTATTTCCATCGAGATAATTGACAATGGCTGGAATACTTCCGTGAAAGCCAAATGAGGTGAAAATAACCGGAATAGCGGCGACGATTAAACCTTGTTGAAGTGGCATGCTTAGCAGATAAGAGTGCGTCACATTGGGTGCTAAAAAGAAGAGCACCATGACTAGAGCGACGAGTTTACAGGCGAAAAGTACACGGTTTACTTTATCGACAAGCCCGGTGCCAAGCGTGACAACAACAGCGACAACAATGGTGAACAAGACGGTTCCTGTGCCAGGAGAGAAATGCGTGCCGGTGAACTCGGTAATACGTTGGGTGAATTGTGAACCGCCACCGGCAATATACGCCGCGCATAAGGCATAAAAAAGAAATAGCATGGCAAAGGTTGCAATCCATTTTCCTTTATAACCTAAAATTTTCTGTGCGAGAGTATGCAAGGTTGCATTGCTATCTGCATATTGGTGAAGCTCTACCATCAGTAGGGCGGTAAATGCCATTAACGCCCATAGTACTAACATAATGAGCAGAGACGTAGAAAAACCGATACCAGCAGAGGCCAACGGAAGCGCTAACATACCAGCACCAATTGTGGTTCCTGCAATGATCAAAGTACTACCAAAAAGCTTTGATTGAGTCATAGTGTAAACTTTATTATACGTTTTGTAGGGTGTTATATCCTAAAAGATAAGAATCTTAAGGCATAACGTGAGTAAACAACCGAATAATCCTTATTCTCTAAGAGATTTATGACGCCGTCAATGCGTTTATAAAAATAAACATTTTTTGTAAATTTAAATGTACACCTTAAATATAACGTGCTCGCTGATAGAAAGAATCCATCTTAAGGCTAGACGGCACGAGATTATTCGCATAATGTTGACAGGTATCCGATATATATCGGACACAAGGAATTTTATTACGTTGCACTATTTAGCTAACGTTACGTTGACGCGTTGTCGTCACATACGGCTATATAGACAATAATAACCAAGGAGGTCGACGATGAGTGACCGAAATACCGTTCCTCAGGAAGATAGTTTGGAATGGATGGATGCAATGGAAATTGGTTGCGTTCTTTCTGACTATCAACCAGCAGTGCAAGAGGATGCTTCATCTTCTTTGCAATAGTGTTAAGCCAGCGCCAAGCGCTGGCTTTTAAGTCCATACCTTACGCTTTTATGTCTCCGATGCCATTCATCTTTGAAAGCTCCCTTCTGATTATTTTATATAGCTAGTGCGCCAATGAATTATCTTGCCCATTTACATCTTGCACAATATTGCCAAAGCCAATTACTCGGTAACCTGTTGGGAGATTTTGTACGTGGTAATGTACAAGACCGTTTCACTGCTGAGGTGGTTGAGGGGATTCATATGCATCGTTGGGTGGATGCGTATACTGATAGCCATCCGATTGTGCTCCAAGCTAAACATTTGTTTCCAGAATCGTTAAAGCGTTTTGCTCCGATTGCATTAGATATGTTTTGGGATCATTGCTTGAGTCGCCATTGGTCTTTGTACCATGAGAAACCGCTATCCGAGTTTACCCGCGAAGCTGAACAGATTGTTCAAGACCAACAAAGAGCTGTTCGCCAATACACGGTATTACCGGAATCGTTTGTCGCTGTGAATGACAAAATGTGGTCTGGTCGATGGCTTGAATCGTATAAAGACTTCGAGAATATTGAGTTTGCACTACACCGAATTGCGTCGCGTCGTGAACGCTTGGCGCCACTTAGTCAATGTATCACTACGCTAGCAACCAAATACACTCAGTTTGAGTCGTTATTTTTTGTGTTTTATCCGCAATTATTAAACGCAGCACGAAACGAGTGAGTCTGGTACAATGCGCGCCCCGTTTTGCTATTGTTAGGAAATCCGTTATGTCGACTTCTCCATCGTCGTTTGCCAGTCTTGGTCTAGACCCTGCTTTGATTAACATCTTGCAGTCACTGTCTATTGTTGAACCTACGCCTATCCAAGCTCAAGGTATTCCTGCGATCCTTGCAGGACAAGACGTGTTAGCCGCTGCGCAAACCGGAACCGGCAAAACGGCCGCTTATGGTTTGCCACTGATTCAACGTTTGTGCGAGCCATTAGATTTAGCAACGAAGACTTATTTAGAGCAAACACGTGGGGTCAGGGCATTAATTGTCGTGCCGACTCGAGAATTAGCTCAGCAAGTATTAGATAACCTACAAGCCTATGCTCAAAACACCGATCTCAATATTGTGGCGGTGTATGGTGGCACGAGCTTAAGTGTGCAGAAGAATAAACTGCAGCACGGCGCAGATGTGCTTATTGCTACTCCGGGTCGCCTGCTCGATCATTTACACACTAAGGCTGTATCAGTAAAAGCGGCCACAACATTGGTACTTGATGAAGCCGATCGATTACTTGATATGGGTTTTATGCCTGATATTCAGCGCTTATTGCGTCAAATGCCAGCTCGTCAACAAACGCTCTTTTTCTCTGCGACGTTTACACAAAACATCAAAGCCACCGCTTACCGGTTGTTGGATAACCCTACTGAAATTCAGGTGACCCCAAAAAATTCAGCGGCGGAGACGGTGACGCAAATTGTGTATCCAGTTGATAAAAAGAGAAAACAAGCGTTGCTATCATTTTTGATTGGTTCGCGTAATTGGCAACAAGTCTTAGTGTTCGTTAAAACCAAACAGGGTAGTGATCATCTTGCAAAAGAGTTAAAGCTTGACGGTATTAAAGCCGTGTCCATCAATGGCGATAAGAGTCAAGGCGCGCGCTTACGCGCGTTAGAAGAGTTTAAATCGGGTAAAGTACGCGCATTAATTGCTACAGATGTCGCGGCGCGTGGTTTAGATATCGCTCAGCTTGAACAAGTGGTCAACTATGATATGCCATTTAAGGCTGAGGATTATATCCATCGTATTGGGCGAACAGGTCGTGCGGGATCGGCTGGTTTGGCGGTATCACTGCTAAGTCGTGATGAAGAACCGGCATTAGAAGCGATTGAACGCTTGTTGGATACGCGTTTACCTCAAGAGTGGTTAGCCGGTTTTGAACCCTCACCGAGAGGCGCTCAGCAAGACAATGAGCCGACGAGTCGCCGCAATAGCCGTTCTGCAGAAAAGCGTAAGCTAAAGGCGAAACTCAATATCCATGCCGGACGTGGTAAGCGTTAAGCTCAACGCCATCTACACCTTCTAGTCACCATAAGCTCACCGATGGGCTTTATGGTGGCGCATGTTCTCCGTGAGACATATTGCTTTATTATTCGCGGCCAAGATCGCTTTGCAGAGCATGACACAGTTTCGCTTTATACAGACACGCAATAGTCTTGGAATCGGTGATCTTACCCTCGATGATGAACTGCTCTAATTGTTCGAGCGTATGAGTCGTGACTTCAATGATCTCGTCTGCATCGCAAGCGTAACGCTGAGTATGGTCAAGATGATAAGCGACAAAGAGATGTTGGATTTCATCACACATTCCTGCCATTGGCGTTAATTGCCCCAAAGAAATAAAGCGCTCAGCGCTATAGCCAGTTTCTTCTTCGAGTTCACGCTTGGCACACTCTAATGGTTCTTCTCCTAGCTCCATTGTGCCCGCTGGAACTTCAATCATCCATTTGCCTAGTGACGGCCGGTATTGGTTGACCACCACAATCCGCCCATCTTCCGTGACAGGAATGATAACGGCCGCGCCTGGGTGTTCAATGGTGGTATGCGTTAATGTATGCCCATTAGGCAAGGTCATTGTTTGTTCCGTTAACGCGAGAGACTGTTTCCATTGGTGGATGATGGTCTTCATACTGGCCTGTTATCTTAGGTTTGTCCTTTAATGGGCTAATACCTTAGCGTAATTTTTCGCAATTACCCAGACGCAATTAGTATTTTAAAAAATCTAAGGTTGCTATTCTGCTCATATTTGCAAACAATACGCGCCACACACTGGTTGGCAAGCGACACTATTTCAGCATTTCCAAGATGTTACTGCTGTGCTAATCAGTCAATTAAGTTGCTGCTAAGGAGCCCGCTTACTTATGAATTCATCGTCTATAGCCTCTCATGCCAGTCATGCACTGCTATCGGAACGCATTAATCAGCTTGCCGCTTCTCTAAGCGACGGGGTGTATGAGCGTGAGAGTATTATCAAATTGTGTTTATTGGCGGCATTAAGCGGAGAAAGTGTATTCTTATTAGGACCTCCAGGCATTGCGAAAAGTTTGATTGCGAAGCGTTTAATTCAAGCTTTTGATAACAGTAGTTATTTTGAATATCTCATGACACGGTTTTCGACACCAGAGGAAGTGTTTGGACCGTTGAGTATCCAAGAGCTTAAAGACAATGGTCGTTATGTGCGCCTAACCGATGGGTATCTGCCAACGGCACAGGTGGTGTTTTTGGATGAAATCTGGAAAGCCGGTCCTGCTATCCTGAATACATTATTGACGGTTGTGAATGAAAAAACGTTTAAAAACGGCAGTGAAGTACAAAAAGTACCGATGCGCTTGCTGATTTCCGCCTCGAATGAGCTGCCAGATAAAGATAGCGGCTTAGATGCCTTGTATGACCGTATGTTAGTGCGCGTCTTTGTCAATCGTATTCAAGATAAGCAAAATTTTAAGGCCATGTTAACTGTTGGCACGAACCAAGAGGCGAGTGTCGACCCGGCGTTAAAAATCAGCGATGACGAATATCATCAGTGGCAAGCGCAATTAGAGCAATTAACATTAAGTGATGAGCTGTTTGATAAGTTATACCGGCTTAAAAGCTTGTTAGAAAGCGAAACAGGACAAACCGCGGATGCTTATGTCTCCGATCGCCGCTGGAAAAAATCAGTGAAATTACTCAAAGCGAGCGCTTTTTTTAATGGTCGGCAAGAAATTAACCCACTCGATCTATTACTGCTTGAACATTGTTTGTGGAGCTCACCAGAGTCTCGTGATGTGGTCCAAAATGTGATGGAGCGTTTTGCGTTTGAAGAAGCATTTGATCAACAACAGGTTGCTCAGAACATCGACTTGGTACAAGAATTAATGCGCAAAGTTGAGAGCAGTATTGGCGAGTCTTTAGCCATGCCATTGCAACTCGAAATGTCTTCCGGTTTAAGAAAAAAGCAGGTTTATCATTATGATGTTTCCCAAGCTACCTTACATCAAGTTGGCACTTCCTCTCAGTTAGTGAAGTTAGTGTTGTTACATCGCAATTTGTCGGTATCTGAAAATGAAAAAGGGGATAGCCGTTGGGTGTATGTGCCGCTAGTGGAATTTGAAAAATTAATCAAAGAAGGGCATGGCAGTGTCTATGGTTATGTCAATCAAAATACCCAGTTATGTCGGTTACATTTTGCTTTAGATGCGGATCGCCGTTTAGTGATCAAGGATATTGCGAATCGTTCCGTGTTAATTGCCTTAGTCACTCATCAAGGCTTACCACAAGATCTTTATCAAGAGTGGCAGGCTCAAGCAGACAAAGCGGCAGAAACCCTTGAACAAGCCAAGCATCAAGTACGTCACGTTCGTACCCAGTTTCATACGGCATTACCCCATAACTTTGTTGAGTCCTCTATTCTTTCTAAAATCGAATCGGGGGTTCAAGATTTAGTCTCCCGTCTCGAAACCGTACGTAATGAATGCGAGCCTAATATCCAACGTTTACAGCGTTTGCCGGATTACTTTTCTTAGAGGAACGTATTATATATGTTGGGGGCTGATGGGTTAAATTTAGCATTAACGATTGCAGATTCAGGCATTATCGATGCGGCGGTCAATGATTTGATGGGGCGCTCTCAGGTTATGATGATGGCAGAGCATCGCGGGGTAAGTACCTCGGTTAAAAAGCATGTGCTAAGCTGGCGCCGTCATGTTCGAGACCGCATGACACGTGTCGGGCAAACTGAGCGATTCAAGCAAGAAATAAATTTATATCAAGAGGTAATTCATTGGCGAGAAGATACGTTTATTGAGCGGTTACCAGAGCTGATGAATCAGCTTGAGCACCTTTCGCCTTTCTACCGTCAAGCAAAACGGTTAGTGGAAAATAATAAAGGGGTAGATAACCCTGTTTTTCCACATTATTTCTGTGAACAGTGGTACCGAGCACTGAGTGATGCGATTCGTGAAGAAGAAATCTTAGAACTTGAAAGTAATAAAGAACAACTTTTAGCGGATTTATATCAACGCATGGAGACCATGCGTAATATGAAAAAAGTCACAGAGGTGGGAGATGAAAATAGTGTTGGACGCTTATGGGATATGGCTTCGGCAAAACTAAGTCGTACCGATTTAACCATAATGAAACAGCACGCGAAATTTTTGCAGCGCAATCAAGGGTTACAGAGCATCGCCGAGCAATTGGGGCGTATGGCGAGTGATGTGGATGATCCGAGCTTAAATCGCGCCCCTACAGAATCGATGCAAGTCGTTGAGGAAGAATCGGATTGGGCCACTGATGACATTGTTGGCGTGCACAATAGTGATGATCTTAATAAGCTACTCCCCAATGAAGCGCTATTTTTGACGTATCCCGAATTAGAGGTAGTTTTCTATAAACGATTAGTCGATAAACGTTTGATGAATTACCGTATGCGCGGCAAATCGCGTACATTACGTGAAGTGAAAACCCACAAGCCTCAGTCTAAGCAAGTCGATATTGATAAAGGTCCTTTTATTCTGTGTGTGGATGCCTCCGGATCCATGAGTGGTTTTCCAGAACAAAGCGCCAAAGCGTTTGCTTATGCGCTGATGCAGTTAGCACTAGCCGATAATCGTGATTGTTATGTGATGTTATTTTCCACCGAGCACATTGCTTACGAGCTGACTCGGCAAGATGGATTACGTGAAGCGAGTGATTTTCTTAGCTATACCTTTCATGGTGGTACGGATTTCGAACCGGTCATTAACGCCGGAATTGAAAAAATGACGACGCAGCGTTACAAGAACGCCGACTTAGTTATGATTTCAGATTTTATTGCGCCCGTACAAAACGAAGATTTGCTCACGCAAGTCGAGGCCCTGAAACGCCAACATAATCGTTTTCATGCTGTGTGTTTGTCACGGTATGGTAACCCAGAGCTTCTGAGTATGTTTGACCATTGTTGGCGTTATCATCCGAATGTCATTGGTCGGTTGGTGAGGCGTTGGTAGTGTTGCAAAGCAACCTATAATGATGGATGGATGAGATTCTGTTATATTAGCTATGGTTTGTATCTCAATACCATCACCGCTGTGTGTTTGGTACTTAGACTAGGAAAAGTTGTGAATCAATCTCAGAAAAATAATCCTTTGCATGGCCTGACTTTAGAAAAAATACTGACACATTTAGTTGAGCAGTATGGTTGGGATGGCTTATATCAGCAGATTCGAGTGAACTGCTTTTCGAATGATCCGTCGATTAAATCGTCATTAAAGTTTTTACGTAAAACACAATGGGCGAGGGATAAAGTTGAAGCTTTGTATGTTCAAACCTTTAGCTAATCAACGACAGTATGGAATTGAATGGGCGCCGCTTAAGGCGCCTTTTTTATACGTATGACGTTCCCGAACACTAATAGGATAGTAAAGACGCATTGTCATTGAATTTGTTTTGTTATAACATTACATTTCTGCATTGCCGAGTGCAATTTATACTATAAATCTAACTACCTATAGTCGATAGAGCAAGCGGTAATTCCATTGTGATACTCAACCCATCAATAAGAAGAATTTCGATAAGGAGCGTTCAGACATGGTGTCTAATTTGAAAAAGCTATTGCTAGCGACTGCACTTGTATGTCCGACACTAGCGATGGCTGCGCCAATTAATGTGGCTGTAAGTATTGTACCAGAGCAATATTTTGTAGAACAAATTGGTGGTGACCACGTAAATGTGGATGTTATCGTACCGCCAGGAGCCGAGCCAGATACATATGCTCCAAAGGCGATGCAAATGCGTAAGTTGGCAAAAACGGATCTCTATTTTCCGATGGGAGTACCTTTTGAAAACGCATGGCAAAAGCGTATTGCTGGCGTGAATGCCGATATGAAAGTTGTACCTTTGTATCAGCGCGTCTGTCGGCGCCAGTTCCCAGAAGGGATGGGTGAGCACGACCATGGCCACGGCCATGATCATGACCAGCATAGCGCTCACCACGATCATGCCAACCCATGTCGTCCCGAACGTGCGGACCCGCATATTTGGATGTCTCCGACATTAGTGCGTATCATGGCTGGAACCATCCGTGATACCTTGATTGAACAAGATCCAGCACATAAAGCCGATTACGAACATAATTTTCGTCAGTTTGCACAACATATCAACGATATCGATTCTCAGATACTCAAAGCACTGGAAGGACTAAAATCAAATACGTTTTTAGTGTATCATCCTGCTTTTGGCTATTTTGCACGTAGCTATGGTTTGAAACAGTTGCCAGTCCAAGTGCACGGAACCGATCCAACACCGACACAGCTGGCTAAAATTATCAAGCAAGCTAAAGCTTCTGATATCAAAGTTGTGTTTGTTGAGCCTCAATTTTCAAAACGCGCTGCAGAAACGGTAGCGAAAGAAATTGGAGGGCAAGTTGTGGCCGTGGATCCGTTAGCAAAAGATTGGGGACGTAACTTAGTAAACGTAGCAAACGCGTTTACAAAAGCACTAAAGTAATAGGATAGAGAACATGGTTGACGCATTGCAATTGTCACAGGTCAGTTTTGCCTATGAGGAAAAAACCGTACTACAGGATGTGAATTTAACATTAGCAGAAGGCGATTTTTTACTCATTCTTGGCCCCAATGGGGGCGGGAAAAGTACCTTGGTCAAATTGCTGCTGGGGTTATTAACCCCGAGCCATGGACATATTCGCTTATTAGGCCAGCGCCCCTCAGAGGCGCTGGCTTGTGTCGGTTATGTTCCTCAAATTACGGTGAATGGTTCACGTTTGCCGATTCAAGTCGCGGAAGTCGTACGCTTAGGGTTATACCGTGAGAAAGGATTAAATCGCGCGCAAAAGCAGCAACGAGTCAATGATGCTCTGCAAAAGGTGGGACTCACTCATTTGGCGAACCAACAGTTCACATCGTTATCAGGTGGGGAGCGTCAACGTGTCTTGATTGCGCGGGCTTTGGTGATTAATCCTCGGGTTTTATTACTTGATGAGCCGACTGCAAGTGTTGACCAAGAGGCTCGTGAGCAAATTTATTCGCTATTAGCCACGTTGAGTCAAGACGCGACTATCGTATTAATTACTCATGATCCAGATACTCAACATTTACCTATTACCCATACAGCATTAGTGAATGGAAGCCTTCTCTGTCATAATGGGCACGCTTTGACGCAAGAAATGGTGGCGTTATCTCTAGGAACGAGCTTGAGCCATTTACAATCACTAAATATTGTTGAATCTGCCTAAAACGAATTGTCATCGAGTAGTTATCCATGCAGGAATTTTTTTCTTATACCTTTGTGCAGCATGCACTTATTGCCGCCGTTTTCGCGAGTATTGTTTGTGCGATAGTCGGCACTTTAATTGTTATTAACCAGTTAGTTTTTCTCGCGGGTGGGGTTGCGCATGCGGCTTATGGCGGCGTTGGTGCCGCGGTGACATTGCGTTTACCACTCATGCCCACGTTATTATGCTTTACTAGTGCCAGTGCGTTATTGATGGGCGGGCTCACAGCCAGACGGCGTGAACGCACGGAAGTATTGATCGGAGCACTATGGGCCGCAGGTATGGCAAGCGGCATATTAATGCTCGACTTTTCGAATGGGTATAATGTCGATCTTATGAGTTACCTGTTTGGCAGTATGCTCGCAGTGTCGACGTTTGATTTGTGGATAATGGGTGGCGTGGTGGCGCTAATCATTGTCTTAGCGGTTTGGTTATATGATGAATTTCTGCTGATTTCATTTGATATGGAATATGCACGAACTCGTCGGGTTCCCGTTAAGATGATCTATACCGTGTTGTTATTGATGACGGCGTTTTCAACCGTTGTGATGATTCGGGTCGTGGGAATTATTTTAACGATTGCACTTTTAACGGTCCCGCCTTTTATTGGTATGCGTTATGCCAATCGGTTATGGAAAATGATGGTTATCTCGGGGGTGAGTGCCTTGATTTTCTGTATCGGAGGGTTACTTGGTGCTTACTTTATCGATGTAACAGCGAGTGCAGCAATCATCGTGTTAGAAACGGCCACATTAGGGGTGATTTTAGCGGGTGAAAAAGTGGTTGAGCTATGGCGAAAACGACGAGTGAAATCTGCTTTTGCTCGGTTGAATCAGTAAACCTTGCCTCATTGAGTCGGTAAAAAATTAATGAAAAGAGCGCAGTGAAAACTGCGCTCTTTTCTATTTTATAAGCTGCAATGTCATAGTTTCTATACTTTGCATCATCCCATGATACTTAGCCAAAACGCTGAAATAGGCATAATAATCACCAAGCTTGGTAACAGGTTGGAGAGAGGAAAATCAATCGCCCCACAAATACGAAAACCCGTGGCGAAGACGAGTAGACCGCCAACCGCAGAAAAATCATCAATCATAGTCGGTGTAGTTAATGGCATCACTGAACTTGCGGAAAAGTATAGAATGGCTTGTAACAGCACTTGTGGAATCGCCAGCATGGCGACAGGTAAACCCAGAGTCGTTGCAAAAATCGCCGCGGTTAAACAGTCCAAAAATGACTTTACAATTAACAGTGACGGATCGCCTGTCATGCCTTCTTGCATAGCGCCAAAAATGCCGGTGCCACTGACGGAAAATAAAATCAGTAGTGAAATAAAACGATCCATATACGCGTTTTGTTCCATGCTGTGATTTTGTGGAGCGACCACTTTTTCAATGATTGATTGTAATAAGGTAGCGAAGCGTTTAATGGATTTCTCTAGTTGAGCGATTTCGCCAAGAATAGCGCCAAGCAATAAGGCGAGTACGACAGCAGGTAAAGTCTGAACTTTGATGGCCATCGATAAACCTATTCCCATGGAAGCTAAGCCAAATACCATCGGCATACGTTCTTTCATCGACTCAGGGATCTTTTTATGAAAAAGGGTACCGATGATACTGCCGCTAATAATAGCGGCCGCATTAACAAATGGGCCTAACATAGATAAATCATCCTTAATTGAAAAGCAGTGTATATCACACTGCTTGGTTAATAGAGTCTGCTAGTGGTTGTTGGTCACTATCTTTTATGAGCGCCGACCAGCTCAGCAAGTAATTCATAGGAATGTAGCTTGCTTGCTTGATCGTAAATCATGGAATTGACCATTAGTTCATCTGCTTGAGTGCGCGACAACAGATCGTCTAGTTGATGTTTCGCTGTTTGTGGCGAACCAATGATTGATTCTTGCAATTGATTGTTTAATTGACGTTTTTCATGGGGTAGCCAAAGCGGCTCCATGCTTGCAACTGGGCGAGGTAGTTTACCGCGTTTTCCTCTAATCATGCCTAAGAATTTTTGTTTTTCAGTTGTGGCAAGAAATTGTGCTTGTTCGTCGGTGTCCGCCAATGTGGCGTTGATCGCGATCATCGCATAAGGCTTATCTAGGTGTTCTGAAGGTTTGAAGAATTGGCGGTACATATCCAATGCCGCAAGCATAGCGCCAGGCGCGAAGTGCGCTGCAAACACAAATGGCAGCCCTTTCATGGCAGCTAAACGTGCACTATAGGTACTAGAACCAAGTAACCAAATCGGTACCTGAGAATGACTACCTGGATAGGCTGCAACAGGCTGCGCAGATGAGACAGGTCCTTGGAAAAACTCTAACTCTTCAAGCAACTCATCAAAATTGGGATCCATATTATCGGGATCACGACGTAATGCATGCATTGTTGGATAATCTGTCCCCGGAGCACGGCCTAGTCCTAAATCAATGCGGCCAGGATGTAGAGCTTCTAGGGTGCCAAATTGCTCTGCAATGACCAGTGGCGCATGATTTGGCAGCATAATCCCCCCAGAACCTACACGAATCGTCGTGGTATTGGATGCGATATGTCCAATGAGTAATGAAGTGGCAGCGCTGGCGATATCTGGCATGTTATGGTGTTCTGCTAACCAAAACCGTTGAAATCCTAACCCTTCGGCATGCTGTGCTAATTCGACTGAGCGTCGGTAAGTTTGAGAGTGGTCTGCACCATCAATCACAGGAGCGAGATCTAACACTGAGACGGGAGGGAAATTCATTATCTTTTTCTCCTTTGGAGTATGAAAGGAGAGTATGCCATTGGAAGAGCATCAAAATAAAGAGAATATAATGAATTTCTTATATACGAATGGATATCATCGAACTGTATAGGCTGGTTTTATCCAATCGCAGCATTGTTCTCATCGATTTAGGCTAAACCGTTTCATTTTGTGCTTGGTATGCTTGGCGGTGTTCAAGAATATCGGGCACATTGACTTCTATCCATCCTGCTAACTCGAGGATGCGTGCCGCGACTTCTTCGCCCATGATAGTAAGTGAATACTCCACATGTAATGGCGTGACTTGATAAGCAGTGCGTTTTATAAACCCGTCGGCTTCTAATGCTTGTAGGGTTTGCGAGAGCATTTTTTCACTGATACCTGAGACACGACGGCGCAGTACACTAAAACGAGCCGAGTCACCGCCATAAAGCGCAAGTAATGTTAAAACTCCCCATTTGCTTGTCACGTTACGTAAAATTTCACGAGATGGGCATTCTTTTTCCAACACGTCACCACGTTTAATTTTATCAACGAGTTTTTCCCCGGACTTTTTGATTGACGCTTGATGAGTTGGCATACGTTAAGATCCTACAAATTTGATACTTAAATGTTGCAGGCAGTATAACAAAATTCCGGATTAAAAGTGAGAGATTACCCAAAATCGCGCAATTATCGCCAGTTAAGCACTCGGTGATAACGGATTGTCTATATTGCCGTCAAACGGCTTAGTAATCGATAAAAATGGTCATTGTGCGGACATGACTATGACATGGTATGTTATGCTATTGGTATGGTAGGAGATAACCGCACAGCGTATTAAATATACAGGCATATCAAGGTCCTACGTGATTTGCATTCCAAAAAAATGTTGATATTAATCTTGTATGCTATGCCTATGATCGTTGTACGTTATGGTCAGTACCATAAAGAATGATATACAAACGCTTACCGTTTAAGCACGCGTGTACTAAAGAGAAACTGCACTCTACTTTTCAGAGTGAATCGTTGATTAACAAGGAGATTTCAGTGGCTAAAGTTTTAATGATTACTGGCGATTTTGTCGAAGATTATGAAAATATGGTTCCGTTCCAAGCACTTATAGCGATGGGGCATCAAGTCGATGCAGTATGTCCAGATAAAAAATCAGGGGATACGATCAAAACCGCCATTCATGATTTTGTTGGTGATCAAACATATATTGAGTTACCAGGGCATCACTTTGCGCTTAATGCGAGTTTCGATAAGATCAATCTGGCCGACTATGATGCACTGTATGTGCCTGGTGGGCGAGCGCCTGAGTACCTAAGACTTAACGCGCGAGTAATTGAAATGGTGCAACATTTCTTTACTGAGGATAAACCTGTTGCGTCTATTTGTCATGGAGCGCAGATTCTGACGGCAGCGGGGGTTATCAAAGGTAAAACTGTTTCTGCTTATCCTGCTTGTCGCCCTGAAGTTGAATTAGCTCAAGCAACGTATGCCGATATTGCTGTAGATCAAGCAATAACAGATGGAAAACTGGTAACCGCACCTGCGTGGCCAGCCCATTCAGAAATGATAAAACAATTCGCAGTATTACTCTAAATATCGTTATATTAAGGGTATAAGATAAAAGCGGGATACTATTCCGCTTTTTTTTATGTATCGAGTTATGTTGTCGTATTATACCGCATGGAATATTGACAATGAGCTCTAAACCATCTTTTTTTTTATATCCCATAAATAATCACAACATTATGTTTTATTTATTAAATTATATATTTTTTATTAAATCTATAGTCTAAAAGCGGTTAATTTTCAATCTAAGTAGATGTTGTGAATGTCGCATTAATATTATTATTAATGCTGAAAATTATTAAACTAAGATCTACTTCTAAAGTATTAATATTTTTATCGAAAAAAAGAAGAACTCTACGGTTTAGTTTGTAAGAATGTGTCAAGAATACTGAATGTACGTATTCTTCTTTTATTACACATTTTTATTTAACATAAACGAAGGGATTACCTATGTCTAAGATATTAAACTATCTTACGATGGGAGCTGTTGTATTTGCGAGCCCATTCGCGCTTGCATTGGATAACGGGGTTTATACCGTTACGTCTAAGTACAGCAACAAGCTTTTACAAACGACTTCCGCTAACATGAAAGATGGCGCCAACGTTGATACGTGGGGAGTAACCAATCATGATACGCAAAAATGGATTATTACCAATCGCGGTAATGAACAATATTCACTGATCAATTTAAATAGCGGTAAAGCGCTCGAAATCTATGAATTTTCAACTCAAGATGGTGGCAATGCCGATCAATGGGAATATTCTGGTAATGCCACTCAACTATGGACGATAAAGCAACACGGAAATTATGTGAGCTTTGTTAACGTCAATAGTGGTAAGGCGCTTGATCTTTATGAATTTAATACAGAAGATGGCGCTAACGTTGATCAGTGGAGTTATACTGGCAATGATGCTCAACAGTGGAAATTAACGAAAACAGCGAATGTTGAATCTACGCCTTATGATCCATCAAAAACGAACGATACTTCTGATACCTGGCGTTTGAGTGGCGACATTTTTACTCATGATCCTACTTTAATGTATCAAAATAACACTTGGTGGCAGTTTTATACGGGGGATGGGATACCAGGTAAATACGCGACTGATGGACTATCTTGGCAACCGATGCCTGCAGTATTCCCGAATGGATTGAGCTGGTGGCGTAACGCAGTACCTGAGAATAACGGTATTGATGTCTGGGCACCGGATGTACGTGAGTACAATGGCCGTACTTGGCTATATTATGCTATCTCTGCGTTTGGTAAGAACACGTCGGCAATCGGTCTTACGTCAGCGCCGTCGATTGAAAGCGGTCAATGGCGAGACGATGGTATGGTCTTGAACTCGACATCAGCAAATAACTATAACGCGATTGATCCAGACTTAGTGATTGCCAAAGATGGCGCGCCTTGGTTAGTCTTTGGTTCACATTGGGACGGGATTAAGATGACTCGCTTAAATCCGGAAACAATGAAGCCAATGGGACAGTTATACTCTCTGGCTCGTCGTTCTGGCGAAGTTATCGAAGCGCCGACCTTAATATATCGTCAAGGTTATTACTATTTATTTGTGTCGGTGGGTAAATGCTGCGAAGCTCTAAATAGTACTTATCGCATCGCGTATGGCCGTTCGAAGAGTATTACGGGACCTTTCTTAACGAAGTCTGGTCAGCGTATGTTAGATGGTAACGCTGAGATATTTGAAGGCGCGAGTAATCGTTGGGTTGCTGTTGGTGGACAAGATATTGTCAATACTGATGTCATTATCCGCCATGGTTACGATCGTAATGATAAAGGTGTGCCTAAAATGATCATCAGTAAATTAAACTGGGATAGCCAAGGCTGGCCAAAATATTAACTCGTCACGTTTCTAAAGACGGTTAGTAACAGACAAAGCGAAGGGTTGCGACCTTTCGCTTTGTATTTTATGTGGATAAAAGTTGCTCATAGTGTTTATTAACCATACACGGCAGGTGGCTTTTTAGACGGTTGAATAAATAAAACGATTTTTTTGTTGACCCATTTTTTCAATCGGTTAAAGTACATCTCGTTCTCACGGCAAAGGTCGCTGAGAAAGATGGTGTCTTACCCATCGCATGATTGCGTTGCCCTGGTGGTGGAATTGGTAGACACAAGGGATTTAAAATCCCTCGGCGTTCGCGCTGTGCCGGTTCAAGTCCGGCCCGGGGCACCATCTATGTTGTTATAGAGATACAATCTGATATGGCGTGTTGGCAGAGTGGCTATGCAGCGGATTGCAAATCCGTGGACCTCGGTTCGACTCCGGGACGCGCCTCCATTTAGCCATCGCTAAATGACGAGTAACCAGCTTAAGCTGGTTTTTTTGTGTCTATAATTTATATTCCTACCTTAAGCACTTAAGGCCTCCTGATGAAGGCCTCGTTGGTGATGTATAAAACATTACCGCTCAGTTAAGTGACTCTATACAGCCGTTTAGGGCGTCCGCCCGTATTATAATTTAACACTAATTTGACCACGCCTTCTGATTCGAGAAACTCTAAATAACGACGGGCCGTAATACGGCTAACATTCATGCGCTCGCCAATGTCAGTCGAAGAGAATTCGATTAATTGCTCCTCAACGATCAGGGCTTTCAACTTGGCGAGAGTAGTGGAATCTATTCCTTTAGGTGTTTTACGAGTATCTTTAGGCTCAACTTTACGTAATAAGAGGTCAATATCTTTTTGGTCGACCGTAGAGTTACTGGAAACCTGCTGCTTGTATAAATCATAATCTTTTAATGCCTGATATACCCGAGACATACGAATGGGTTTAACAAGGTAATCAGAAACGCCCAACCGAATAGCTTTAGTCAATGTTTCGATATCTCTATCCGCGGTGGTAATAATAAAGTCACATCTTGCGCCTTGCTTACGCATTCGCTGGATAAATTCTAACCCATGTCCATCCGGTAAGGTCATGTCAATGAAGATCAATTGAGGCTGATAAATCGCGTACTGTAACAATGCCTCAGAATAACTTTCACTGACTGAGACAACGGTAAAGTCTTCATCTTGCTTAATGGCGGATTCAAGCATATAGCTTGCACGAAGATCATCCTCAAGAATCATTACATTGTATTTAGTCATACTGCATTAACTTATTTTTATCGAGATAAATCATAAATAGGGTGGTATTTTCTTCGGTTCGTTCCCAATCCAACGTACCTGAAAAGTAGTCGACCAATTGATTGACCAGATATAAGCCCACTCCATGCTGCTCTTCGTCCTGTTTGGTACTGACGCCGTATTCAATAATTCGTTCATTGATTGATTCAGGTACGCCGACCCCCGAGTCTTGTACTTCAATGATAACATGCTGACTACGATCACTTAGATACAATTGCACATTGGGTGTTTGCTGAGTGCGATTCTCCCAAGCTGCGAATAATGCATTATCGACTAAATTACCAATAATAGTAACCAATTTATCTGACACCGTTTTACCATAATCGTCAAGCGTCGTATCGGTATCGAGAACAAAGTTGACATGCATATCGGAGGCTTTGTTAAATTTCGCGAGCAAGAGCCCTGCCACAGCGGGATTATGTACAGTGCGTACTATGGCGTTAATCACTGACTGATAATGATCGGTTTCTTGTTGGATAAACGCAATGGCTTCTTGCGTATGTTCTAACTGTAACATCCCAGAAAGCGTATTGAGTTTGTTTGAATACTCATGAGTCTTATGGCGTAAGAGTTCCGCATAGTTTTTCAGGTAGAGCAATTCTCGCTCCATTTGGGAGTGATCTAGATTAGGGAAGAAAACGACGACGTAACCGGTATGTTGGTTTTGACTTTGTAAAGGGTAGACGTTGGCACGATAGCAAAGATTACCAACGGAAAATTCACCTTGGTGAAAACGTGAATTAGCCTCTAATACCATATGAGCTAATGAGGTAGAGAAGGTGGCTAAAGGTTTATACAGCTGCTGAGAATGGCCAACAGTGCTTAAAGAGAAGAGGTTAACCGCGCTATTATTCATTGTCGTGACATTCAATTTATTATCGACCGCGATAATTGCATCGCGAATACTATTCAAGATCAGCTCGTGCTCATGAAACTGATTGACAATATATTCTGGCTCATAATCGAGGAAGGTACGTTTCATTTTCCAAAATAACACGATGGTCATCGATATTGCGATTAAGTACACAATCGCTATCATCAAGCCAATGTGTCCGTATTGCGCTAGCATGATAGCAAAGCTTTTATCGGACAAATAACCAATACACACCGCCCCGATCACTTCACCGTTACTAATCACAGGGACAAAATTGCGAATTGCACTGCCTAAGGACCCTTTAGCCACGGTGCTGTAACTGACACCACTGTTTAAGGCCCTGTAGATATCATCACCAACAAAATGTTTACCTACACGTGCTGGGTTAGGATGGCTAAGCCTATACGCCTGCTTGTTCACTACGACAATAAAGGATGCACCAGTTTGTGCTCGTAAAGACTCAATATAATGATTGAGTGACGTGGGCTTGCCTTGGTTGCTATCTTTGACCGCCTCAATAACTTGGTCGTTGTGTACAATGACTTTGCCGAGTTCGATGCCTCTTGCTCTTAGCCCATCGTGATAGATATTTTGTAATAAGAAAAATATCGCCGTGGTGACCACAATGACGATCGTCGAGGTGGTCGCAATGGTCGACAAAGCAAGATGACTCTTCAATTTCATGTACGTTAGCTTCCGTCAGTTTAAGAAAATGTTAATAGCACGTCATAGTATGGGGTATTTTGCGTAGGCTTAGTTCGTGAGTCAAAAAATATTGTCATAAAACTGCGCGGTTTTTCAGCAAAGTAGGGTTACAAAAGTTACAAAACTATCGAATAGTTTCATTAGTGCTTAACTCAGTAGGCAGCGAGTGAGGAATTGCTAAACTTCGCGAAAATTTTTTAAAACAACCCTACAAGTGAGCAATATATGTTTAACAATGCTGTCATATCTGCAAAGGATAAAACGATGATGAATGTCGTTTTTGCTTTGTCCGCTATTGTCATCCTTCTTGCAACCATCGAAAACAAAATGCCCTCCGGTATGATCGGTGCGGTTGGTGTTATGGCCGTCGTTGGCTATATCTTAAATACGCTTGGTAATAAAACTCCGATCGTTAACCAATATTTTGGTGGTGGTGCGATTGTCGTGATTTTCGGTTCATCGTACATTTTTCATAGCAGTGTCGTTCCTACTGAAGTTGTAGAGAATGTTACCACATTTACGAAAAGTGGCGGTTTCCTTTCATTCTTTATCGCAAGTTTGGTGACAGGCTCGATTCTGGGTATGGACAGCAAAGTATTGAAGAAAGCAGCCGTTAAATACATTCCGGTCATCGCTGGTGGTGTTGCTTGTGCTTTCTTGTTTGCCGGTCTCGTCGGTGTTGTGCTTGGCGAAAACTTCTTTGACTCTATCATGCTGATTGCTTTGCCTATTATGGGCGGTGGCATGGGAGCAGGTGCGGTGCCATTGGTTGAAATCATTTCTGGTAGTACGGATCTATCTCAAGATATGTTGATGTCTAAAATGGTACCTGCATTAGCGATTGGTAATGCGGTTGCTATCGTTATAGCTGGCCTATTGAGCAAACTAGGCCAACGTTACCCATCTTTAACCGGTGAAGGCCAGTTAATTATTGGTCAAGAAAATAATGCTGATGAAGCGCAAGAGGAAGAATTTCCAATTACGGTGACATCACTTGGTCTTGGTGCCTTGCTAGCGATTACGATGTACATGATTGGTACTTTACTGCACTCAGTAATCAATATGCACCCTTATGCGCTTATGATTATCTCGGTTGCTTTGATTAAAGTCAGTGGACTGATGCCACGTGACTTAGAGCGTTCTGCGCATACATGGTCAAAATTTGTATTGGATAACTTAACTCCAGCACTGCTTGTGGGTATTGGTGTTGTATATACCGATTTAGATCAAATCGTCGCGGCATTAACTTGGGCAAATCTATTTATGGTGTTTGCAACGGTATCAGGTGCGGTAGTGGGCAGTGCTATTATTGGTCGTATGATGGGGTTCTACCCAATCGAAGCGGCGATTACTGGCGGACTATGTATGGCAAACATGGGCGGAACAGGCGACGTAGCCGTACTTGCCTCGTGTAAACGTATGGGACTGATGCCATTTGCACAGATCTCTTCACGCTTGGGCGGTGCTTTGATGCTTATTCTAGCCACATCATTACTACAATTATTCCTATAAAATGATTGTGTGCTAAACAAGATAGAACAGAAAAAGGGGCGAAAGCCCCTTTTTTAATCTTCGATTTTACGAGACTATTGGCTTAGTGGTTAAAAGCGATATTCAACACCTGCCGTTACCTGATTAAAGTCTGTGTTGGTATCAGAGCCATCACGCACGTCTTTGACATCCAAATCTACGTCATACCAAGTATATTCCGCGTTTACGATAAAGTTATCAGTGACTTTAAATCCAACACCAGCACCAGCAAAGACCGCGGTGTCATCCTTGTCTCCTGAAGCCCCAGCAATATCATAATCTGTGTTGTACCAAAGCTGGCCGCCTTTGGCGTAAAGATCGACGCGATCGCCAATTGGCGCGGTAAGCTTAAGCGCAGCTGTATAACCGTCAGTTTTTGCATTTGCTAAGCTACTACCGTATTTACCAAAATCGATGTAGCTACCCTCAACGCCTAAGTAAGGGTTAATACGATAACCAAGTAAGCCTTGGTATACTTCATTGTCGTCGTCAAAATCGTCCTGCCCGTCGATCTTTACATAACCTACGTTACCACCGACATATAAACCACTATCGTTATTCGATGCAGCATAAGTAGGAAGAGAGTATGCACCAATTAATAGTAGGCCTGTGATGGCTGGAAATAGCTTTTTCATTATGTACTCCTCATTTGTTTCAATAGATGCGCGTTGTGGCCACATCGAATACGTCTTTATGGGGTAAATAAAAGAAAATAATTGACGTCATGTTATTTCCTTATGTCGTGATTTAAATCACGTTGATATCCAACTCTTCTATTATTAACAATTAAATTAAAAGTTTTTTCATCTAACGGTGATAAATACGTCATTAAGTGGTTAAATAGTCATCACCGTGTCATGGCGTGACAGTAAGACGTCAATGACGACAATTTTATGGATAGGGTGTAAACGGCAAATGAACACTATTCAATTAATGTGACGGCGTAACTTATTGTGAAGGTAATGGTCTTTTAGCTATGATTAATAGATATTAATCAGCCAACATTAGATATTTAAAGAAACGAATTAAGTTTTTCTCATAAATAATGTGGAATTGCTCCATGTAAGAGAAAAAATTTCGTTTACATAGAGTGATAACCTACTAATATCGTGAGATAAATAGACTTACAGATATTTGATTAAATATCGCTCTATCACGTTGTAGTATTTAGGAAGAAAACTATGGAATTACATTTTTTGGATGAACGTATTGCCAAGCTCGAAGCTATTCGCTCTGAAGCAGATTGTAAGTCAATCAGTTACTTAGTTGATAAAGTTATACAGAAAATACACGATACAACAGGGGTTGTTTTTCTTTTGAATCGTTATGGATCAGGGTTTGTCCAAGAGAACTTTTCGCAGCATCAATCGATACATTGTTCACAACCGCGTTTTAAATATGAAAAAGAGGGGGCTGACGGTTACAGGAATACTGTGCAAACAATGATGAGACAGATAAGTATTGATTCTTTAACTCTCGCTTTAAAAACGCTACCAGATGTGATTAATAACGATATATTAGCCTACAACATTGATGAAATAGACATCGAAAAAATTAATGAAAAATTGAGTATTTTGATCGATTTAGCACACGTTGAAGGTGATGTGCCATTGTCTAGTGCGTCGGCGAATAATTCATGGTTAACACCATTGAATAGGCATACAGATAAAAAAAATCAATATATTGTTGACGATTTAAATAATTACAGCTACGCATTATCAATGTGGTTGACGGCAAGTCAAAATACACTGATGCTTTTAAAAGAATATATGCCGTTCGGTATAACCGATGATATAGCAAAAAAGTATACTATTTAATCTTAAAGGGTCCCTTGTATTATCGCGCAAGTTGGTGCTGTGGATAATCATACTCTCATACATACTCTATAGTTTACCATTTTTAATGGATATGACTTGCAAGAGAAACCGTGATTAAGAAATAAACCGATTTATATTTGCTCATAACTTCAACTATGTGCGGCGATATTAAACAGGTGAGATTGTTTTTTGATCATTTAAATCATAAAGTTAAATTTTTTATTGATCTTATTTCTCAATCGAGTAAAGTACATCTCGTCTTAACGGGAAAGGCGTTAAGATTAATGATAGGGTGTCTTCACCAGCAATAGCTGCCCCGGTGGTGGAATTGGTAGACACAAGGGATTTAAAATCCCTCGGCGTTCGCGCTGTGCCGGTTCAAGTCCGGCCCGGGGCACCATATCATTTAAGGCGTGTTGGCAGAGTGGCTATGCAGCGGATTGCAAATCCGTGGACCTCGGTTCAACTCCGGGACGCGCCTCCAGATATTGAAAAGCCTGATCAAAACTGGTCAGGCTTTTTTACGTCTATTGGTCTCTGATATCTTGTTCTTGTCAGCATTGGATACACTTGAGGTGTAGGTATGATCGACGAGTAACATTTGGTAATGGTCTTTAATTTTCTCTTCGACGTTCTTGTCATCATTCACACTTGTTCTAGTGCTCTATATTGGTCTGATTTAGTATAGAAATAAGATGCTATTCATCAGCACTTATTGAAGTTTAGAAACGGATGAGTCATCGATCGCACCCCTGTCATGCCTACACCATCAATCAGCGGTTTATGCTTTACAAGAGCGAGCTAGAGGTCATGATTGATAATCGTTCTGTAATCGCTGCTGTGTGTCTTATTTTCTTGATTATCGTGTGATATGACGTCTCATTTCTCCAGGTCTTAGTGGCGAATACGCATAAAAAAAGAAGCGCATATGCGCTTCTTTTTTTTATCAGTGAGAAGGTTAGTTCTGCACTAAGGGGATTTTTTTGTACACCGAATATTCTGACTTTAACCCCATCAGAAGACTCATACACATAATAATCAGTACAAACGTGAACGGTAATGCTGTTGCTACGACTCCTGACTGCAATGCTTGTAGCGCATCTTTACCGCCGACCCACAGCATCGTTGCTGCGATAGCACCTTCCATACTTGCCCAAAACACACGTTGTGGGATAGGAGAGTCAACTTTTCCGCCCGCTGTAATACTATCAATAACTAACGAGCCTGAATCTGATGACGTAATAAAGAAGACTAAGATGAGAGCGATAGAAATAATCGATATTACATTACCATAAGGAATATTGTCATACATGTAGAACAAGGTCATGGAAATATCAGTAATCCCTTTTTCTCCAAGCACACCAATATGATTCGCTACTTGATCGATGGCAACACCACCAAAAATGCCCATATAAATGAGTGTTACAATGGTTGGAATAAACGTTACCGCTAACATGAAGGTTCGAACACTTCTGCCACGAGAAATCCGTGCGATAAACATACCGACGAACGGTGACCAAGAAATCCACCATGCCCAGTAGAATAGTGTCCATGCATGCATCCATTTCTCATCAGTACGCCCATATGGATTACTCAACGGGATAATATTTTCAACATACCCCATAAAGCTATTGGTCAGTGATGACCAAACCGTGCCCCAACATGCCACTATCACGAAAGCTAATAGCGCAAACGCAAATATCATATTGAAGTTACTAAGACGTTTTACTCCACCATCAATACCTTTCATGACTGATAAGACGGAAATGGCCGTTACAACGGCTATCACAACCATATCTAGCCACATGCCAGCGTGAGTACCTAACGTATAGTTAATACCACTTGATGCTTGCTGTGCGCCTAGCCCTAGGGATGTTGCTAAACCGAATAAGGTCGCAAGAACGGCCACAATATCCACAATATGTCCTAACCAACCCCAAGCTCTATCTCCAAAAATAGGGTAGAAAACAGAGCGCATGGATAAAGGTAGACCCTTATTAAAGTGGAAAAATGCTAACGATAGGGCAACAAGACCAAACATAGACCATCCATGTATACCCCAATGGTATATGGTCGTGCCTAATGCTAGTGCTTTTGCTTCAGGAGTAAATGGTGTGACATCAAGAGGTGTGCCATACCAATCTGTATAATATGCTGTCGGTTCAGCTACGCCCCAAAATAGCAAAGCGGTGCCCATGCCGGCAGAAAATAACATGGAAAGCCAAGAAAAAGTGGAGTGATCAGGAGTTGCTTCACGTCCGCCTATTTTTATTTTTCCGAAAGGAGATACCATGAGGATGAGCCCGAAAACGAGGAAGGCATTCATCGCCCACATGAAAAAGCTATCCGCGTCTTCAATGATGGTATTTTTTATTGTACTTAGTGTGTCTTTAGCAGTCGCTGGATCAGCAACGAGAACAGCAATAAGAAAAACAATGATTAGACTAGCGCTGATTCCAAAAACGGCGTTGTGTACATCAAAACCCCATTTTTGAATATTATCTTGTCCGACTTCATAGTCAGTGGTTTCTATACTGTATTTCTTGAATACATCTGGCATTATTAGTCGCTTTTAGTAATGACTTTATAGGCTTCCACTCAGAATTTTATCTGGATGATTTGCAGAAATCATAGATAAAATCTGATTGTAAAGCTTTCGAATGAACAATATATCACTCTGTCGATATTATCGACACCTTAGATCTTCAATTTCCCCCTAATTGGTTAGATGATGCACAAGCAAGTTTCTCACTTTATAGCGTAAATATTACGTGTACATTTCTGTAAATGATGGCAAAAAGAATCTTTTATGTTCGAGTGTAGAGCAAACAAAATAAGTGTCTGTAAACGAGATATTTTTAACTACCTGTTTAAGACGTGTTATTTATTTAACGCGTTATTAAGCCACTCATCGAACTGCCCTTTAGGTAATGCACCATTAATCGTGTCAATGCACTGACCATTTTTAAATGCCATGATCGTTGGAATGCTACGGATACGATACTGTGCGGCGAGTGCCTCTTGAGTTTCCGTATTAATTTTAACGCAGCGGATCTGATCATGTCTTTCTGCAGCTACATCACTAAAAATGGGCGCAAAACCGACACAGGGATTGCACCATGGTGCCCAAAAATCAATCACAACAGGTTTAGAGCTTGAGAGTAGTGCAGTAATATTATCCGTTGTGCCTTCAATCGGTACGCCATCGAGCAGTAATGCTTGGCATTGTCCGCAGTGAGGCTTTTGTTCTACTCGAGTGGTAGGGATACGGTTTAAGCGCTGGCAAGTTGGGCAGCGAGTGGTGAGTGTCGACATGGTGATAATCTTAACAAGTTAATGATGGTGGTGATTATAGAATAAGTCGAAGTGATGAGCGAGTGTCACAAGCATCTAAAATGGTCATGTTTTAGTCAAACATGACCATCAGTATAGGACTCTTCTAGGTTGACGTGTCTTGTTTGGACGGACGCATCTTATACAAATAGTAAACATTGACGATAGCGATGAAGGTATTCGTGGCGACGACAGGCCATGCACCAATAATACTGCCATAAATACAGAAAATGATGCAGCCAATGAAGTTCAACACACGTAGCTTCACAATGTCTTTCATCGTGAGTGATATCGCGACCATTATCGAGGCAGCATATCCCGTGATTTCAATCGTATTGAGATCCATATTAATTCCTTGCTTATCTGAAACAGAGGTTGGCGTTATTGGTCCAGACTTCTCTTCATGAGAAACAGAGGGAAGCTTCATGCCTCGAAAGATATGACCATTAGAGTACTGAAACACGCTGTGTTTTAGAGGCACGGACTATAGCAGTTGTCAAAATGTGATGGAAGGCGCAATTCCTATGAAAAACAAAGAAACTGACAAGGCAATCGATTACATGTGGTATTTAAACGTTTAGGCGGGTAAAGAAAACAAAAAGCCCGCTTAGTACGGGCTTAATAATCACAAGGCTGAGTATCAATTATGATTTCTTGCCTTGTTGAGTCGCAATTTTATCTTGTTGTGTCAGTTCTCGAATACGACGACTAATGTCGCGTCTTTCTTTGGAGACTTCTGCACTTTTAATAATGTGGTCATCGACACGATCTTCGTAATCTGACTTCATGTTTTTCACAATCGTCAGCATCTCTTCTTGTGTCATGTTCGGATGGAAATAGTCCATTAAATTTTCTAACAAATCGACACGTTTACGGTTATCACGCACTTTTTTTTCATTGTCGATTAATTCGCGTTTGAGCTTGTTCTTACGGCGAGCTAGGCTCACGATTTCAAATACGCTGTTCATAGGTCCCTTCCCTATAGATGTCTTTTACTAGTTCTGATTAAAACACATAGTTTTCACTCATAACAGCTTTTAGATCAAAGATAAGACAGAGCTGGTCAATTGTTGAGCGCCTAAATTATTGCGACATTGTACTTCATCAAAGATGCGCTATATGATGGCACCTAATTAATGAAGAAGTTGTAACAAAATCATGCATGACTCTGAAATTGTAGTAGAGAAGACACCACATCAGGTAGATTCGGATGTTGATTGTATATCAAGCCGTCTCGGTGTCGCTTATGTGACTGAACGTGAAGAACAAGCATTAACGGAAATTGAGCTTAATCGTGCCAAAATCGTTCTCGTCGACGAAAATGGGAAGATTATTCAATTACCGACTAAGAACGAGCATTAAAAACGTTCATATATAATGACAATAAGGATTTTATAATGATCATGGAACTTTCACCTGTTGAAGCAAGAATTATTGGCTGTTTAACAGAGAAAGCAATTACTACTCCGGATTACTATCCTTTAAGTCTTAAAAGCTTAATGACGGCATGCAATCAAAAAAGTAATCGAGACCCGGTAACCGATCTTGATGAAAATCAGGTATTAGATGGCGTTAACGCGCTGTTAGACCGTCGTCTTGTGAGTGATGAAAGTAAGTTTTCTAGTGCAACGCGTAAATATCAACACCGCTTTTGTAATACGGAATTTGGCGATTTGCAATTAACCGAACAAGAGCTGGGTATTCTGTGTTTATTATTACTACGTGGGCCACAAACGGCGGGCGAACTGCGCACGAGGACGAATCGTCTGTGTGAGTTTACGGATAGTAAAGAGACTGAGGCGGTGCTTGAGTATATGGCGAATGAACACGCTTGTGGAGCGCTCGTTGTCAAGCTAGCAAGAGAGCCCGGTAAGCGAGAGTGTCGCTACCAGCATGTGTTTTCTGATGTTGGAGCACTAGCGTTAGTGGAGCCTACGCCATCGCTGTCTGTGTGTCCGCTTCCGGAAGATACGGCATCTCTCAAAGAGGAAATAGCCGAGTTACGTGAGCAAGTGATCTCTCTAACGGCCGTGGTTGCTCGGCTTGAAGCGGAAATGCGTAACAATAATGACTGAAGCGACTTGTCAGTGGTGGTGGGTGTATTTAATAAGGACTCGCCACAATGCGCTGTATTGTGGGATCACGACAGATGTGACTAGGCGGTTTGCTCAGCATCAAGTTGGACAAGGTGCGAAAGCGTTAAAAGGTAAAGGGCCATTACATTTAGTATGGATGCAAAAAGTAGCCACATCGCGAAGTGAAGCGCAAAAAATAGAGTACCGCATTAAACAGCTAAGCAAGAAACAAAAAGAGCGATTAATTGGTCGAGAATACCAACTCGACACTCTTTTTAACGTCGACTGATCCCTCATTTCCCTTGTTAACGAGAGTTGATTCACATTCTCGCGATTTGTTTTAATAATTATCGATTGCTATTTCTCCCACGCATTACGCTTAGTCTAAGCCTATTACAAAGAGTATAGCTATCATGGGAAAAAAACATTTACTGGGTTTAATGGTCGCTGGATCATTAGTGTCGGCTCCTGTATTTGCAAGTAGTGGAGTGGTTGATGCGCGCGGGATGGCAATGGGGGGCACTGGTGTGAGCAGCGCCGACTATTTACTTGCGCCATTTTACAACCCTGCGCTTGTTGCTGTTTATCGCGATAATGATGATATTGGGTTGTTATTACCCGGTATTGGTATTTCAGCTCGAGATAAAGACGATACCCTTAGTGAAGTAGATGACTTACAAGATACTATCGATGATTTTAAAAGTGGCGGCACCACTGCCGAGCTAGCAAATGCAGGTGAGCTAAATGACTACCTCAATCGCTTATCGGATAATCAAGCCACCAATGTAAGTGCAAGCGCGGGGGCGGCGATTGCCATTCCTATGAATGCGCTCTCCTTTAATTTGTTTATGAAAGGCGAAGCTGAAATTAATGCCAAGCCAAATATTGCTCCAGATTTAGGCACGCTACCAACCTTGGTACAGAACCGTTATGAAAATTCGAGTGTTGCGCTAACCGCGTTTGCTAACGTCGAGTTCGGATTGGCAATCGCGAAACGGTTTACGTTGGCGGGCCAAGATGTGGCTTTTGGTATTTCACCTAAAATTCAGCAATTACGTACTTATCAAGATTCTGCGTCAGTAGAAGACTTTGACCTAGATGACTATGACGAAAGCGAACAAAAAAAATCAGCATTCAATATGGATTTAGGTGCTGCTTGGATGATCAGTGATTTTCGCGCTGGTATCGCAGTGAAAGATCTGTTCTCAAAGTCGATTGACACTCAAGATGGTTCAGACACTTATAAATTGAATACGCAGGTGACGGTGTCTGGTGCGTATGTGACGTCGTTTTTTACCGCCGCCGTTGATGTTGATTTAACGAAGAAAAAACGTTTTCTTAGCAGTGATGATGATACCCAATATGTACGATTTGGCATTGAGGGTAACGCTTGGGGGTGGGCACAATTACGCGCTGGTTATGCCATTGACTTAAAGGATAATATGGATAATGCAGTGACTGCGGGCATTGGTATCAGCCCTGGTGATGTGGTTAGTCTCGATATTGGCGGTAGTTACGCTAACCAGCAACAAATGGGCGTTGCGGCTAACATCGCCTTCACTTTTTAACGTTCTGTTCTCCAAATCAACAATGTAGTGCGGATAGCCAGCTTTTTTGTTATCCGTACTATCATTTAATTTACTTATGTTTCATAATCATCGGGCTGTTTTTTTTATTCCTAACATCTAGGGATGAGAGCCCGTGAGTCCATCACACGGTGCTTTTTATTCGTGGCGTGAGACGAGATGACATGATCAAAACAATTTCTACCTTTATGATGTGTGGATTTATAACCGCGTTCAGCCTGCCAACCCACGCTTCTCAAAGTCTGAAAGGGTATTGGCATTATCAAGAGTACCTCGACAACCACCCTGAACAAAAGAAATTGACTCAGCAATTAAGTGATATGGTGCATGAAAACCCTGTCCCTTTGGCGCAGCACCAAAACAAACCCATCACGATTTCCGTTATTTATCCGGCTAGCCAAGTGTCTGATTACTGGGTACGTAATATCAAAGCCTTTGAATTACGTATGGAAGAGCTCGGCATTCGTTATACGATAAATCAAGTTTTTACACGTCCGAATGTGGATGCACGTCAGCAAAGCTTGTCTTTAATGGAAGCACTCAAAGATAAATCGCAATATCTTATTTTCACATTAAATTCAGTGCGACATCGTAAATTCATCGAACATGTATTGCAGTCATCTGAAACTAAAATCATTTTACAGAATATCACGACACCAGTGAAAGCATGGAAAGAGCATCAGCCATTCATGTACGTTGGTTTTGATCACGAGATCGGCACGCAACGTCTCGTGGATTACTTTAGTCAAGCAGAGCCTAAAAATAGTCGTTACGCAATGCTGTATTATTCTGAAGGCTATATCAGTGCAGCGCGCGGTGGGACCTTTATTGAACAAATGCATAACCGTGGTAATGCTCAATTAGTGGCGTCTTACTATACCAATGCCACTGAACAAAGTGGCTATGATGCAACAATGCATATTCTCGATGAAAATGACAATATTCAATTCATTTATGCCTGCTCCACTGATATTGCGCTAGGTGCCATGCACGCGCTAGAAAAGCGAGGCAAACAACATATCAAGCTAAATGGCTGGGGAGGAGGCACCGCAGAACTCAATGCTATTTTAGCGGGGAAACTTGATGCGACGGTGATGCGCATGAACGATGATACAGGTGTGGCTATGGCTGAAGCGATTAAGCTAGATTTAGAAGGCAAACCGTCACCCACGGTCTATTCTGGTCAGTTTGATTTGGTCACGAAGGAAGACAGCCCCGAACGCATTCGCAAGTTAGAGAAGCAAGCGTTTCGTTATTCAGACCGTTAAGGGCTAGTCATATGAAGCCTCAAAATATGATCATTAAGCCCAAAAAACATATCGCGAATTTTGTCAGTTATGCGATTGTGATGGTACTCGGCGTGTTGATTGTTACCGTGTTATTCCAGAGTTATCAAATCAGTAGTCGTTTGATGTCGCAAGAAGTAAAAAGGACAAGCCGGCAGACGAGTAATTTAGTGCAAAGTCTATTTGATTATCGTTTGTCTACCGTGCAAATCCACCAAGATAGTAGTGCGCAAAGCCAAAGCTTGGTGAAGATGATAGAGCATCAGAACCTTAGACCGATAGATCAATATTTTAATCGAGTTGACCAAAGGGAAATTACCAATACCCCTGATATTCGTTTTATTACCACGACGAAAGGGCAATTCTGGGATGACGGTAATGCGCAATTTTATGGCATTGCTGAGCACAGCCTGCACAACATCATTAGTCGCGTCGCTTTCAATAGCAATTGGCATCTTATTGCCACGCCTTCGCAATTAAACACCATGTATCTTTTAATTCGGCGTTCACCAATGGTGGATCAAAAAACGGGAGAAGTCAGTGGTTACCTCTACGTGGGTATCGTTCTAAATAATAACTATGCCTTGTTAGAAACGATGCGTGATGGCAGTAACTCAGAGAGTCTGATTCTAACGGTGGGTTCTCACGTGTTAGCAACAACATTAAGTGGTAGTGAAGCCTACTCAGCGGCGGATATTGTCCAGTCAAAACAAGATAAAGGCATATACAACGAGTACATGGTGAGCCGTGCGACGCTAATGGTTGAAGGTGTATCAACTTATTTGAAAGTGTACTCTGTGCAAAATAATCATAATGCTTTATCACTCAGGAATAATTACTATTTTTGGATGGCATTCGCGCTTGTCGCAATGGTGATTGTGGCTTTTTTAACACGTTGGTGGCTTCAACGCCGTATCGAAAGTGAGATTAGTAGCTTGATGTCTTATACGCACCAAGTGGCGAAGAAAGGCGACAATAAATCCTTCCCTGGTTCCTTGATTTATGAATTTGATCATTTTGGACGGACCTTAGAAAACACCTTCTCGCGGTTAGCCGAACAAGAAAAACAGTTCGAAGATCTGTTTAATTACACAACGTCACCGATGCTGTTGTGGGGCGCTGATGGGTCATTAATAAAAATGAATCCTTCGGCGAAAGAAGAGTTTTTAAATCAATATGAAAATGGAGAGTCATTATTCACCATGCTTGCTGAGCAGTTACAAGGACTGATTCAAGATACCACTAGAGGCCATTTGACCTCATCGGTCTTGACGGAGCTGGGCAGCAAAATGTTTCGCTGGAATTTATCACCGATTACAGTGAATAATGAAATACAATCTGTGATTGCTCAAGGGCATGATATCACTACTATCATTGAAGCTGAAAAGCAAAGCCGTATTGCGCGTAAAGAAGCAGAAGAATCGGCGAAATTACGTGCAGACTTCTTAGCACAAATGAGCCATGAGTTACGTACCCCACTCAATGGCATTCTGGGTGTTTCTCAGTTACTGCAACGCACGGTCGAGACGAAAGAACAAATTGAGCAAGTGAAAGTGTTGTGCAGTAGTGGCGAGCATTTACTTGCGGTATTGAGTGATATTTTAGACTTTTCTCGGATTGAACAAGGTAAATTTACTCTTAAGCCGACCGAGTTCCGGTTAGCTGATTTAGCCATGACTATCCAGCAAATTTATTATCCGTTATGTCGTGATGAGCAGTTAACATTAGAAGTGAATACCGATATACCGCACACTATGTACGTGCGCAATGATCAAGTGCGTATTAATCAGATTTTGTTTAACCTGCTAAATAATGCGACTAAGTTTACACATGAAGGCGGTATTACCGTCGATATGCATATCAATGATAGCACTTCTCCATTGAGTTTAGACATTAAGGTCAGCGATACCGGTATCGGGATCAGTGAAGAAGACTTACGAGTGGTATTTGAACCATTCATGCAAGCGGGTACGCCGCATGTCCGTGAATATGGCGGTAGTGGTCTTGGACTGGCGATTGTGAAAAACTTACTGACTATGCTTGAGGGTCATATAAGTGTTACCTCGAGAGTGAATCAAGGCACGCAATTTACCTTATCGATCCCATTGGATGTGGTTGTTCCCTCTAAGTCACTTCCGACACCGGATTCGGATGTCATTGACTTTACGTTATTTAATCGTCAATTATCTGTTTTGTTAGTAGAAGACAATCATACTAATGCGTTTATTGCGAAGGCATTTTGTGAAAAATACAATATTAAAACCGATTGGGTGACGGATGGATACAAAGCGATTGAGAAACTACAAACCCAACATTTCGATTTAGTGCTTATGGATAACCAGTTGCCACAGTTAGGTGGTGTGGAAGCCACTGCCCGTATTAAACAAGAATTACAGCTGCCAGTGGTGGTTTACGCATGTACGGCTGATGGTATGGACGCAACGCGTGATGCTTTTTTTGCTGCTGGAGCAGACTATGTTTTGGTCAAACCAATTAAAGAAATCAGCCTGTATCGAGCGCTCCAATACTTTAAAAATCAGCATTTAGAATCGACTTAATTGCTAGCACACTGAGTGCTTAATACACAAAGCGTACACTTAATCCAAGCTGTGGGCCCCAAATACCGGCATTGCGACTTTCGATGCCAACAGAAAGTTGGTCGGTTGAATGAAAACGAAGGCCAGCAATAAAGATTGAATGTTCGGCTAATTTGCCTAAACGCAAAGAACCTTCCACCTGAGGGGCTAACCACGCCCTGGCCCCTAAACTAATTTCTATATCTGTGGAATCTTTGCTGTCACTAAATCCATTTTCGCGAATTTGATGAATCAAGGCTTGACCATAAATATCGACAAAATTGCCAAATGGCCCATTAAATCCGACACCGGCGGCAAGATCCCAATCACTACTAAACCGCGAGTCTCCACGTAGGATAAAATGCGAGTTTTCGGTGAAATAACTGCTTAATTCTACGCCAGAAGATTGCGGGCTAACGGTAGTGCGGACTTCAAAGTAGTTATAATTAAAGTTATTCGCGAGCGCTGTAGTGGGTAAGCAAAGGGCTAGGGTAGTGGCTACAATAAACGTCGATTTTTGCATCATGAGTAATGAATATCCTGAATGTACATAATACTAAAGATAATACATAACTAAGTAATTGATAGTATTTTAAGTATTATCTTCATCGTCTTATGATTTATTTATAGATTCAATAATAAGCTGCTTTGTCATAGTTTTTAAAGATGTAATGGACTGATTGGTTTCTTTTTATTGTTACAAGCGGTGACATCTATGGAGTCCATAAAATTTAGCGCAGCATATCAATATGCGTAGATATATACATATCTATTATAAGACATTCTATCTATTGTGGTTTTTACTTGAAACTTTATTGATACATGATGTAATGATGTCAGTCACGTTTACGAACTTTTGCCACGAGTAAAAGGTCGCGTATCAGTCATGTTACGATCTTTGCGTGAAAATTTTCCTATTGAAGTGAGATATTTAAATGAAAACAATTCTCGTCCTGTTTCTTTCCATTGTTTTGAGCCATTCGGTTTGGGCTCAATCTGTTATTCATTTGTATGCGGCTTCTTCCATGACGAATGCAGTGAATGAATTAGTGTCGGATTACCACCAGCAACATCCTAATATTCGAGTGGTTCCCGTCTTCGGGTCATCATCATCATTGGCTCGTCAAATAGAGCATGGCGCACCCGCTGATGTGTATCTGTCTGCCAACGAAAAATGGGTTCACTATTTAGTCAATCAAGGCACAGTATCTGCTGCTAATGTTCGTTTATTAGTTGGGAATGATTTGGTCTTAATTCAGCCCAGTGATTTACCTGCTGCTCATTTTGATGTGGGGGAGTCGTCGGCATGGCAAGCAAAGCTCGATGATTCTCGTTTGGCGGTTGGTAATACGCAAGCGGTACCAGCAGGTATCTATGCTCGTGAAACGTTACAAAGTCTAGGAGTATGGCAAGCGGTTCAACCGCGCCTCGCGCAAACTAATAATGTCCGTTTAGCTTTAGCTTTGGTCGAACGAGGCGAGGCACCGTTGGGGATAGTCTACAAAACAGATGCGTTACAATCCGATCTTGTCAGTATTGTGCATACGTTCGCAGAGTCACATCATGATCCTATCCACTATCCCTTAGTGACACTGAGTCAAACGCCTCAGGTGGATGATTTTGTCGCCTATATGCATTCGACTGATGCCCAGAAGACTTTAAAAAAATATGGGTTTAATACGCATTTAGGTCAAGCAACCTTTAAGGAGCACTAGATCGCTATGTGGCTTGCGGATGGTGAAATCACTGCGTTGATTTTGAGCGTGAAAGTGGCGAGTATGACGGTGATATGGCTACTGCCTATTGGCCTTTTTTTAGGCTTTATTTTGGCTCGTACCCAGTTTCCTGGTAAAGGTATTCTCGATAGTATTATCCACTTGCCACTAGTATTGCCACCCGTTGCGATCGGCTATTTATTATTGATAACCATGGGTAAGCAAGGGGTTATTGGTCAATGGTTAAGTACGTTTGGTGTCTCGTTTAGTTTTAGCTGGCGTGGTGCGGTACTGGCGTGCTCGGTAGTGGCGTTACCTCTCATGGTGCGTTCAATTCGTTTAAGTATTGAGAACGTTGATATAAAGTTAGAGCAAGCTGCACGTACGCTGGGTGCTTCACCATTGAAAGCCTTTGTTACCATAACGTTACCGTTGACCATACCAGGTCTTATCACGGGAGTTATGTTGTCGTTTGCACGCAGTTTAGGTGAGTTTGGCGCCACAATTAGTTTTGTGTCCAATATTCCCGGTGAAACGCAGACTATTCCACTCGCTATGTATAATTTTATGGAAACACCTGGAGCTGAAATGAGTGCAGCGCGCTTGTGTATTGTGTCGGTTGTGATTGCACTTTTGTCTTTATTTGCATCTGAATGGTGCAGTCGAATCATGACATCTCGGCTTGGGAGCAAACGATGAATATGGCGATGAACCAAGGGCTCAAGGTTGAATTTCAACAGCAGTTAGGAGACACATGTTTAGCGATTGATGTTGAAATACCAGCTAGCGGTATTACGGTATTGTTTGGACGCTCCGGAGCCGGAAAAACGTCGGTAATTAATGCCGTCAGCGGTCTTTCGTCGCCAGACTCAGGTATTGTATGCCTGAATGGACGTATGTTGCTCAATACACAGGCAGGTATAAATGTTCCGATTGAACAACGTAAGGTTGGTTATGTATTTCAAGAAGCTCGATTATTCCCTCATTATACAGTACGCGGTAATCTACGTTATGGCATGAAATCGCATCACGATAATAGCAGCATGTGGCATGATGTCATTGATCTGCTGGCACTGGAGCCGTTATTAGCGCGTTATCCCAACGCTTTGTCTGGTGGTGAAAAACAGCGTGTCGCTATCGCTCGCGCTTTATTGTCTAATCCTGAGATACTACTAATGGACGAACCTTTGGCGTCTTTGGATTTACCAAGAAAGCGTGAGGTGATGCCGTTTCTAGAGCACTTGGCTCAGCGTATTAATATACCCATTGTTTATGTCACGCATAGCATAGATGAGCTATTACGCTTAGCCCATTACTTGGTGTTAATGGAACAAGGGCGTGTCATTGAGTCAGGTTTGGTGGAAGAGGTCTGGCGTTCGCAAGCCATGCATCCGTGGTTAGGCGTCAACGAGCGTAGCTCTCTATTTAGTGCATCGATTCATCATCAATGGGAAGAATATGGACTGACAGAAGTACTTTTGAATCAGCAAGTTCCAGTATGGGTTCAACATTGCAAAGGAGTGCAAGGAGACGCGCTGCGTGTACAAATACGCGCGACCGATGTGTCCATCGCATTAGATAAACCGACTAATACTTCAATTCGTAATGTGTTGGCTGTGTATGTGGCCGAGATCCGTCATTTACATAATGATAATGCGGCGCGTTATGTTGAAATTCGATTAAATTTGGCCCCAGATTGTGAATTATGGGCGACGATTAGCGAGTGGGCGTTGCACGAATTAAATCTTGAGGTCGGCCAACGCCTCTATGCACAAATTAAAGGCGTGAGCATTTCGCAGCGTGATGTGATCCCTTTTACGTCTTAACGCGCAAGTTTATGATGCGCGCGGGTGAAGTGACCTGCGCAGAATGCGCCCACAATGGATAACTCTCCGGCTAAACAGGTCGCTGCTAATACTTCCGCTAATGCCTTGGCATGTCCAGGACCATGTAAACCTAAAAGATCTAAACATGCTTTTTGTGAGGGCAGTTGCGTACCGCCACCGACTGTGCCGACCATAATATTGGGTAATGTTACGCTGGCACACAGGCCACCATGGACTGAACGTTCAAAGCGTGTCATACCGATGGCCGACTCGGCTACACAAGCGGCATCTTGGCCACAAGCAATGTAAAATGCAGCCAATGCATTAGCATAGTGAGCATTTGTGCCAATAGTGCCGTTCAATTGTCCGCCGTTGTTGGCCATTAAACCAAACTCGATCATCGCATCGCTACTGGTATGTAAGTAGCGCTCAATTAAACGCTCAGGTATATGAATTTCTGCGGTGACTTTTTTACCTCTGACATGGCGTAGAGCATGGCTATTAGCCTTTTTATCTCCCGATAAATTCGCATCTAAGAAAGCATGGCGAGGAGTGACGGGGCTATTGTTCATGACATAGTCAAAAGCGGCTTGGGTCGCAATGGTCACCATATTTTGCCCACTGGCATCTTCGGTAAAAAACTCAAAGATAAGATAAACATGATTACCTTCCATCTCAACTTGGATATTTTGTAATTTACCATGATGGGTTGTGCGCTCTGCTAGTGAGGTTAACCAATGGAATTGTTGTGAAACCCAAGTGATAAATTGTGCCGCATCGGCTAGGCAGTCAAAAGCAAACCCAGGCGTGCGTGTAACGCCTTCGCGTAGAACCATAACATCGGCGCCACCTGCTGCGGTAATTAAACGACTGCCACGATGGTAAGATGAAACCAGTGCCGCTTCTGTTGTAGCAAGTGGAATAATAAATTCTCCCTGCGCATACTGACCACGTACCATGATTGGTCCAGCAATACCCACGGGAAGCTTTACAGTACCAATAAAGTGCTCAATATTCTTTTGATAAGTCATCATGGTTTGCTCGGTCTGATGATCGAGTAAGGCCGCTTGCGCTTCTGGTTGTGTTATTTGTTGCCAACGCTTATTGACGAGATGAGGGGTTAAACGTCCACTGGCAGGTAAGTCGAGTGGGCGAGCGTCATCAGTATTGACTGAGTCAATCTGGCAAGGTTGAAAGCGTGAAGAATTATCAATCATGAAATAGTTAGGTCGGTCATCATCGAGGCATTGTACTAATGCAGCCAATAAACACAATATATAATCATGTCTAAAACGTTTGATCGAATAAGCAATAAAAAAGGCATCCAGAGGATGCCTTTTAAGTCGTTATTCTTATGGTTAGACGCGTAAGTCTAACATACTGCCAAGCATTTCGCGTTCTTTTTGAACCACAGAGACACCCGCGCGGTTGTAATGCTGAGCTTGGTTCAAGTCGATAAGAGCGTCCGTTTGAGAAGGGGTCGGTTCTTCTCTCATGGTTCTCATTGCTTGAGCTTTGCCTTGTTCAGACAAATCAACCTTATTAAATTCCATTGGATCTTGACGTTGATCCCGTACTTGAGCTTGCTGAATGTCTTGAGCGGCATTGTCGGCCATCTGTTGTGAACGCTGGATGATGCCGTAGCCATTCGAACCGATACCTGAAATTGACATATTAACCACCTTAGTTGCACAAAGTTTAAACAGTTATTCGTGTTTTTACAAGTCAATTACGCAAAGAGGCTGGTGATAAGGTGTCGCTCTTCATCGGTTAATAAGTCTTGTTGTCTATCATCCAATCTATAATTTATCATGCCCTGTAAGGCTTTCAGCTGTTGAGGTGTTAGCTGTTCAACCTGATCTTTGATTTGTTCGAACTGGTTACTGGACATAGTACTCTCCGCCCTAACTCATACTTTGACGTTATTTTAGAAGGCACGTCAGTCAATAATGAACGTCTACTTCTTTCAACGTAATTATTAAGTGCTGTATGACCCTCATACTTTATGGGTACATAGTACGATTTTGCTAAATAGCAATGTCCGATATGTGTTAAAAATAGGCTAATTCACCGTTAAGTGAATTAGCTCAGTTTTAGTGTGCCTGCTCAGTATTTTCTGGATGTTGCACGCGTACGGCAAGTTTATCGGCGAGGGAATGAAGCTCTGGTAACATACGATATACCAGGTGCAGTTGTTGTAATACCATCCGAGCACTATCATCGTCTTCGTCGCGCCAAGTCGATAATTTTTTCTCTAAACCAAGATCGTTAATCAGTAATACGTCGCTTTGCTCACAATGATTAAATAGTTGCTGATGAAGCACATCAAGGTGCTGATGAATCAACGAATGGGATTCTAAAATCAACGTATGAACATGGTCACTTATGCGAGTGCGGTGTGCTCCAAGAGCGGAAATATAACTTAATAGTGCATGGTTTAGCGTAAGAAAACGGAAGCTTTCTTCGGTTGTGGTACGAAAACGTCCCGGCTCTGCGAGCATATTATTGACGGCCGCGGACAACGCTGCATCTTGGTTATGTGCATTACGGCGGGCAATGCGATAACTCAGCGTATCTTTTTTACCAATACGATATTGACCAATAATTTGATCCAAATAGTGTTTGTTACTAGCAATGGCATCTGCCATCACCTTATGTAGGCGTCTAGAGTGCCAATCTGGCAATATATAGGCCACAGCACCGACGGCGAGCACACATCCGATGAGCGTGTCGGCTAAGCGTGGTAAAATCACGGCAAATCCTTGGCCTAACTGACTAAAACAGAACAAAACCAATAAGGTGATAAAGCCAGTCGCATACCCATAGTTATTGAGGCGAAACGCAAAAAACATCACCCCCGCAATAACGATAAACGCCAACTGGCTTTCCTGAGAGGGGAATAATGTTAATAATAAGGTCCCGACAACAAGGCCAGCCACTGTACCAATTATCCGTGATACGATTTTTTGACGTGTGGCAACATAGTTAGGTTGACACACAAATAGTGTCGTTAAGAGAATCCAATAACCTAGGTTTAAATCGAGGCTTTGCTGGATAACGTATCCTAGAGTGAGCGCCGTAGACATTCTTACCGCATGACGAAATAACATAGAATCTGGGGTCATGTTGGCTTTTAGATTGCCCCACATGTTTTTCCAAGTCCGTGGCTCCGTATCTTGCAATTCTTCCTCATCCAGAACGTTGTTAAAGGGAGAACCAATGTTGTGCAGAAGTTTCTCCACTGTCATAAGGTTGGTAAAAAGGTAGCCAAGCTGTGCTAATAATGAACGTTGTTCATCCTTATGTTGCTCTTTGAGATAGTTTAATGAAAATTGCAATTCATCTAATGCCGAGAGTGATTCGCCATTGTGTTCGTAGTCTTGCCCTAAACGAATACACTGTGCCACTTTGCGGCATGCAGCGGCTTGGCTATCGAGTAAGTAACGAAAACGAAACAGAATATCGCTACGCGAGAAATGGTCAGCCAGTTCTTGATAGCGATAGTGAGTGGAACTTGCTCGTTCATGAATATCTTGCGCTAAAAAGTAAATGCGTAAGAAACGATCACTGGCACTGTCTACGTGTCCGCGTTGAGCGCGAGTTAGCAACAAAGCTTTACATTGATTTAACGAAGCGACAGTCGCGGCATTTAACTGTGCTTCATTAATACGGTGAGGTTGGGGAGTATAGCCGGTGACGGGATGAAACATAGCGGCTTTGGAATCAAGATAAGTGGCAAGCTGGTTAAAAACACTTGCAAGGTTATGTTGAATGACCTGCATTGGCCAAAATATATACCAGATGATCGATATTAAAAAATACCAAGCCGCTCCGGTTAATAATAATACGGGTTGAAACCAAATACTGTGAGGCTGTGCACCGCCAATCATGGTATAGACCGCAAGCAACAGGGACGCAAACGCGATGCTAGCGTAGCGAGAACCAAAGGAGCCCAACATAGTAAAGCTAAATGTGGATAGACACAGTCCAATACCAAACCATAACGGATGGTTAAAGAGTAGCTCTATAGAGAAAGCGGCAATCGCAAAGCATAGGAGTGTGAGCAACATTGCTGTCAATCGCCCGGTAAAATTGTCATCACGCTCGGACAAAGCGGCGGCTATAACGCCTAAAATCAGAGGCGTAACATAGGTATTCAATTGATAATACCAGCAAGGGATCACAACCCCGAGGAGGGTGACTAAAATCAAGGCAGAATAATTAAGTGTTTTGTTGGCCCAATATAAACGAAGGCGGTTGGTATTTAGCACTGTATCTCTATTATATTTATCGTAGTTAATAACCGCATAGTGTATCAGAACTCATATAATTACGAGGTATCTAGGTCAAAGAAATCTTCCTTTTTGTTTCAGATATAGCGTAATGAAACGAGTAACCCGTTACTGGCTTTTTACTTCTCGGGATAGATGATGGAAAATATTAACAGTAAGTTTTCAAACCTTATGGTGAGTACGTTATGATGACGACGAATTTAATCAACGAGTTGACACCATGCAGCTGAGCGCATCCAAGACTGCCCAATTTTTAATAACGAATGAATATTATGAAGTTGTGTTAGATAAAGCACACATCGTTTTATCCTCGATTAAAGAGGAAGAGCATATCCCTTTTCAGATCTGGAATGGCTGTGTCAAAGTCCATCATGGCTTGTTCTGGGGATCGTTACAATTTTATGCGCATGAAGTGAACGGAGAGCAACGCTCTTGGCTAGTTCAAGGCTTACCTTGGCCACAATGTCGCCAATGGGCAGAGCATGCTGTAGCCGTTTATCAAGCATGGCACCAAGAGCAGTGTCAGCAGCTAAGTCATTATTTACCTCAGTGGCAACAGGATTTAGCCAAAATCCTAGCCATTCCATCATTTTTACCCCATTCCTTAATTGAGCAATGGGTCAAGCGGGTAAATCAAGATATGACCGCTATGGGGATCTCATTAGCAGAAATAGCGCAGCGAGTTCCGCATGCAATGGAGACAATGACCCCTTGGATTGCTGAGCCATCGATGCAACTTGAATTACGTAATGATCAGTGGGTTGAGCAAGAAAAACCACAGTGGCAGACCCTATTTCAAGAGATAGAGTCATCACCGCTTAATGATTCACAGCAAAAAGCTGTATTGCTTAATGATGACCATAATTTAGTATTGGCAGGCGCAGGGTCAGGGAAAACGAGTGTATTGATCGCCCGTATTGCCTACTTACTCAAGAGTGGTTTAGCCAATCCTGAAGATATTCTTTTGGTTGCCTTTGGTAAAGAAGCCGCGGCAGAAATGCAAGAACGCATCAAGCAACGGCTGGGCGATACCGCCGATGGCGTGCAAGTCAATACCTTCCATCAGCTTGGTCTCACTATTCTTAAGCATGTCGATGGGCAGGATGTGACCTTGTCACCAGTTGCCGCAGATAACAAATTAAAACAAGCATGGTGTATCGATTGGCTAAAACGCCATTGGATGACACCGACCAATTTTAAGCGTTGGCAAAAACACCTTTCTAAATGGCCGATTGCGTATTTAACTGGTGACGATGAGCTCGGTAGCCAAGTAGAAAATCCGAAATTGATTGCTTGGTTAGAGTCTCAGCTTGATAATTTATGTCAGCTAGACATGAAGAAAAAAGCGATACAAGAGCATTTGATCGATCATCCTGACTACACACGACTAAACAGTGAACTGAATCTATGTTGGCCGTGTTATCAAGAGTGGCAGCAAATGCTTAAAGATGCTGGGCAGGTGGATTTTAATCTTATGATCACGCGTGCGAAACAGTATGTGGCGCAGTCTAAATATACATCATCATGGCAATTTATTATGGTGGATGAATATCAAGACATTTCTCCTACTCGTTTAGAACTATTACAAGCACTATGTGAACAACGCCCGCAAGCCTGTAATTTGTTCGCCGTTGGTGATGATTGGCAAGCTATTTATCAGTTTACTGGCTCTAATGTGAATCTGACGACTGATTTTCAAAAGCATTTTCCGCACTCAACGGTGCATTATTTGGATACGACATACCGGTTTAATGAGCAGATTGGGGCTGTGGCAAATACGTTTATTCAAAAAAACCCGAACCAGATACAAAAACCGCTCATTAGTTACAAAGCACAAAAACAAAAAGCGGTGTATGTGGCGCCGACGAGTCAAGTTGAGAAAATACTCGCACAACTGAACCGTAAGGCCGATGGACTCAAAACGGTGTTATTGTTGGGGCGTAATCATTATCATCAACCTGAATTGTTGCCTGATTGGCAGAACCAATATTTATCATTGAAACTGACCTTTATGACGTGTCATGCCAGTAAGGGTAAAGAAGCAGATTATGTCATCATAGTCGGGGCCGACGAAACTCAGTTTCCAATGAAAATGAAGAATGCGCATTTAGATAGTGCAATGAATCAAAACGGTGATGACTACCCGTATGCGGAAGAACGCCGCTTATTTTATGTCGCAATGACCCGAGCCAAAGAAAAGGTATGGAT